>UQIY01000047.1 GCA_900541195.1 uncultured Collinsella sp. | reverse complement strand
GCTCACCTGTGAGCTGCAACGTCAGGACATCGGGCGGATTCGCTCATGGAACCCCACAAGCGGCAGCGGCGAGGCGATCGTCGAGTATTACGACCAGACGCTCTCCGTCGGTATTGATGCCGCCATCGGCCTTGGCACCACCGAACTGCGCAAAAAGACCGGCTTGACGGGCGCTCCGCTCTACACCCTCTCGGGACTTGAGCAGTTTGGCCTGCGCTATCGCAACTACCCCATGACAGTCAGCTTTGACGGCGCGCCCGCCGAGCGCGTGAGGGCGATCATCATGGCGATTCAGCTGGGCCCCACGTATGGCTCGGGCTATCGCATCTGCCCCGATGCCGACCCCTGCGACGGCATGCTCGACGTCTGCTACGCATGCGGCCCTGTCCCTCGCGCGGTTGCCCTGCCCATGTTCCTTTCGGCCAAGGACGGCCACCATACCAAGTTGCCACCGGTTCGCATGCGCCGCTGCCGCCATGCCGAGTTCACGTTCGAGGAGCCCGACTACCCCATCCAAGCCGACGGCGAGCCCGTTGTCGCCTCGCGCATCGAGGTCGACATCCTCGGCGGCGCCCTCCACGTCTGGCACCCCACCCGCTAGCCCCACCTAAGTTGCGGTGAAATAGGGACTGTTTATGCAGGTAAAGCCGGAAAACAATCCCTATTTCACCGCAACTTATGAGGAGGCTATTCGTCGCTGCCCGGCTTGCGACGGTTGGCCTTTTTAATGGCGTTGAAGTGCTTATCATTGAGCCTGCGCTGGCGAGAGCGCTGAGGCACCTTGGTCTTTACGCGTCGGCGCGGTGGACGTCCGCGGCGCTCAAGCTCAGCGCGCAGCTTACGTAGGCAGCTACTACGGTTTTGGAACTGACTGCGGCTCTCGCGCGCCGTCACGGTAATTCCCGAAGGGATATGTTTCATGCGCACCGCCGAGTCCGTCGTGTTCACGCTTTGTCCGCCCGGACCCGTCGCGCGAAACACCTGCACCTCGCAATCGCGCGCCAACTCTTCGGCCGACATCTCGGCATAGCGCGCATACTCGCGCCATCCCATCTTGTTCTCATCCATATCAACACCTCCCCTCATACAAAAAATGTGACAAAGGGACAGTCCCTTTGTCACATCGCATACCAATCGCTTGTGTTGCGCGCTTAGGCGAAGGTGATCTCGCCGGTCTCGCAGTCCATATCGGCGATACGGGCCAGGCTCTCAACGCGGAAGCCGCGCTCGCGGAGCTTATCGCCGCCGCCCTGGAAGCCCTTCTCCACTGCAATGCCAATACCGGACACCTCGGCACCCGCGGCCTCGCAAATCTTGATAAGACCCTCGAGTGCGCAGCCGTTGGCCAAGAAGTCGTCGATAATCAGGACCTTGTCGCCCTCGGACAGGAAGCGCTTACCAACGATGACCGGGTACTCCTTTTGCTTGGTAAAGGAGTAGATGGTCGTGGCATACTGCTCGCCGTCGAGGTTGATGGACTGCGCCTTCTTGGCAAAGACCACCGGCACACCGCCAAAATGCTGAGCCGCGATGCAAGCCATGCCAATGCCCGAAGCCTCAATCGTCAGGATCTTGTTGATCTCGACGCCCTCGAACAGACGGGCCCACTCGGCACCCATGTGGTCAAACAGCTCAACGTCGCACTGGTGGTTGAGGAAGGCATCAACCTTAAGGACGTTACCGGCCTTTACGATGCCGTCATGGCGAATACGATCCTCAAGCTCCTGCATGGCGCAACCCCTTCTCGCGGCAACGATACCGCGCGATTAATAAACGTTGCTCGATAGTCTACCACGGACCGACCCCCGCCCGCCCCACAAGCCGCATCGCACCACAAACCAGTCTTTTTGGGACAACGCAAATCGTGGCAGACGGCCTCCCAACACGCTAATGGCGGGCGCGTATCTTCACCAAACGCACCAGGGCGAGCGCAAAGCCCACGGCGGCCACAGCCATGAGTACGTAGAACACCGAGCGAAAGCCGAACAGGAACACATCCGGACGTCCTGCAACAAAACTGGTCACGGCCTCGCCCATCGCAACGCTCATCTGCCCATACAGGATATGCGACGCCGCCGTAATGCCCACTGCCATACCCGCATAGCGTGCCAGGCTACCCAGACTGCCCGCAAAGCCGAGCGCTTCGCGCGGAGCCGAGCCCATATACAGCGAGTTATTGGGACTCTGGAAAATCGACGTGCCGCACGACATAAACGCGACGCAACACACGATTACAGGGATAGAAGAGTGCTCGTCGAGCGTGCTTACCGCAAAGAGGCCGCACACGTACACGCCCAGGCCGACCGCCGTGGGGCCCTCGCAGCCAACACGGTCCGAAACCGTACCCGAAAGCGGGCCGATAAAGGCATTCACCATCGGCAACGCCAAAAAGAGCAGTCCGGAAATGTCGGAACCAAAGCCGTGGGCGTCCTGAAAATAGAACGGCAGAATAAACTCGGATGCGCCAATGCCAACGAACACGATGAGCATGCAGGCAAGGTTGATAGTGAAGGCCGAATTTGCAAAGCAGCGACGAGCGGCATCGGCAAGGGACATGGGGCGCTCACCGGCCTCCGGCTTAACATGCGGCAGCGTGTAGAGCCCCACGATAAACGAGATAACGCCAATAGGCAGGTTGATGAGGAAGATACTCTCCCAGGGAAAGCTTGCCACCAGCATGCCGCCGAGCACGGGACCACACATCATGCCGAGGGCCACGAAGGTCGCAAGAATACCCATGGCACGACCGCGCTCGCGAGCCGGAAACGACTCGGTGATGATACCCATGTTGTTGGCCATGGCCGCCGCGCAACCGACGCCCTGAACGATGCGTGCCAGAATAAGAACTTCAAGCGAGGCCGAAAGGCCGCAAAGCAGCGAACCGGCCGTAAAGACGATTACGCCCAGCTGGAATACGCCGACCTTGCCGCGCACGTCGCCCAGGCGGCCAAACGGCAGCATAGCCACGCACGTCGCAAGCAGATACACCGAGCTCACCAGCTGAATGCGATCGAGGCCCACGCCCAGCTCCTTTTGCATCACGGGCAGCGCCACGGTCACGACGGTCGAATCCAGACACGACATAAACGTCATGATGAGCACGGTAAACAGAATCGCCCATTTGTTCTTGCCATGGGTGTCGCCCTCAAGGGCAATGTGCTCGCGGCGCAGCTGCTCTGCGGTTTTCTCCATATCCATCCTTTCGAGTGGCGCAACGCAAAAACGGGGCCCCAATCGCCTGCAAACAGTCGCGATTGGGGTCCCGCCTACGGAATCGGAACGAAAGGTCGCCGAAGATTTCTGCCAGCATCGGCGCCTTGTGCGAACGCTAGCCTAGCACTGCTCGAGCGCCTGCTCAAGGTCGGCAATCAGATCGGCCGTGTCCTCGAGGCCGCACGACAGGCGTACCATGTCGGCGGAAATGCCACAGGCGATGAGCTCCTCATCGTTCATCTGGCGATGCGTAGCGTTAGCGGGATGCAGGCAGCAAGTGCGGGCGTCGGCCACATGCGTGGCGATCTGGGCGAGCTTGAGGCTCTTCATAAAAGTCTCGGCCGCCGCACGACCACCGTTAAAGCCAAAGCTCACGACACCGCAGGTACCGTTGGGCATGTACTTCTGAGCCAGGTCATAGTATTTGTCGCCCTCCAAGCCCGGATAGCTCACGAAGCGCACCTTGGGATGGCTCTGCAGGAACTTGGCAACGGCCAGGCCGTTCTCGCAATGACGCGGCATACGCACGTGCAGGCTCTCGAGCGAGCTGTTCAGGAAAAACGCCGCCTGCGGGTTCTGCATGGGGCCAAGATCGCGCATGAGCTGAGCGGTGGCCTTGGTAATGAAGGCGCCCTCGCGACCGAACTTCTCGGCATACGTCACGCCGTGGTAGCTCTCGTCGGGCGTAGTGAGACCCGGGAACTTGTCCGCATGGGCCATCCAGTCAAACTGGCCGTGGTCGACGATCACGCCGCCCAGGTAGGCAGCATGTCCATCCATGTACTTGGTGGTGGAGTGCGTAACGATGTCGGCGCCCCACTCAAAGGGACGGCACATCACGGGTGTCGGGAAGGTGTTGTCGACCATCAGCGGCACGCCGTGGTCATGCGCGGCCTTGGCAAAGCGCTCAATATCGAGCACGGCAAGGGCAGGGTTGGCAATCGTCTCGCCAAAGACAAGCTTGGTATTGGGCTCAAACGCTGCCTCGAGCTCCTCGTCGGTGCAGTCGGGGGCAACGAACGTGCAGGTCAGACCCATGCGCTCCATGGTATGGGCGAGCAGGTTGTACGTGCCGCCGTAGATAGCAGAGCTTGCGACCACGTGATCGCCGGCGCCGGCCACGTTAAAGATCGCGAGGAAGTTCGCAGCCATGCCCGAGCTCGTGAGCATCGCAGCGGTACCGCCCTCCATCTCGCAGATCTTGGCGGCAACCAGATCGCACGTGGGGTTCTGCAGACGGCTGTAGAAGTAGCCCGACTCCTCCAAGTCGAACAGCTTGCCCATGTGCTCGGACGTGTCGTACTTCCATGTGGTGGACTGGTAGATAGGCACCTGACGCGGCTCCGCATCACCCGGGCGATAACCGCCCTGAACACACGTCGTACCGATGGTCTGCTCGCTCATATCCAACTCCCTTACTTGGGTTTTGTTTTATTCTGTTCACGATACCGCTACCGCACACCCCTCTCAACCCATCGCCAGGGTGGGTTATGAGACAAATGAATCGAGGGTGTTTGTCTCAACCTTAGGCATTTGTTCGATAGATAAAAATGAGGCATAGATGGAGCTCTCGATGATTACATGCACCGGCACGGGTACCATAGGCGGGTACACCGTGACCAAGGAGACAACGATGAAGCAAATCGATACGGCCCAGCTCGACATCACCGCCTGTCAGGCTCAGGCTGCCGAGTACCACGTCCGCGGCTTCAACTGCGCACAGGCCGTCGCCTGCACGCTCGCGCCCGCCGTCGGGCTCGACCCCCAGACCGCCTTTATCCTCACCGAGGGCTTTGGTGCCGGCATGGGCGGCATGACCGAAACCTGTGGCGCCATCTCGGGCGCCGTGGCCATCATGGGCTTTGTAATGAGCGACGGCATGGAAAACCCCAAGACCAAAGGCCAGACCTACAAGCTGTCGCGCGAGATCGCCAAGCGTTTTGGCGAGAAGAACACGACGACCGTCTGCGGTACGCTCAAGGGCATCGGATCGGATAAGGGTCCGATCCGCAGCTGCCCCGGTTGCATCGACGATGCCGTCGAGATCGCCTGCGATGTGCTAAAGCAGCTCGCCCAGTAAACGGCAGCAACATAAAACGACGGCCGGCGCGCTTGGGATCCATCCAAAAGCACGCCGGCCGTCGCCGTTAGAACTCCGCAAACTCGGGGGCGCCGATCTCGATCTCCTCGCGCCCCGCCATAAGCTCGCGCATCTTAGCGCAAAACGGCTCCTGCTCCCCCGCCTTAAACACCAAATGAAGTGTCACGTCATCCGCGTAATCGGTATCCGAAACCTTGGCACCCGAATCCTGCGCCAAACGAAGCACCTGCCCATACTGCGGATAGGCCACATGCACGTCAACAGGCACGACGCTTGTCATCTCAACGATCTGCCCGGCCTCCTGAGCCGCGGCCACCGCCGCCTGCGTCGCCGCAGTATAGGCGCGCACCAATCCGCCAGGCCCCAACAGCGTGCCGCCAAAATAGCGCGTCACCACGCAGCAAACATTTTTGAGCCCCGCACCGCGCAGCACCTCGAGCGTCGGCATCCCGCTCGTGCGGCTCGGCTCGCCGTCATCGCTCTGGCGCTCACGTCCATCGACCAAAATCCAAGCGGGAACATTGTGTCGAGCGTCGTAATGGCGCTTGCGAACGGTCTCGATAAAGGCATTCGCCTCATCCTCGGACTCAATATGGACCAGCTGGGCAATAAACCGGCTCTTGCGGTCCACAAACTCGCCCGAAGCCTCAGTATTCGATTGCAGAGTAAAATAGCTGTCCAACAAAGCCCCTCAACAACAAGCAAAGCAACAAACAGCCTCAATAATACGGCAAAGGCAGTACCATTGCCCTCGCCAACAAGAACGGAAGCGCCAATGATGCCGTCGCCAACAGCGAGAACCCGTCAGCGCGAGCAAGGTGCCTTGAAAGACGAGGGCATTGACCTTATGGTCATGCCCGAAGGCTTGAAAGGCAGATTGCCGCGCTGACGGGTTCGCAGCGTCAACAAAGTGCCGAGTGGGCCTATAAGCCGGGTTCTGTCGTGAACGGTCATTTATCTTGTCTGCACGTTACCGTGCAGCTCCACGCACGCTACCCGAACGCGGACCGGGCCGGCCCATAGCGTTCCTATTCGCGCTTGCTCCGGATGGGGCTTGCCAAGCCGCCGTGTTGCCACGACGCTGGTGGTCTCTTACACCACCGTTTCAGCTTTTCCCTTTACGCCTTGCGGCGCAGGTGGGAGTCTTCTTTTCTGCGGCGCTTTCCGTCGGATCACTC
Source organism: uncultured Collinsella sp. (assembly GCA_900541195.1). Classification (GTDB taxonomy): domain Bacteria; phylum Actinomycetota; class Coriobacteriia; order Coriobacteriales; family Coriobacteriaceae; genus Collinsella. The sequence continues at coordinate 10,453 of UQIY01000047.1, read as the reverse complement.
CGCCCGGCCGTTAGCCGGCATCCCGCCCTCTGGAGCCCGGACTTTCCTCACGCGTGCTGCAATCAGCACATCGCGCGACCGTCTGGCCCACTCAGCAGTGCAAGAGTGTAGCACACCGTTGCCGCAGGCAATGGCACAACACAAGCGTTCGACACGATAAACCAAGAACCGCGCTATACAGTACAATAGGGTCGTCGATGGGCAACGTCGTCAGTCGAGACGCGACCGCGCTCCGCACCCCTCCGTCTACTCGGTGCGTTCCCGCCTCCTCCCCGAGGCGGGATGTCGGCATTTTTTATGCATCGACAACCAAATAACGTGTGGACAGCCCGGCAGCATTGCGCATCTCGGCGCCAAATGCAAAAAGGGACCCGTCCATTGCGGACGGATCCCTTAAAACAAGTGATCGTCAAACCGATTTACTCGGCGTCGGTCTCCTCGTCCTTCTTCTCGGAAGGCAGCGGGGTAACCTCGATCTCGACGCCCAGAGTCTCAGCAGCAGACTTCATGGACAGGGAGATACGACGACGGTCGAGGTCGATCTCCATGACCTTGACCTGAACCTTGTCGCCCACATGGGTGACCTGAGAAGGCTGATCGACGTGCTTGTTGGCCATCTCGGAGATGTGCACCAGGCCCTCGATGCCCTCGCCCAGGTCGACGAAAGCGCCGAACGGAACAAGCTTGGTCACAGTGCCCTCGACGATAGCGCCGACGGGGTACTTCTTGACCAGTGCACGCCACGGATCCTCGGTGGTCTGCTTGAGACCCAGGGAGATGCGCTCGCGGTTGAGGTCGACGTCGAGAACCTCGACCTCGACCTCCTGGCCGACCTTGACAACCTCGGAAGGATGGTTGACGTGGTTCCAAGAGAGCTCGGAGATGTGGATGAGGCCGTCGATACCGCCGAGGTCGACGAAGGCGCCGAAGTCGACGATGGAGGAAACGGTGCCCTGGAGACGCATGCCAGACTTGAGCTTGGACAGGATCTCGGAGCGCTCGGCCTTACGGGACTCCTCGAGCACGACGCGACGGGAGAGGACGACGTTGTTGCGGTTGCGGTCCATCTCGATGACGCGGGCCTCGATGCGGGTACCCATGTAGGAGGTGAGGTCCTTGACGCGACGGAGGTCGACGAGGGAAGCGGGCAGGAAGCCACGCAGGCCGATGTCGAGGATCAGGCCGCCCTTGACAACCTCGATAACCTCGCCCTCGACGTTCTCGCCGGAGTTGAACTTCTCCTCGATGCGGTTCCAAGCACGCTCGTACTCGGCACGCTTCTTGGACAGGACCAGACGACCGTCCTTGTCCTCCTTCTGGAGAACCAGAGCCTCGATGGGATCACCGAGTGCAACGATGTCTGCAGGGTTAGCGTCCTTACGGATGGACAGCTCGCGGACCGGGATAACGCCCTCGGACTTGAATCCGATGTCAACGAGCACCTCGTCATGCTCGATCTTAACGACAGTGCCGTTAACGAGATCGCCCTCATCAAAGTCGGTAATCGTACCGTCGATGAGGTTGTTCATCTCCTCCTCATTGACATCGTCAAGAGAGAAAATGGACGAGTTCTGAATCTCACTCAAAGGTGGACCCCTTTCGAACTACGGGGCCCCGATTGCTAGGACCTACAGAAGGGTGCGACAAGCACACAACGTTTAGGAACACTCGGGAGCCGACAGATACTAATGTGACGCTTATGCAATCACGTTCGTATAGATTACGGGGAAATTACTTCGATTTCAAGCGCGAACTGCGATTTTTTACTCGTATGGAGACTTTTTCGCAATCTTGTGGACGACCGTCTCCATAAATTGACGATAGGCAGTTAGGCATACGGCTTTGGGGTAAAGTATCCGGAGCAACGATTCTGGAACGATTTATCGAGAAAGGTGCCCGCGTGCTCAAAGCAGTCGTTTTCGATATGGACGAGACGCTTCTTAGCATCAACCTCAACGCGTTCATCCTTCGCTATTTTAAGGATGTCTCGTCGATGCTCGCGGATATCGGACGACGCAGCCGAGGTGGCACGATGGCGCGCCTCGGCACCATCCTGGTCGACCTCAACGCCAACCGCCGAAGCGGCACGGACAACCGCACCAATCTTGAGTTTTACCGCACCGAGGTCGAGCGTAGGTGCGGCATCTGCCTCTCCGATCCCCTCATCTATGAGGCGTTTACCTACTACGACCGCGAAGTGCTTCCGCACAAGAATGACGATGTCATCAACGCCCACGCCATGCCGGGCGCACACGCCGCTCTCCAGGCCGTACAGGATGCAGGGCTGCGCTGCGCGCTCTTTACCAACCCCAGCTTTCCGCAGGGGGCCATCGAGTGCCGCATGGGCTGGGGCGACCTGGCCGACGCCCCCTTTGAGCTCGTGACGCACATGGGAAACACCACCCGCTGCAAGCCCGATGCCACCTATTATCTTGAACAGCTTCAGGTGATGGGGCTCGAGCCGCACGAGGTCCTTATGGTGGGCAACGATCCCAAGCGCGACTTCCCCAGCCCCGCCTGCGGCATTCAAACTGCCTATGTTGGCCAGGGAAAACCCAGCCGAGCCACCTGGTGCGGAACCATGGAAGACTTCGCCCGCGACTTTAACGCCGTAGTCGAAGCCTTCTACGAACATCAAGTAGCCGACGAACTGTCATAGGACCCCTCCCACCAAACAAAATAGCACCGCAGGTTGAGAAAAATGTGACAAATAGACCGTCCCTTTGTCACATTACAAAGACAACGCCGATGTTATGGCAACGACAGCGAAAGCCCGCCAGAGCGAGCAAGGTGCCTTGAAACAAGGCGGCATTGACCTTCTGGTCATGCCGCAGAAGTTGAAAGGCAGATTGCCGCTCTGGCGGGCTTGCAGCGTCGACCGGTCCGCCGTTCGGTAGAACGGCGGAACCAATGAACTAACAGACTCGAGTCTTGCCGATCATAATGTTGAGGATCTCGACGTCGGTGTCTTTCATGCCCACACGGCCCACATAGCCCATACTGGCGATTGTCTGCTCGACGGTATCCTGGATCAGGCCCTCGCCGGCACGGAAGCCGCGGCCCTGCATGGCCATATCGTGGCCCAGAATCGCCGCATCGACGGCAGCGGAAATCTTGGCGGCGCAGCTCGCCTTGGCGCCATCGCACACGATGCCACCAACGTTGCCGAGCGTGTTCGAGACCGTCGCGCCGATCTGCTCACGCGTGCCACCACACAGCCAGGTAATCGCGGCACCGGCACCACATGCGGCGCAAATAGCACCGCAAAACGCCGAGAGTGCACCGATATAGCTCTTGATATGCACGGCGATAAGATCGGACAGCATCACGGCGCGCACCAGGCGCTCGTGGTCGCAACGCAGGTACTCGGCATACTCCATGACGGGCAATGCGCAGGTAATGCCCTGATTGCCCGAGCCGCACACAATGGCGACCGGCAGCGCGCAACCGTTCATGCGGGCGTCGGACCCTGCGGCCGCACGGGCACGGGCGCGGCAGGCGACGTCATCGGCACGAGCACCCAGCAGCGTTCGACCCACCTCGGCGCCCCAAGCGTGCGCCAGGCCCTCGGCACTGATCGCGCCATTCAGCACAATCTGACGCTCAACGGCAGCGCGGGCGTCCTCAATGTCGCCGCCCTCGATAAAATCGATGATGGCCTCAATCGACATGGGCGTGTCAGCGCTATCTGCGGCACGCTCGGCCACGACGCGCTCGGCGCAGGCGGCACACTCCCCCGCCGACTTGCCACACACCGGAATACCGTCGAGCGTATGGCACGTGACATTGGTGTGGTGGTCGGTAATCTCGACGACCGCGGTATGGCCCCCGGCCGTGGCAGTCACCTTGATGTAGAGGTTGGGCACACCCTCGACAAGCGACACATCGCAGTAGCCGGCATCGGCGAGGAGCTCGGCCACACGAGCACGGTCTTTATCGTCAACGCTCTCGAGCACCTCGAGCGCGCTCTTGGCGTCGCCGCCCACGGCACCCAGCACGGCCGCCGCTTCAATACCGTGCATACCGCCCGAGTTGGGCACAGTCACGCTCTTAACGTTCTTGATGATGTTGCCCGAGCAGGCAACATCCATATGATCGGGTTCGCAACCGAGCGTCTGGCTCGCCAACGCCGCTGCATAGGCAACGGCAATGGGCTCGGTGCATCCGAGCGCACAGACAAGCTCGCGGTTCAAAACATCGCAAAACGCGGTATCACGAAGGGAATCGGCAGGCATAGGTATCTCCTACTTGTATAACGGACTGGGCTCTCAAAAAGAGTTAGCTCTTTTATTTGATAACAATGCATCAAAAACCGCAACCATGGTTCCGGCGGACGGCGTTCAAGCGCAATCTGACAGCATTCATTCATGAAAAGATAGTCTTGCTGCAAACTAAAGCGTTTGACCAAAAAACGCCCGAGCGTTTACGCAAAAGTCGCGCTATCATGCAGTCGAACGCGGTAAAACCTTTAGCAATCTCGCCGCACAGACCAGAGAGGAACCATCCATGAAGATCGGTATCGGCAACGACCACGCCGCCGTCGAGCTCAAGAACATCATCTCCGAGCACCTGAAGGAGCGCGGCTGCGAGGTCGTGAACTTTGGCACCGACACCTCCGAGAGCTTTGACTACCCAATCGCCGGCTACAAGGTGGGTAAGGCCGTTGCCAACGGCGACGTCGACCTGGGCATCCTGATCTGCGGCACCGGTGTCGGGATTAGCCTGGCCGCCAACAAGGTCGAGGGCGTACGCGCCGTCGTGTGCTCCGAACCCTTCAGCGCCAAGCTCTCGCGCATGCACAACAATACCAACGTACTCGCCTTTGGCGCCCGCGTCGTGGGCTCCGAGCTCGCCAAGATGATCGTCGACGAGTGGCTCGACGCCGAGTTTGAGGGCGGCCGCCACGAGCGTCGCGTCAATCTCCTCAACGAAATCGACCAGACCCGCGGACTCAAGGTCGTCGACGAGGCTTAAAGACTTACAAAGCCAAACGCTAACGCCAGCCCCCGCCCGGAGCACACATCCGGACGGGGACTCTTTAATAGATTTCTACGCTGTTACCAGAAATCTACTGGAATATAAAGGGCGCCGCGGACGGAGTTCCGCGGCGCCCAAGCCACACGCTAACAGCTTTAAGGAGTCAAAGCTGGTTTAGCCAAAGAAGCGCTTGATCTCGATCTCGGCGTTCTCCAGGCAGTCGGAGCCGTGGATCACGTTGGCGTTGACATCGACAGCGAAGTCGCCGCGAATGGTGCCGGGGGCAGCATCAAGCGGGTTGGTAGCACCCATAAGGGTGCGCATCTTGGAGACAGCGGAGAGACCGGAAACGACCATCTTGACGACCGGACCGCTCGTCATAAAGTCGCAGAGACCGCCAAAGAAGGGCTTGTCGGCCAGATGGGCGTAGTGCTCCTCGACGGTAGCGCGCTCGAGCGTGGTCATCTCCATGCGCTCGATGACAAGGCCGCTGCGCTCGATGCGAGCAACAATCTCGCCGATCTTGCGATCGCGCACGGCGTCGGGCTTAATCATGATGAAGGTCTTCTCGATAGCCATAAGGTAGCCTTTCAAGTAGGTTCGCGCGTGCCCAAGTCCCATTCCGACACCCGCCTGGACTGCATCGTAACAGAGTTTTAGCTGCAGTTAAACAAAAAGCTGTTTATTGAAACGCTACAATTTATTAAAGCGCTCCATATGTGTCACTTCTGTTTCGAAGCCCGATTAGAGTACCATCCGACCGCCCATCAACCGCATCGAACCAAGCAGACGGTCGGTTGCCGCCTGTGAACGTACCCCTTACACAACCTGCCCAAAGGTCCTACAAAAGTTCACGACAAGCCCCTCCCCCATAGCAACAAAAAACGGGCGCCCGCAACAGCAGACGCCCGTAAACAAAAACAATTTATCAATACATGGCCAAAACGGCTTCAGCCAAACCCCTACTTTACCCCGTGGCCCATTTCGACGACCTTGGTCAGCGATCCAAACACGCCTTTGTCGGCCTCAAGCTGTGCCTCGGCACGCTGCAGCTGCACGGCAACGGCGGCAGGGGCGGTGCCGCCCTCGGTCGTGCGCGCGGCGACAATCGACGGGATGTCGAGCGCCTCGGTAATGTCGTGCTCAAAGAGCGGGCTCGCCTCCTGGAACACCTCAAACGGCAGGTCCTCAAGGTTGCAGCCGCGCTTCTCACACATCAGGACCAAATGGCCCACCACGGCATGTGCCTCGCGGAACGGCAGGCCACGCTTGGCCAGGTAATCGGCAACATCGGTGGCGGCAAGGTGCCCCACACCGCACTCGCGCGCCATGGCATCCTCGTTGACGGTCCAGGTCGAAATCATACCGGCCATAACGGACAGGCACTGCATGAGCGTATGGGCGGTATCGAGGGCGCCCTCCTTGTCCTCCTGCAAGTCCTTGTTATAAGCAAGCGGCAGGCCCTTCATGGTCACGAGCAGCTGCACCAGGTTGCCATAGACTCGGCCGCTCTTGCCGCGGATAAGCTCGGCAAAGTCGGGATTCTTCTTCTGCGGCATGATGGACGAGCCGGTGGAGTAGGAGTCGGAAAGCGTGATAAAGCCAAATTCGGAGCTCGACCACAGCACGATCTCCTCGGAAAGACGCGACAGGTGCATGGCCATGACGGAGCCGGCGTAATGCAGATCGAGCAGGAAATCACGGTCGGAAACCGCATCGAGCGAGTTGGGAATCACACCCGCAAAGCCAAGTTCGGCAGCCGTCATCTGACGATCGAGCGGATAGCTCGTACCGGCAAGAGCGGCAGCACCCAACGGGCAGTTGTCGGCGGCATCAAAGGCGGCCTTCAGGCGTGTAAAGTCGCGCGCGAACATCCAGGAATACGCCAGCAGATGATGCGACAGCAGCACGGGCTGAGCGTGCTGCATGTGCGTATAGCCCGGCAGAATCACCTTGTCGTACTTCTTGGCCGCATCCACCAGCACATGGCGCAGTTCAAGATTGGCCTCCATGAGCTCCTTGGCCAGCGCCTTGACGCCCAGGCGCGTATCGGTCGCAACCTGGTCGTTGCGCGAACGCCCGGTATGCAGGCGCTTGCCGGCCTCGCCGATGCGGCGCGTCAGCTCGCTCTCGATGGACATATGAATGTCCTCGTCGTTGATGTCGAAGGTGAAGTTGCCGGCATCGATATCCTGTTCGATTCCGGTCAGGCCCTCGGCAATCGCCTGCTCGTCCTCGGCGCTGATAATGCCCTGGGCCGCCAGCATCTTGGCATGTGCCTTAGATCCGGCGATATCCTGCTTATAGAGATGTTTGTCGACCGGCAGCGACGCGCCAAACTCCTGCGTGACCTCGGCCACGCCCGCCTCAAAACGACCGCCCCAAAGAGCCATGGAACCGTCCCCTTTCATCAAATACCAAAACAAGCGCCCAAAGCAATGCGCCCTGTCACTAAAGCGATTTTTCAACCGCTAGTTTTACACACTCCCTGCCATGCGCTGGGCCATGTAGCTAATTTGCAAAGAAGTGACGCACCATGCACTTGGCGCCCAACGTCTCCCTCCGGATGTTGCCCTGCGAATCATCGATCCAGGCCTTCAGGCTCATAGGGACGTCCTCGACCTTTGCAGCATCGAACTCGGGCGCGAGGGCAAGTAAGGCATGCGCGACAGCATTGAACATAATGGATACTCCTCATATATATAGGCGCAGAGCCGCCAAATTGATAGAAGGAGCCCCGCCGGATAACCCCGGCGGGGCTCGGACTCAGCCGCAGACGCGGCATCAAATACGCGGGCGGAACGTAGGGGCCACCGATGTTAAGAAGTGTCAGCAAGCATAACGAAAGGTAGGGACCCCGTGCGCCCGTTATGTATCACGCGGATGGGCCGCGCGAATACCAAGGAAAGGGAGGCTTAAGCCTGGGCGGCAGCAGAGCTGGGACCCTGGACCTTAGCCCACGTCTTGAGCGACAGCGTATCGATCTCGATAAAGCCGGCGCTGGCCTTCTCGTCAAACGTGGTGTCGCGGTCGTAGGTGGCCAGGCCGTAGTCGTAGAGGCTGAAGGGGCTCTTGCGGCCGACGACATGGCAGTTGCCCTTAAAGAACTTCAGACGGACGGTGCCGGTCACGAACTTCTGGGTGTCGGCCATAAAAGCGTCGAGCGCGTTTTTGAGCGGGCTGTACCACTGGCCGTTGTACACGGCGGTGGCCCAATCCTGCTCGAGCTTAATCTTAGTCTTGAGCAGGTCGCCCTCGACGCAAATGTCCTCGAGCGCCTTGTGGGCGGTGATGAGCGTCAGGGCGCCAGGAACCTCATAGCACTCGCGGCTCTTGAGGCCCACCAGACGATCCTCAACCAGGTCGAGACGGCCAAAGCCGTTGTCGCCCGAAACCTTGTTGAGGGCGATGACGATCTCGGAGAGTTTCATCTTCTTGCCGTCGACGGCGACGGGCTTGCCGGCCTCAAACTCAATCTCGGTATACGTCGGGGTGTCCGGCGTGTCCTCCGGATTCTTGGTCATAACCCAAGCGTCGTCGAGCGGCTCGTTCCAGGGATCCTCCAGGTGGCCGCACTCAATGGCACGACCCCACAGGTTGTCGTCGATGGAATAGGGGTTGTCGTTGGCACCCTCGGGAACCGGCACGTTATGGGCGTGAGCGTAGGCGACCTCGTCGGGACGGCACTTCAGATCCCACTCGCGAACCGGAGCGATAACCTTAAGCTCGGGGTCGAGGGCCTTGACGGCAGCCTCAAAACGAACCTGGTCGTTACCCTTGCCGGTGCAGCCGTGGGCGACGTAGGTCGCGCCAAACTCGTGAGCGACCTCGACAAGCTTCTTGGCGAGCAGCGGGCGAGACAGAGCGGAGAGCAGCGGGTACTTGTTCTCGTACATGGAGTTTGCGGCGATGGCCTTAGTCAGGAACTCATCGGAGAACTCGTCACGCAGGTCGAGCACCTGGCAATCGAGAACGCCCAGGTCGAGCGCCTTCTGCTTCTTGGCATCCAGGCCGGTCTCCTCCTGGCCCACGTTGCCGCAGACGCAAACGACATCGAGATTCTTCTCGTCCTGGAGCCACTTGACACATACGGATGTATCAAGACCACCGGAATATGCGAGAACGACTTTTTCCTTGCTCATGGCTGTTTCCTTTCGCCCTTGGTAGCTAGTTAGAACATAGAACATCGGTCAGTTGCAAGTCATTTCAAGGTCGAATACCGTGCAATATCAGGTTAAATAGCAATAATCAGCACATACATGCCCTAGAAACATGCAGCAATGTCGTGCTAAAACCCAACGACCTCAAAATGACTCTGTTGAGGCAATTCGCCCCATGCGGACAGAGACGATTGTTATCGTCGTCGGGAAATTGCGCGCTGGCGTCGGATGGCATTGTCTGCAGTAGTGATGATCTTTACGAACTGCATCTGCCTCTCCTTTCACCTATCGCCGGGCGCAATTCTAATATCGTAAACGGTACCTTTTCCTCGGTAAGCGGTTGTTTTTCCGTCTCCGTTTTCGATGGTCGTTATATTACGCTAAAGTGCCCGCGGCACAAGCGACAACTTCAAATTTCTGAAAAGTTTTTTCATTACTTTGTGAATGGTGATGCAAACGCGCGCCAATCCTGCGAAAATACGCCCGACTACGAGTTAATGGTTATAACGTCTGAAACAATCTCGAAACGAAAGGCTCGCTTTTATGCAAACTTACGAATCGGACGCCAATATCGGAAACATTAAGCTCATTGCCGTCGACATGGACAAGACGCTACTGACCGACGAGCGCGTTCTACCTCAGGGCCTCGACGAGCGCCTAGACAAGCTCGCCGAGGCTGGCATCGTGTTCTGCCCCGCCAGCGGACGACCCGCCCCAAAACTCGAGGAGATGTTTGAGGACATCAAGAGCCGCATCGCTTTTTGCCCCGATAACGGCGCATGCGTAATATATCGCGGCAACTACATCTATAAGAGCGCTATCGATGTGGCGCTGTATCAGCAGGTCTTGAGCCGCGCCTCGGAGGATCCGCGCGCCGTCCCCGTCCTGTGCTGCTTCGACGAGTTCTACGTACTTGCCCGCGACCATCAATACCACGACGAGATCAGCGTCTACTACAACACGATCAACTACGTCGATAGCTTTGAGGGCCTTGACGTCGAATCCAACAAGATTTCGATCTTCTTCCCCGCCTACGATGCCGAGCCAGCGTTTCGCGAGGACTACAGCCCTGCATTCTCGGATCAGCTCTACGTCACCAATGCTGGCCGCGAGTGGATCGACTTTATGAATCTGGGCGTCGACAAGGGTTCGGGCGTGGCGCATCTCTGCGAGCGCTTGGGCATCGATATCGCCGACGCCGCCGCCGTGGGCGACACCTACAACGATATTCCCATGCTGGAACGCGTCGGGCATAGCTTTATCGTGGACCTGTCTCTTATACACATCTCCGAGCCCACGAGACCGGAGCCTATCTC
>UQIY01000046.1 GCA_900541195.1 uncultured Collinsella sp. | reverse complement strand
TCCGCACATGTGCGGATGAATGTGGGAGGTGTTCGGATAAAGTCGATAATCAAGGTGTTCGGCCTCGACCGCCCTGTCATCTGTGGTTTACGTGGGGGCATACGGAGTACGGGTATACTAACCGGCGGCGAATCTGCTCCATCGCTTAGGGCCGCTGCGTCTGGACGGCGCGTGATATGGCTGCCAAAGCGATCGCCAGCGTGCTGAGCAACGTCCTCTCTGTGCGCACCTGTTTTTGTATGTATTAGCGCACTACCAAGCACGCTCGCGCGGCCGCATGCCGTGCCCATAACGCGTGCAGATAAGGAACAACAACATATGCGTAATTCTGTATCCGACGTCACGGACGCCGAGATTCTGGACGAGACCCGCGAGGCCATGGCTCAGGCTGCCTTTGATGCTGCCGACGAGGCCAGCGCCGCCGAGACCGTTGAGTCCGCGACCGAGAGCCTGCCCGCCTTTGACGAGCTGGGCCTTTCGGACGAGATACTTCGTGCCATCGAGAACCTGGGCTACACGGCGCCGACGCCCGTGCAGGCCGGCTCGATTCCCGTGGTGCTCGAGGGCCGCGACCTGCTTGCCGCCGCTCAGACCGGCACCGGCAAGACGGCCGCTTTCTTGCTGCCGACCATGAACAACCTGGAGCACATCGCTCCGCCCAAGCCCGTGCGCGAGCGCGGCGGCCGCAACCGCCGTCGCGGCGCCAAGAAGCCCGAGGGCAACGGTCGCGGCCCCGTGATGCTCGTCATCACCCCCACGCGCGAGCTTGCCCAGCAGATCGACGAGGTCGCGAGCAAGATTGCCGACGTCACCGGCCATGTCGCCGTGACCGTCGTGGGCGGCGTGAGCTACAAGCCGCAGACCGCGGCGCTCAAGTACGGCTGCGACATTCTGGTCGCCACGCCGGGCCGTCTGGTCGATCTAATCGAGCAGGGTGCCTGCCACCTGGACGAGGTCAAGGTGCTGGTGCTCGACGAGGCCGACCGCATGCTCGACATGGGCTTTTTGCCCGCCGTCCGCCGCATTGTGCGTGAGACGCCGGCCGAGCGTCAGGCGCTGCTGTTCTCGGCCACGCTCGACGAGGAGGCCGTGGGCGAGATTACCGACCTGGTGAGCGACCCGGCACGCGTGGAGATCGCGCCCGCCACGTCGACCGCCGACACCGTCGACCAGTTTGTGTTCCCGGTGTCTATCGAGGCCAAGAACAACCTGCTGCCCGAGTTCCTCAAGAAGGAGGGCCCGGAGCGCACTATCGTCTTTATGCGCACCAAGCACCGCGCCGACAGCTGCTGCCGTCGTCTGGAGCGTAAGGGCATCAAGGCCGCCGCGATTCACGGCAACCGCAGCCAGGCCCAGCGCGAGCGTGCGCTTTCGGCCTTCCGCGACGGCACCGTCGACGTGCTGGTGGCGACCGACGTGCTCGCCCGCGGCATCGACATCAGCGACGTGCGCTACGTCGTGAACTTTGACGTGCCGGCCGAGCCGACCGACTACATCCACCGCATCGGCCGCACGGGCCGCGCCGGCGAGCTGGGCTGGGCCATCACGTTTGTGACCGAGCAGGATGTCGATGAGTTCTACGAGATCGAGAAGCTCATGGACAAGACGGCCGACATCTACGAGGCCGGTGACCTGCATGTGGGTCCCAACCCGCCCGCGGTTGATCCCGAGCGCGACCCTGCGGCCTTTAAGGTGAAGAAGAAGACCAAGCGCGGCAAGTCCAAGAGCAAGAAGAAGCTTGAGCAGGCACGTCGCGACGGCAAGCGCAACGGCGATGACTACGGCGATGTGGCCGGTCGTTCCAACCGCGGTCGCGACGAGCGTCGCGGCGACGGCGAGCGTCCGAGCCGTCCCAAGCGCGGCGGCAAGACCCGCGTGCGCGAGGGTGTTCAGGCTCGCGTGGACGAGGCCGTTGAGAGCGTGGCCCGCGAGGTGGCTGCCGAGGAGCGCGGCGGTGCTGCTGCCGCTGAGCAGGCCCCGCGCGGCAACCGTGCCGAGCGCCGTGCCAAGCAGTTCCAGGGTGAGGCGCATCGCCGTCGCCGCGAGGACGAGGACCGCGGCGGTCGTCGCCGTGTTGAGCGCGAGGACGAGGGCCGCGGTTCGCGCGGCGGCAAGCGCGGCTCGGGCGACCGTCGTCGTTCCGGTCGTAATGACGAGCACGGCGGTCGTGATGAGCGCCGTGGCGGCGAAGGCCGTGGTTCGCGTGACGAGCGTGGTGCCCGCGGCGGCAAGCGCTTTGACGAGCGCGGGGGTCGCGAGGGTGGCCGCGGCACTGAGCGTCGTGAAGGCGCCCGCGGCAACGGTGGCCGCAGCGGCGCCGGTCGTTCGAATGAGTCGCGCGATCGTCGCGACCCGCGTGCCAGTCGCGATCGTCGCGATGACTGGCGCAACTACGACGATACCCGCGAAGAGCGTCGCGGCGGCTACCGTGGTGGTCGCGGCGGCAGCCAGGCCGGCTCCCGTGGCGGCCGCGCGGGCGGTCGCGATAACCGTGGCAGCTATGGCAACAGCCGTGGCGGCAAGCGCGGCGGCAGCTCCCGTCGCCCCGGTGACGGCGGCGGCAAGCGCAAGTAACATACGCGTCGCGCTCTAAGTCGAGGCGACCAGAGGGCTCCGGGCATGTTTTTGCTCGGGGCCCTTTTTGGTGCAAGGGGGACAGGTTCATATGCACCAACGTCTTGAAGTTGCGGTGGAATACGGACTGTTTTGGCCTTTTGAGCGGCTTTTAGTCCCTATTTCACCGCAACTCATGATTGGTGCAAAGCAACCTGACCCCAATGCACCAAACAAGGAGTGTCCCTAAGTGCCGCATAGATACCGTTTATCGAAGAAAAAATACCGTTCATCGGTCATAATGTTTGTTCCGGCTTTGGGCTTGTCTACAATAGCTCCCGTAAAAAGAAATGCGGAAGGTTACCGAGTCCCTCGGACGTGGGCCTAACCAAAGTCTTTGAACGGGTGTGTCTCTATGGATGCATTCGCTTGATTTTGGTTGGGCTATATTTATGAAGGGACATGCCACCATGGGTTTCTTTTCTCGCCTGATGGGCGGTTCGGATGAGCAGAAGACTGCAGCTTCCGAGTTCGAAATCCTCGCTCCCGTTTCCGGCGAGCTTGTTCATCTAGAAAATACCAATGACCCTGCTTTTAGCAGCCGTGCCGTGGGCGATGGCGTTGCCGTGGTTCCCCAAGAGGGAACGGTGTGCGCTCCTGTTTCCGGCACCGTCGCGGCGCTGTTTCCGACTGAGCACGCGCTGGGCATCATGTCCGACGACAGCTCTGCTCAGGTGATGCTGCATATCGGAATCGACACTGTTAAGCTTGAGGGCAAGGGCTTCCATGCGATTGTTGCCCAGGGTGACCGTGTCGACGCGGGCCAGCCCCTCCTCGAGGTCGATTTCGACGCGGTTCGCGCCGCCGGCTTCGATCCCACGGTCTTCGTTATCGTGTGCGAGCGCTCGGAGAACTCGACTCTTCGTGAGCATGCTTCCGGCCCTGTTGCTGTTAAAGAGCCTGTCATCTGGCTTTCCGAGTAAATTCTTGTGGTGGGTACCGTGGTTATCAAGCGAGTTTTTAACAACAACGTCGCAATGGTCACTTCGGACGATGGCTCCGAGCTCATCGTCATCGGGCGAGGCCTCTGCTTTGGCCGTCATGCCGGCGATGCCATCGACGAGGCGTCGATCGAAAAGACCTACGCGTTGCAGAAGGGAACTTCTCAGGACTCGCGTACGATTGACCGCTTGGCACATCTTTTGGAGTCCATCCCCACCGTCAACCTCATGATTGCCGAAGATATTGTTCAGATGCTCCGTCGAGAGCTCAATGTTGATATCAACGACAAGATTCTCATTGCTCTCGCAGACCATATCAGCCTTGCTTTGGAGCGCGAGCGCAAGGGCGTCTCCTGTGAGAATCCGTTGCTGCTCGAGATCCAGCAGTTCTATCGCAAGGAGTATGCACTTGCGGGCCGTGCGCTGCAGATTATCAAGGAGTATATGGGCATCCAGATGAGCGAAGAAGAGCAGGGCTTCATTACGCTGCATATCGTCAACGCCACCATGCCGCAACGCTCCGACCGTCTAATCGTCTCGGTCCAGCTTGTTCGCGACGTGCTCGCGATTGTTTCCAAGCGCTATGCTACGACCCTCGATGACACCTCGTTGCCCTATGAGCGTTTCGTCCGCCACCTGCAGTTTTTCGCACAGCGGGCGCTTGACCCCACGGCCGGGCAAATCAATGGCGACGCGCTGTTCCGAATCGATGAAACGGCGTATCCGTGCGCATTCTCGTGCGCGGACGCCATAGCCGCCCACTTGTCGTCTACCTATAACGTTGTCGTTACCGATGCCGAGAAGAGCTATCTCGCATATCACATTGTTAACCTGCTTGGAGAACCTGGTCTCTAGGCATAACGTGCCCACACATCGATTGATATAAGGCAAGGCTCACGGTCTTGTCCAGGGCACATCTGTCTTAATTTGCGGAAAAGGAAGGGGAGTACCGCTATGACCGCAAAAAAGAAGTTCAATTTCAAAGCGCCGTTGGAGGTGTTCGCGAAGTCGATCGTCCAGCCGATGATGTATCTCTCGGTTGCCGGCATCCTGCTCATTGTGGGCATCATTCTGACCAACAAGACCATCTGCGCTTTGGTCCCCGTACTGGGCTCCGGTCCGTTCCAGCTTGTGGGCGCCGTTGTCTACCAGTCGCTGATGTTTATCATCAACAACCTCTCGATTCTGTTCTGCGTGGGTATCGCCGGCGCCATGGCAAAGAAGAACAAGGGCCATGCTTCGCTGATTGCCCTGATGTCGTTCTTCCTGTTCCTGCAGGCTAACAACATCGTGCTCAACGCCACCGGCTCTCTTGCCGATGCGAGCGGCATGCTCGGTCTTACCGGAACCGGCCAGGCCACCGTTATGGGCATTCAGGTGCTCGATACCGGCGTGTTCGGTGGCATCATTCTCGGTTGCATCACCGGTGCCGTGTTCAACAAGTACTCGAACAAGCAGTTCCCCATTGCCCTTTCGATGTTCTCGGGCGTTCGCTTCCCGTTCCTGATTATGATCATCATTTCCTGGATCATGGGCGCTGGCTTCTGCATCGTTTGGCCTCCGGTTCAGGGCGCCATCTCCTCCGTTGCCGGCATCATTAAGGAGTCGGGCAACATCGGTCTGTTTATCTACGGCATGCTCAACAAGCTGCTCGTTCCCACCGGTCTGCACCACCTCATCTACACCCCGTTCCAGTTCTCCGATGTGGGTGGCACCCTGACGCTGGGTGATCAGGTTATCGCCGGCGCCTATCCCATCCGTGTTGCCGAGATGGCAATGACGGGCCAGCCCTTCTCCGATAGCACCTACTTCAACAGCTACACCTTCAACAATCTGTGGCCCTACATCGGCATCGGCCTCGCCTTTATCGTCACCGCCTACAAGGGGAACAAGGATAAGACCAAGGCCGTTATCATCCCGCTGATCATCACCGCCGTGCTCTCCTGCGTGACCGAGCCCATGGACTTCCTCTTTGTCTTTGCCGCTCCCGTGCTCTTTGTCGTTCACTCGGTTCTTTCCGGCATCTTCCTGGTTCTGCTCAAGGTCCTCTCCGTGCCCGCTTCGACTGCAGGCGGCATCATCAACATCGTGGTTTCCAACCTGGTCCTCGGTGTCGACAAGACCAACTGGCCGGTTATGCTGGTGCTTGGAGTCGTTAACGCCGCTCTGTACTTCTTCCTCTTCACCTTCCTTATTAAGAAGCTCAACCTCCACACGCCTGGTCGCGAGGAGGAGTCCGAGCTCGCCGAGTCCGTTGCCGAGGGCGAGGCCGCCGCATCTGTCGCGGTGAAGCAGGGCGCTGTTGCCGCAGCTCCCGCAGAGGGCGTCGATGCAGGTATTGCCGATCTGGTCGCAGGTCTTGGCGGCAAGGACAACATCGAGGAGCTCGAGAACTGCTTTACGCGTCTCCGCGTGAACGTTAAGAACCCGGATCTCATCGATGAGAACCTCATCAACCACGTGCCCAACAGCGGCATCAACCGCAACGGCAATAATATCCAGATCATCTTTGGCATGAAGGTCGCCGAGATGCGCGACAAGGTCGAAAACGCAATTGAGAAGGAGCAGTAAACAATGATCATTACTCTGTGTGGTGGCGGATCCACCTTTACCCCCGGCATCGTCAAGTCCATCGCTCTGCGCAAGGACGAGCTCGACGTTGACGAGATTCGTCTGTACGACATCAACGAGGAGCGCCAGCGCAAGATCGGCGTGCTCGTGGACTGGATTTTGCACGAGGACCTCGGCCTGGACATCAAGCTCACGGTGACCACCGACAAAAAGACGGCTTTTACCGACGCGAGCTTCGTGTTTGCCCAGATGCGCGTGGGCGGCTACGCCATGCGCGAGCAGGACGAGAAGATTCCGCTGCGTCACGGCTGCGTGGGTCAGGAGACTTGCGGTTGCGGCGGTCTTGCCTACGGCATGCGCACCATCTTCCCCATGGTCGAGCTGATCGATGACGTTGAGAAGTACGCCAAGAAGGACTACTGGATTCTCAACTACTCCAACCCTGCCGCCATCGTCTCCGAGGGCTGCCGCGTGCTGCGCCCCAACGCTCGCATCATCAACATCTGCGACATGCCGATCGCGATCATCGACGTGGTTTGCGCCGCGCTCGATATCGAGAAGAAGGATGTCGAGTACGATTACTTTGGCCTCAACCACTTTGGTTGGTTCACCTCGATCCGCCACAAGGGCGAGGAGGTGCTCCCGCAGCTGCGCGAGTACATCAAGGAGCATGAGATTCTGCTGCCCGACTCCTACCTCAAGGGCATGGGCTCGCTTATGGCAAAGAAGCCCGAGGAGACCGCCGACGAGCACCCCGAGCAGAACCGCCACACCAAGGGCAGCTGGTACTACGTCTGGAAGGGCGAGTACGAGATCATGGAGTGCTTCCCGGAGTACCTGCCCAACACGTATCTGAACTACTACCTGCAGCAGAAGGAGTTCGTCGAGCACTCCAACCCCGAGCGCACCCGTGCTAACGAGGTTGAGGAGACGCGTGAGAAGAACCTCTTTGATGGTATCGACCATTACGAGAAGACGGGCGAGATCGACGAGAGCACGTTCTATGCGGGCAGCCACGGCGACTGGATTGCCGATCTGGCTATCGCTCTGAAGAACGACACCAAGCAGCGCTTCCTGGTCATTTGCGAGAACAAGGGCGCCATCCCCAACATGCCCTACGACGCTATGGTCGAGCTGCCTGCCTACATTGGCAAGAACGGCCCCGAGGTCATCAGCCGCGACAACATTCCGCTGTTCCAGCAGGGCCTCATGATGCAGCAGCTGAACTCCGAGAAGCTCGTGGTCGAGGCTACGATCGAGGGTTCGTACGAGAAGGCGCTCAAGGCCTTTACGCTCAACAAGACCGTGCCGTCGATGAAGGTCGCCAAGGAGGTTCTCGACGACATGATCGAGGCCAACAAGGGTTACTGGCCCGAGCTTAAGTAAAAGCAACAGGGTCGCTAACCGCATACCTGGAGCAATGCCCCGTCCACGTGATTGCGTGGGCGGGGCATTGCCGTTTGGTGCAAAGTAACCTGGCCCCTTTGCACCAAAAATAATCCGTTTCCTCCGTCTCCATGGGGCCGGGTGTGGTATTCTATCTGCGGGGTAATACTTAGGAATACCAAGTAATACCAAAGCCGCAGAAACAACTCCGGATGCGGGCCAATCGGGTTGCCTTCACAGTCCGTCGCCCAGCCGCGTGGCCCGCATCTATCCGCACTACCGTCGTTTCAAAAAGGAAGCGCCATGGCAGAACACATGACCCCCGTAGTCGCGAAGGTCTTGCCCGAGGAGAAGGCAGCCTTCGCGGCGGCAACCCAGCTCGTGGGTACCACGCCGTCCAACGCCATCCGCATGTTTATCGCTGCGTTCAATCGCTGCGGCACCTTCCCGTTCGACATCTCGCCCAGCGGGGCCTTTGGCACTGCGCCTGATTCTCATCAATAAGTGATCCGTTTTCCTCTGTCCTCAAGAGGTCAGTGTTTTGCCAGTTTGTGGTAGAACTAGGGAACGGTTTTGAGGAGGTTGGCATGCTCAACGCGTTGGTGTGGACACTTGCTTGCTTAGGCGTTGTCGCGGCAGATATTGCCCTGAGCGTGGTTTTGTTTTCCGCTCTGGGTGTCGCGTCGGTGTTCATGGGTTTTTCGATTGACGACCTCGATATTCAATTGCTTCAGGCTGCCGCGCAGATGGCGTCGTTTTTGATGGCACTGCTGTGGTGGCGTTATCTGTGGCCGCGCTCGTTTATGGCGCGCTGGCAGGGCGAGCGCTCGCTTGGCGGGGGAGCAGGCAAAGCGTGGAGGCGCATCGCCTGCGTTATCGTGATCGGCCTTGCCCTGCAGGTGGTCGTTGGCTACGTGACCGACGCTGTGCTGTCGCTGTTGCCCGAGGCGGCGGCCGATTACAGCGAACTTGTCGAGGAGACGGGCATGGGCGACACGAGCTATCTGGCCGTCCTGACCACGGTGATCGGCGCTCCGTTTTGCGAGGAGCTGCTGGTGCGCGGTATCATTTTTGAGTTTTCGCTCCGAGCATTTAACCCGCAGTGCCGTCCGCTCTGGAAGCGTCGGCGTCGCGCGCGGGCGCAAGACGTCGCCATGGTGCCCTGGGCGGCGCCGGACAAGCGAGGCATCGCTGCGGCGATTGTGCTGCAGGCGGTCATCTTTGGCTTTATGCATATGAACTGGGTGCAGGGCTGCTACGCCGGCGCCGCCGGTCTGGTCTTTGGCTGGGTGCTCGTGACCACCGGAAAGCTTCGCTACACGATCCTGCTGCATTTTGCCTTTAACGCCGGGTCGTATCTCATGACGTTGCTGTGGTTTGTGAACACGCCGTTCGACGTGGCAATTACGGTCGCTATCGCCGGCTTTGTGCTGGTAGAGGCGATGCGCTCGCTGCGCCACGCGTGTGGGATGGATGCAGCGAGCGC
Organism: uncultured Collinsella sp.; assembly: GCA_900541195.1. Taxonomy (GTDB): domain Bacteria; phylum Actinomycetota; class Coriobacteriia; order Coriobacteriales; family Coriobacteriaceae; genus Collinsella. The sequence continues at coordinate 7,999 of UQIY01000046.1, read as the reverse complement.
ACCGCTGCCCTAGTTGCGACGCCCGCCTCCGTTTGCGCCCTGACGCCCCTGGGCCGCGCGGTTGCGGCCTGCGGTGTTTTGCGCACGCGACATGCCGCCGTGGCCCTTTCTACCCTTGGGTCCCTTGCCGGCGGCGCTACCGTGGGCCTTGCCGCCCTTCTTGCCGGTCCCATGTCCGCCGCCAGCAGACGTCTCGCCCGGGCGCGGCGGTACGGGACGGATCAGGCAATGCTTGGTGTAGCCGATCAGGTCACGACGCCCGGCCTTTTCCAATGCCTCGCGCACAAGCTTGTAGTTCTCGGGCTTGCGATACTGGATGAGCGCGCGCTGCATGGCCTTCTCGTGCGGGTCGCGCGCCACATAGATCGGCTCCATGGTGCGCGGGTCCACGCCGGTGTAGTACATGCAGGTCGACATGGTGGACGGGGTGGGGTAGAAGTCCTGCACCTGCTCGGGCATGTAGCCCATGTCGCGTACGGCCTCGGCAAGGTCCACGGCTTCCTTCATGGTCGAGCCGGGGTGGCTCGAGATCAGGTACGGCACCACGTACTGCTTAAGACCGTATTCGCGGTTCAAGCGTTCAAATTTACGGCAGAACGCATCGTAGACGGCGCGGCTCGGCTTGCCCATTACACTCAGCACCGCATCGCTCACGTGCTCGGGCGCTACGCGCAGCTGGCCAGAGACATGGTGCTCCAGCAGCTCGCGCAAAAACTCGTCCGAGGCATCGGCCATGGTGTAGTCAAAGCGGATGCCGCTGCGCACGAAGACCTTCTTGACGCCCGGCAGCTGGCGCAGGTCGCGCAACAGCTGCGTGTAGCCGCTCTCGTCGACCACCATGTTCTTGCACACGCTCGGCCACAGGCAGCGCTTGTTCTTGCACACGCCGTGTTTGAGCTGCTTGTCGCAGGCCGGGCGGCTAAAGTTTGCCGTCGGTCCGCCCACGTCGTTGATGTAGCCCTTAAACTCGGGATCGTGCGTGAGCAGCTCGGCCTCGCGCATGATTGAATCGTGGCTGCGCATCTGCAGCACGCGACCCTGGTGGAAGGTCAGCGCGCAAAACGAGCACTCGCCAAAGCACCCGCGGTTGGAGCTGATCGAAAACTTGATCTCGGCAAAGGCCGGCACGCCGCCCGCCGCGTCGTAGTCGGGATGCCAATCGCGTGCGTAGGGGAGTTCGGCCACCTCGTCCATCTCGTCGGTGGTGAGCGTCGCCGACGGCGGGTTCTGCACCACATAGACGCTATTGGGGTAGGGTTCTACCAGGCGGTGTCCGGTGATGGGGTCCATATTCTGCTGCTGCACGTTAAAGCTGCGCGCGTAGTTGAGCTTGTCGGCGGCAAGGTCGTTCCAGCTGGGCAGCAGGTCGTAGTCGTAGACCTCGTCGAGCGAGCTGGTGCGGTAGACGGTGCCGTTGATATAGGTGATTTGATCGACGGGCAGTCCCGCGTCGAGCGCGTCGGCGATCTCGACAATCGCGTGCTCGCCCATGCCGTAGATGAGGATGTCGGCGCCCGAGTCGAGCAGTACCGAGCGCTTGAGCTTGTCCTGCCAGTAGTCATAATGGGCCAGACGGCGCAGGCTTGCCTCGATGCCGCCGATGATGATGGGGGCGTCCTTGAACGTCTGGCGGATGAGGTTGCCGTAGACCGTGACGGCACGGTTGGGACGGCGCCCCTCCTCGCCACCGGGGGTATAGGCGTCGGTGTGGCGGCGGTGCTTGGTCACCGAATAGTGGTTGACCATGGAGTCCATGTTGCCGGCGCTGACGAGAAAGCCCAGGCGCGGCTCGCCGAGCACCGTGATGCTGGCGGGGTCGGTCCAGTCGGGCTGGCAGATGATGCCCACCTTGTAGCCGTGCGCGTCGAGTACGCGGCTGACGATGGCCATGCCAAAGCTGGGGTGGTCCACGTAGGCGTCGCCGCAGATGTAGACGAAGTCGCACTGGTCCCAGCCGCGCGCGTCCATATCGGCGCGGCTGACGGGGAGGAACTTGTCGCGGCCCGGGCGCCAGGGACGGGCAGGCGCTGCCGGGGTATGAGTGGTGTGCCCACCCTGCGCCTTACCGCCGCGCTTTTGCTGCTGGCCCTGTTTGCCCTGCTGGTTGCGCTGGTTGTTCTGAGCGTGCTGAGGCTTTTTTGCCACGATCCCTCCCGGTGTTTGTATGCTGCACGTAATTGTAACCAGTCTTTTTGGGGCGGGGCTAAAAAGACTGGTGGAGTACATGGGCTGGCGGATCGGCGCGTCGATGCGGGTGCTGTATCCGCCGTTTGTTTCCAGACTGTGTATCTGCGCGTTGGGGAAGCCGTCTCGCGCGCACGCCATGTTGTCAATGGGTTACAGTATGAACGGCGGCTATGTTTCCGCCAACGCACGAGAGAGTCGTCAACAAGGAGGATGCACGACGATGCAGCGTGCCAAACAGATATCGGAGTCTATTGAGCTGGGCATCATCTTGGCGCTCGCCGGTGGCTTTATGGACGTGTATTCGTACATTGGGCGCGACCATGTTTTCGCCAACGCGCAGACAGGCAACATCCTGCTCGTGGGCGTGAGCATCTCGGAGGGCAATTGGGCACTTGCGGGGCGCTACTTCTTCCCTGTGGTGTCGTTTGCCGTGGGTATTATGCTTGCCGATCTGGTACACGAGCGGTTTGGCAGCGTGATCCACTGGCGTCAGGTGACGGTGTTCTTTGAAGCCGTCATCTTGCTGGGCGTGAGCTTTATCCCGGGCGGCAATTTCAACCTGCTCGCCAACTGCCTCACCTCGTTTGCCTGCGGCATGCAGGTCGAGAGCTTCCGCAAGATCCACGGTCACGGCATCGCTACGACCATGTGCATCGGCAACTTGCGCAACGCGCTGCAAAACGTGGACGATTACATCATCACCCACAGGCGCGGCTTTTTGGAAAACGGCCTGCTGTACTTTGGCGTGATCTTTACCTTTGTGTTTGGCGCCGTGTTGGGCAACTGGTGTATTGAGCGCATGGGCCTGCACGCCATCGTCGTGGCGAGCTTGCTGCTGTTTGTCGCGTTTGCCATCATGTTCATCGACCGTGAGCGCGACTTGCGCTTACGCTGGAAGGTTGCGGCCGAGGCTTGGAAAGAGGGCTGCCGAAAGTAACCGAATGCGGCAAAGGGGCTGCCCCTTTGCCGCAATCTTTTTCATCATCTGTTGAAACGCTTTAACAATTTTGACGTTCTCACGTGTTTTTTGTTTCAAAAGCGTTAGGATGGGACTCGTAGCGTGGGGCGTAATGGGTGCCCCGCACACGATTGGAGGCTATCAATGGCTAATCGTTTCGTTCTCAATACCATCTCTTATCATGGTTCCGGCGCCATCAAGGAGATCCCCGGCGAGCTCCAGCGTCGCGGCTACAAGAAGATCTTCGTCTGCTCCGACCCCGATCTGGTCAAGTTTGGCGTTACCGCTAAGGTGACCGACGAGCTCGACGCCGCCGGCATCGCTTGGAGCCTCTACTCCGAGATCAAGCCCAACCCCACGATCCAGAACGTCAAGGACGGCGTCGAGGCCTTCAAGGCCGCCGGGGCTGACGCTATCGTGACCATCGGTGGCGGCTCCTCCATGGACACCGCCAAGGCCATCGGCATCATCATCAACAACCCCGAGTTCGCTGATGTCCGCAGCCTCGAGGGCGTTGCTCCCACCAAGAATCACGCCGTGTTCACCATCGCCGTGCCGACGACCGCCGGTACCGCTGCCGAGGTGACCATCAACTACGTCATCACCGACCCCGAGAAGGTCCGCAAGTTCGTGTGCGTCGACACCAACGACGCCCCCGAGGTCGCCGTCGTCGACCCCGACATGATGGCTTCCATGCCCGCCGGTCTGACCGCTTCCACCGGCATGGACGCTCTGACCCACGCCATCGAGGGCTACACCACCAAGGGCGCTTGGGAGCTCTCCGATATGTTCCACTTTGAGGCTATCAAGCTGATCAGCGAGAACCTGCGCGACTCCGTTGCCGAGGCCAAGTCCGGCCAGCCCGGCTCCGGCCGCGAGGGCATGGCTCTTGGTCAGTATGTCGCTGGCATGGGCTTCTCCAATGTCGGCCTGGGCATCGATCACGCCATGGCTCACACCCTGTCCGCTCACTACGACACCCCGCACGGCGTCGCTTGCGCCATGCTGCTGCCGATCGCCATGGAGTTCAACAAGCCGGTTTGCGCCGAGCGCCTGGCCAAGGTTGCCGTCGCCATGGGCGTTGACACCACGGGCATGAGCACCGACGAGGCCGCCGATGCCGCCATCGCCGCCGTTAAGCAGCTCTCTGCCGACGTGAACATCCCGCACGTCTGCGAGGCCATGAAGGCTGACGAGATCGAGGTCCTGGCCAAGGACGCCATGGCCGACGCCTGCTTCCCAGGTAACCCGCGCGAGGCGACGCTCGACGACGTCATCGAGCTCTTCAAGAAGATCTGCCCGGCTGCCTAACTTGGTTCGGCGGGCCCCTGCCCGTTAGCCCCACAATCGTCCTCGGACATGTCGGAGGCCCCGCTGCGCACTACGTGCGGCGGGGCCTCCCTCTGTCCTGCGGAAAGATTGTGGGGCTAACGGGCAGGGGCTCGCCGGCTTGTTGTTGTAGCGGGCACGGTTCTGGGGAGCTCGATGGGTTGTCTCGCTAGGTAAAAAGATGGTTCGCGGTGGTATTGTAGCTGTGGGTTTAATTCGATATGAAAGGGTGACTTTGGTGTCCAAGATGGATTCTACGCTCTCCTATATTACTGACCAGTTGAAGGCGCTTACCTCGATTGCTTCGCCTACGGGGTTTACCCGTGCGGCGACTGATTATCTAATGGAAACGTTGCGCGATATGGGCTTTGGCCCCGAGCGTTCCAATAAGGGCAACGTGCTGGTTGAGCTTGGTGGCGAGGGTGAGCCGCTTGTGTTGGCGAGCCATGTCGATACCCTGGGCGCCATGGTGCGCTCCATTAAGGACAATGGTCGCCTGCGCCCCACGACGCTTGGTGGGCACCAGTGGTCTACGGCCGATGGTGAGAACTGCACCGTTTATACGCGCGATGGCAATGTCTACACGGGTGTGGTCCTCAATACCGAGCCTTCGGCGCATGTGGCCGATGAGCCGGTCAAGACCATCGAGAAGAACATGGAGATCTTGCTCGACGAGAACGTCGATAGCAAGGACGACGTGCTCGAGCTGGGTATTCAGACGGGCGATATCATCGCCATGGATCCGCGTACCACGGTGACGGAGAGCGGCTACATTAAGAGCCGCTTCCTGGATGACAAGCTGTCGGCGTCGATTCTGCTAGGTCTGGCCCGTGCCGTTGCTGACGGCGAGGTGTCGCTTTCGCGCAAGGTGTCGCTGCTCTTTACCGTGTACGAGGAGGTCGGTCACGGCGGTGCCTTTGTGCCGGCCGACACGCGCGAGATGATCAGCGTGGACATGGGTTGCGTGGGCGACGACCTGGGCTGCACCGAGCGCATGGTTTCGATTTGCGCCAAGGATTCGGGCGGCCCCTACAACTACGATCTGGTGACCACGCTGTCCAATATCGCGCGCGAGTTGGAGCTCGATTACGCCATCGATGTGTACCCGCACTACGGCTCCGACGTCGAGGCTACGCTCTCGGCCGGCTACGACATTCGCCATGGTTTGATCGGCCCCGGCGTGTACGCGAGCCACAACTACGAGCGCAGCCACATCGACGGTGTGCGTAACACCTTTGAGCTCGTCCGCGCCTACGTGCAGCGCTAGCAATGCAGCGGCCTCGGCTGACACAGCAGTACCGACCGAGGCCGTCCTCTCTAAGTTGCGGTGAAATAGGGACTGTTTAAGCGTTTAAAACCGCCAAACAGCCCCTATTTCACCGCAACTTAGGGGGCAGTGCTGTTATCTTTGCACGTGCCGTAGCACCTCAACGGCGGCGCTTACCTCTATCGTGCGGCGCTCGAGACCGCGGCGGATGGCCTTGAGGCGATTGCCTGCTGTTGCCCATGCGCTTTGTGAGAGGATTTCGACTGCCTCGTCGACGAACCCATCGAGACGCGACGCATCGAACCAATCGAGCGAGTCAGCAAATGCTAGCTGAGTGGAAGGGTCCGGACCAAACGGTTTGGCGGCAAATCCAAACTCCTCGGCAACGAGCACGGCGGTTGGCACGTTGTACCACAGGCAATTGCCACTATCGAACAGCGGTGCAGGCCGCATTTCCAGCGTGTCGACATTGCGGATGATGCCGAAGTTTCGCCAGTGGCGGTCGCTGTTGGCCAGGAGGGCATCGCAGACAATCATCTGCGACATGGATTTTCTTACCGTGGCTTCGTCAGCCCCGTGTCTGCCAAGAAAGCGACAGTATCGATCGTATGTTGAGTTTCCTCGCTGGCCACCGAGTGCGTCCCTGATATAAGCGGCCGGCACGTATTCCTCACGACCATTAAGAAAGTCATCGCATAGGCATACGGGCCCGTCGAACATGCGCTCGACCGTATAGGGAACAAACTCACCTTTGGATAGCAGACGCCGATGTAGGGCTGTTGCAACCGCCTCGTTAAACGGTCGCTGATCGTCCATTCCGCATCCTTTGACCAGGATGCGAACGCCATTGCGGATCATCCAGGATTTGGGGAGCTCGCCCTCGGACGTATTGTCAGGATTTTTGAGTCCGATGCCCTCAAGCCAGCCTGAACGATGCTCGGGTGCCGACCGTTCAAAATTGTTTTCGAAGTAATTGAGGTGCTGCCAATTGAGCTCGTCGCAGTCGACCGGTCTTAGCCAATAGCAATCCGAAAGCGAAAAACCCAGGCAACGAACGGGCACTTCAATACCGCTGTCAATTCCCAGCTCGCGATAGCGCGAGATGAGTCCGGGGCGGACGTCGGGCACCGACCGGTGACTCCACCACGTGTTGAGTGCTCGTTTATTCACCGTTGGAGAGGAACTCGAGCACGTGCCAAACGGCATCCTTCGTGCATCGAGTATGTCGGCAATTTCAAAGGAAAACTCGCGTGTTGGATCAAACGAGACATGCGCGACCTCGTGGTCGGCTGACATCAACGTGAACTTGCGCCCTACGTCAGCTGCGGGACGGCGCCCACGCTTACGGACCTTTTGATAACCAATCGCGGAATCGTACTGAACCATTTTCCGCCCACCGACGATATCGCACGCGAGCGTTCCCGATGCAGCCAGTTGCGATATACGGGCCTTCGTAACGCCCAGCAGGCGCGCGGCGTCACCCATGGTTATATAGTTGGAAGTACTCATCTGCTGCATCACCTCGTTAAGTATTCTAATCGTTAAATATAGAAAGCGCAAACATCATAATACTTAACAAAGTTGCGGTGAAATAGGGACTGTTTGGCGGTTTTAAACGCTTAAACAGTCCCTATTTCACCGCAACTTATGAAGGAGATGGGGCTACTTGATGGCTGTCGTAACGGTGCCGCCGCCCAGGACGATGTCGCCGCGATAGACTACAACGGCCTGGCCGGGGGCGATGGCTCGTTGCGGCTCGTCAAAAGTTAGCAGCATTTGCCCGTCTTCGCCACGTGTAAGGGTTGCTGCCTGGTCCTTTTGACGGTAACGGTACTTGGCGCCCACGTGAATGCCGCCGGCATCGAGCTCTGCCTCCATGCGGTCGGCAGGGGCGCTCCAGATCCAGTCGTTGGCCGTGAGCGCTGTGACCGTCAGGTCCACGGCCTCGCCCAGGTGCACAATGTTGTTGGCGGCATCGACGCCCGTTACGTACACGGGATGCGCCATCGCGACGCCCAAGCCCTTGCGCTGGCCGATCGTGTAGCGGTAAATGCCCCCGTGCCGCCCGAGCACCGCGCCGTCCGGCGAGACAAAATTGCCCGGCCCGGGCAGCGAGCCGCCGAACCGCTCGAGAAACGAGATGTAGTTGTTGTCGGGAATAAAGCAAATCTCCTGACTGTCCGGCTTTTTTGCGACGGGCAGGCCGTGCCGCTCCGCGAGCGCGCGCGCCTCCGCCTTGCCCATGCCTGTCTCTTATA
>UQIY01000045.1 GCA_900541195.1 uncultured Collinsella sp. | reverse complement strand
TCTCGGCCTCACGCGCGGCCTCGGCAGCCGCCTCGCGCGCCTTCTCGGCAACAAACGCCGCTGCCGAGGTATCGAGCTGCACCGTTGCGTGTGTGCGTGCGGGCGCGGCGACCTCGCCGGCATGCATCACGATGACGCCGCAGGTGCTCGTCTTAACAAACTCGACCATCTTGGGATCGGTGAAGCCGGTCACGTCATTGACGATCGAGGCGCCGCAGCGCACGGCCGCCTTGGCAACCGCCACATGACGCGTGTCGATCGAGACGATGGCGCCCTCCTTGGCCAGCGCGCGCACCACGGGCAGCACGCGGCGAGCCTCCTCGTCTGGGTTGACCGGGGTAAAGCCGGGGCGCGTGGACTCGCCGCCCACGTCGATGATGTCGGCGCCGGCGTCGAGCATCGCCAGGCCGTACTCGATGGCGGCATCCGGGTCGAAGTGCTCCCCGCCATCGCTAAACGAATCGGGCGTCACGTTGAGGACGCCCATGATGCGCGGACGGTCAAAGCTGAGCTCATACTTTCCGCACCGCCATGTCTTGCTGTCGTTCGCCATGAACATCCTCCTAAAATGCCCACGCCGCCGAGCTTGGGGAGCTGGCGGCGGGGTCGCTTTGCACTCAGTCTTTCTATTGTATCCGCGCGCGCGGGCTAGAACGCAAACGCGGCCGCGATGTCGCAAGAAATCAGCAGGTCGGCATTTGCATCCTGATCGGTGGGAGCAAGGTTGCATATGGCCAGCGTATCGCCGGTAAAGTAACGCGTAAGGCCCGCCGCCGGATACACCACGAGCGAGGTCCCACCCACAATGAGGGCATCGGCCGCGGCGATGGCGGCAACGGCACCGGTCAGCACATGCTCATCGAGCGGCTCCTCGTAGAGCACCACATCGGGCTTGATGCGCCCGCCGCACGCAGGACACACAGGCGCACCCGCGGCGTCCTCGTGCTCGCGCGAGCAAATCCACTCGGCGCTATAGACCGCGCCGCACGACTGGCAAATGTTGCGATGGACCGATCCGTGCAGCTCGAACACGCGTTGCGAGCCGGCCATCTGATGCAGGCCGTCGATATTTTGCGTCACCACGGCATCAAGCTTGCCGGCGCGCTCCAGCTCGGCCAGCTTGATGTGGCAGCGGTTGGGCTTGGCGTTAAGGGCGATCATCTTGGTCCGGTAGAAGTCGAAAAACTCCGCCGGATGCGCCTCGTAGAAGCTGTGCGAGAGCATAGTCTCGGGCGGATAGGAAAACCGCTGGTGATACAGACCGTCCACGCTGCGGAAATCGGGGATGCCACTCGCCGTGGAAACGCCCGCGCCGCCAAAGAAGACCACGTGGCTATGGGTTTCGAACAGCTCCGCCAGCGCAGCGGAGGCCTGCTTGGGGTCCGATATTGCCTGCGTCATATATGTCCTCCGTCCGTGTCTTAGGGACGGCGGCGTTCGCACTATCACTCGCGGACTCCGCCCCGCTCTTGTTGCGTTAATCTTAAGCCTGCCAACCCCGTCGAAAGGACACCATGCCTCAGACTTACACTTTCGCCTCGTGGAACGTCAACGGCCTGCGCGCCGTGCTCAAAAAGGACCCGAGCTTTATCCAGATCGCACAAGAACTCGACGTCGATATCCTGGCGCTGCAGGAGACCAAGCTGCAAGAAGGCCAGGTCGATATCGATCTGCCCGGCTACCACCAAACCTGGAGCTACGCCGAGCGCAAGGGCTACTCGGGCACCGCGGTCTTTAGCCGCCAGGAACCGCTGCGCGTGCTGCGCGCCGATGCGCTGCTGCCCCACGCCGGCGAGGGCGAGGCGGCCGAGCTCGTCGCCCAAGCCGCAACCGAGGGCCGCGTCTGTGCGCTCGAGTTCGACAAGTTTTGGTTCGTGGACGTCTATACGCCCAACGCCCAAAACGAGCTCGCGCGCATCGATGTACGCATGGCCTGGGACGATGCCTATCGCGGCTTTTTGAGCACGCTTGAGCGCGAGACCGGAAAGCCCGTCGTAACCTGCGGCGACTTTAACGTGGCACACGAGGAGATCGACCTTAAGAACCCCAAGTCCAACCGCGGCAACGCAGGCTTTTCGGACGAGGAACGCGGCAAGTTTACCGAGCTGCTCGACGCCGGTTTTACCGACACCTGGCGCGCGGCCAATCCGGACGTCGAGGGCGTCTACAGCTGGTGGAGCTACCGCTTTAATGCCCGCAAGAACAACGCAGGCTGGCGCATCGACTACTTCCTGGTAAGTGATTCAATCGCCGCCGACGTTCGCGACACCGGTATCCGTGGCGACATCTTTGGCAGCGACCACTGTCCCGTCACCCTCACGCTAGAGCTCTAACCCCAGCTGATCCCCTGGGGACGGAGGGAAACAGATCATGCGACCCCTCTCTCTCCCTATAAGTTGCGGTGAAATAGTTCCTGTTTGGGCAGCAAATAGCCAAAAACGAGAACTATTCCACCGCAAGTTCGTAAGGGAACGCAACCAGCCCTACAGTCCGTACTTCACGACGACGCGGTTGATCCGTCGACACCAGGGCCTGTACAGGGCGGCTAAGAACACGCAGGTCGCGAGGCCGTGTGTGATATCGAACGGCACTGCCGTGGCAAGACGCGCCACGGCGCCCGCCCACGTGAGCGGCTGCACAAAACCGATGATGTCGTAGGCGTTGATTACCACGCCGTAGAGCAGGCCCGATGCAAAGCCGTACGCCATCAGCGCCGGCATGCGCACGGTTCCATCCGCACGGTCGAACGCGCCCGCATGCGCCAGCGCGCCGCCAACATAGCCAACCAGGCCCCAGGCATACATCTGCCATGGCGTCCACATGCCCTGTCCAAAAAAGAAGTTGCTGGTCAGCGCCGCCAGCGCACCGACCATAAAGCCGTTACGACGACCGAGCGTCGCCCCGGCGATAATGGCGATGGCACTCACAGGTTTAAAGTCGGGAATGGGGCCAAACAAGATGCGCCCCGCCGCGGCCAACGCCGCCAAAACCAGCGTTGGCATAATCTGGCGCAGGCCCGGTCGCGACGCCTCGTAGCCCGCAAAGAACAACGCAAGCACCAGCGCCACCACGACAAGCATGGCAAGCGCCGCCTGCTCAACGCCCGCCAGCAACGCCGCGGCCATTACCGCCGGCACCGCCAGCAGCAGTGGGATCTCCAGTTTTGCTAGTAGGCGCGAGACGCGATAATCCGTCATCCCATCACGCCCTGTAGAACACGTTGTCGGCAAAAAAGTCGGCCGGCGGCTCCATGCAGGCAATCTCGCCGTCGAACATCATGGCAATGTCATCGGCAACCTGCTCGGCAAAATCCAGATCGTGCGTGGCCATGATGACGGTGCCGCCAGCCTCTGCATGGTCACGCAGGGCGCGAGCGATGATGCGGCGACTGGCCAGGTCCAAACCCTTGGTGGGCTCATCGAGCAATAGCAGCTCGGGGCCAATCAGAAGCAGCTTTGCCAACGCAAGCAGTTGACGTTGTCCGCCCGAAAGATCGTACGGGTGGCGCCCATCCAGGCCCGACAGCCCCAGGCTCGCCGCGCGCTCACGCGCCACAGCCTCGTCATATCCGCAGGTCGAAGCCCATTCCATCAGCTCGTCGCGCACCGTCTCGGCAACCAGCAACGCCTTGGGGTTCTGAGGCAGCAGCGCTGCCGATCCCGCCCCGCGCTCCATATGCCCACGCTGCAACTTGACCGTCTTGGCCAGCACCGAAAGCATTGTCGACTTGCCGCAGCCGTTACCGCCCACAACCGCATGCACCGCGCCAGCCGAAAACGCCGCATCGAGTCCACGCAGCACCCAGCCGGACGCTCGATCGTAGCGAAACCAGCTCCCTGCCAGGGTAGTAGCCGACCCAGCGTGCATTTTTGGGAGAATTCGGCATCCACCGGCGCGCGATGGCGCCCCCGAGTCGTCTTGCGGCAGTATTTGCGCCTCAAATTCACCCGATTTGTCCGATTTCAGCCCTTTTTCTGCACCCGGAGCGCCCGCGCGCGGGTCCAAAGAGCCCAGCTGGCCACTGGCGCTGCTGAAAACTCCGTTTTTTGCACGCCACGAGGCACCCCACCCTGGCACCTCGCCAGAAAACAGCTCTTCACGATGCCCCAAGGAGGCGATGTCAGCGACCTCGCATACGCGGCCGCCCTCAATCCGGTACGCGCACGTCGCGTATTCGAGCATTGGGCGCGGCTGGTGCGTTGCCACGACAACCGTGCACCCCAACTCGCGATTCACACGAAACAGCGCATGCAGGAAATTCTTCTCCGCAACCGGATCAAGCTGAGACGTGGGCTCGTCGAGGAGTAGCACGCGTGGACGCAGCGCCAGCACAGCCGCCAGCGACAGCAGCTGCTTGCGCCCGCCCGAAAGCGTATCGGTATCGCGGTGGAGCCAATCCTCCAACCCAAAGAAATAGCTGGTCTCGGCTACGCGGCGGCGCATCTCGTCACGCGACATGCCTAGGTTTTCCAGGCCAAACGCCATCTCGTGCCACACGGTTTCGCACACGATCTGGTTCTCGGGGTCCTGAAACACATAGCCCACACGCTCCGCGGACGCCCGGACATCCATGTCGGCAACGCTCTCGCCCAGCACGAACAGCTCGCCAGCGCATTCACCCGTCGGCGAAATCTCGGGCTTGAGCAGCGAGAGCAGCGTTGACTTACCCGATCCAGTACCACCTACCAGCAGTGCAAACGCACCTTGGGGAACAGACCAGTCGAGCCCGTCGAGCACCGGCGCCTCGGCCCCGGGGTAGGCAAAGTGTAGGCCCCGTACCTCAATCGCGGGTACATCAGAGCCGCACGCCACGCCCGTTACCGAGCAGCTATCCAACCGGGTCATCAGCCAAACCTCTTCTCGTCAATCGCGTACAGCACGCAGGGCAGCGCCATCCAGGCCGCATATACGACATAGCCCAGCCACGGCGCCGGCACCGATAGTTGCGGGTAAAACGAATACTGCGCCATCGCGGACCACGCCACTGCCGTCGTGGCCACGCCAAACAGCGCAAGCCCAACCAGCGCGGCAACATCGCCGCGCCCCAGCCGATACCGCGCGTACGTCGTGCGGCGTGTCGCGGCGCCCCACCCACGGGAGCGCATAGCGTCCGCGCGCTCCAGCGAATCTTCCATGCCCCAGCCCATCAACACGCTCGATGCCCGCAGGCGCGAGCGCACGGGGTCGGCCGGCGCGCGGCCAGGCACATCAATCGCATCCTGCACCGCCAGCACCGTACGACCGCGGCGCAAAAACTGCGGGATAAGCCGCATGCACATCGAGATCATGAGCGCGATCACCGGCGCGGCGTTACCCAAAAGCGCAAGCACCTTGTCGTAGCCAAGCATCGATGCCGCCGCCTCAAACCACAGCACGCTCGCCACAAACAGCCCGCCCATGCACAGGCCGTAAACCATGCTCTCCAGATACACCGCACGCATGCCAATACGGAACAGCTCCGTCGAGCCCGAGGCGCTAAACAGCGGATTGAGCACCGCGATGATCAAAATCACCGGCAGCTGCCAGCGAAGCGCCCCCAACGTACGCGCGGCGCCGCGCGTCGCAAACCCGTACGCCAACCCGCCCGCAAGCGACAGCGCAATCAGCACCGGTTGCATCGAGAACATGGTGAGCCCCAACGTCAGCGCCATGTAGAGCGCAGGCACCGCCGGGTGCGACATCGAAAATGCCGCGACGGGTTCGTTGCCCGATTCCTCTCGCATGATGTCCACGGGCACCCCCATCCCCTCGCTCAAACGCCAACGCCGCAGCGCCGCCGCCATGCACAACCAGCGCAAACACCACGCCGGCGGCAGCGGCATCGGCCGTCGCGCATCAATCGTTACGCGCTCATCATATGCCTGCGGTATCATATTGTGCCGTGTATCGTTTCCAAACACACGTCTCTATAACGTAACAGGAGATCACATGGACGCAACCGCAATTATCCTCGCCGCCGGCGAGGGCACCCGCATGAAGTCGAACCACTGCAAGGTTTCGCACAAGATCCTGGGTAAGCCCATGGTCCAGTGGATCGTCGACGCCACAATCAAGGCCGGCTGCAGCCGCGTCGTGGTCGTCATCGGCAGCCACGCCGACGAGATGCGCGCCCTTATCGACGGCGCCTACGCCAACAGCGCCACCAAGGTCGAGTGCGTCGAGCAGACCGAGCGCCTGGGTACCGGCCATGCCGTAAAGGTCGCGCTCGAGGCCTGCGGCATCACGCAAGGCCCGGTCGTCGTGCTTAACGGCGACTTGCCGCTCATCACCGCCGACACCGTCGCCAAGTTCGCGCAGACCGTCGCTACCGGCGAGCTCGCCTGCACCGTCATGACCATGACCCCGCCCGACCCCTTCGGCTACGGCCGCATCAAGCTGGGCGCCGACGGCCAGATTGAGCGCATCATCGAGCAGAAGGACTGCACGCCCGAGCAGGCCGCCACGCTGCTCGAGTGCAACGCCGGCTGCTACGCCTTCGACGGCGCGCAGCTTGCCGCGCACATCGACGAGATCGGCAACGACAATGCGCAGTCCGAGTACTACCTGCCCGACATGCTCGAGATCCTCAAAGGCCACGGCCAGGCGGTCTCCATCTTCCATTGCGACGACTACCGCGACGGCCTGGGCGTCAACAGCCGCATCCAGCTCGCACAGCTCACCGCCATCGCGCGCGACCGCATCAACGAGCACTGGATGGCCGAGGGCGTCACCTTCATCGACCCCACGCAGGCCTGGATCGGCCCCGATGCCGTTATCGGCCGCGACACCGTCGTGTGGCCGCAGACGCACCTGATCGGCCACGTCACCGTGGGCGAGGAGTGCCAGCTCGGCCCCAACAGCCGCCTCACCGACACCACCGTCGGCAGCGGCTGCACCATCGATGAGACCATCGCCATCGAGGCTGTCATCGAGAACGGCGTCGACTGCGGCCCGCGCGCCTACCTGCGCCCGGGCACCCACATGCTCGACGGATCCAAGGCCGGCACGCACGTGGAGATCAAGAAGTCCACGATCGGTGAGGGCTCCAAGGTGCCCCACCTGTCCTATATCGGCGACACCACCATGGGCTCCGGCGTCAACGTGGGCGCTGGCTCCATCACCTGCAACTACGACGGCGTCCACAAGCACAAGACCGTCATCGGCAAGGATGCCTTCATCGGTTCCGACACCATGATGGTCGCGCCCGCCCAGATCGGCGACGGCGCGCTCGTTGCCGCCGGCTCCGTCATCACCGAGCCGGTTCCGGCAGACGCACTCGGCCTGGGCCGCGCCCGTCAGGTAAATATCGAGGGCTGGGCCGCCGATTACCGCCGCCGTCTGCACGAGGACGACGAGGTATAACGTTTTACCAAGCATCTAAGGAGCTGTTTCCATGGGGACGGCTCCTTTTTCTATCGTGACCTGCGCGACCGGATGAGTGGTCGGTTCGTGTCCGTTGACGGTAAAGACGTTATCAAGGCTCGATAAGCCCCGTCACGCGGTTACAATGCAACAAGGCATCTATATGGCATTCGATGTATAAAGGAGAAGGGTAATGCCGATTAATGATCCCGAGAAGTCGGAGAATATGCGCAAGTCCATCCGCGTGTATTCCGGTTCCTCCAACCGTCCCCTCGCTCAGAAGATCGCTGAGTACCTTGGGGTCGAGCTTTCGGGCCTTACGCTAAAGCAGTTCGCCAACGGTGAGATTTACGCCCGCTACGACGAGACCGTCCGCGGCGCCGACGTCTTCCTGATTCAGTCCGTGGCCGGCGGCAACGTCAACGACATGCTCATGGAGCTGCTCATCGCCACCGACGCTGCCAAGCGCGCATCCGCCCGCTCCATCACCGCCGTTATCACCCACTACGGCTATGCCCGCCAGGACCGCAAGGCCGGCCCGCGCGAGCCCATCACCGCCCGCCTCGTCGCCAACCTGCTCGAGCGCGCCGGTGTCGACCGCATCATCACCCTCGACCTGCACCAGGGTCAGATCCAGGGCTTCTTCGATATCCCGGTTAACCACCTGTCCGCACTGCCGCTGTTTGGCCAGTACTACAACGACATGCACTTCGACACCGACAACCTGGTTGTCGTCTCCCCCGACGTGGGTCGCGCCAAGGCCGCCAAGAAGCTGTCCGACATGCTCGGCTGCGACCTGGCCATCGCCCACAAGGGCCGTCCGCGCCACAACGCCGCCGAGGTCATGGGCATCATCGGTGACATCAAGGGCAAGACCTGCGTCATCAACGACGACATGATCGACACCGCTGGCACCCTGTGCGCCAACGTCAAGGAGCTCAAGGCCATGGGCGCTGGCGACATCTACGTCTGCGCCACCCACGGCATCTTCTCCGGTCCGGCCATCGAGCGCCTGAACGACGCCCCGATCGTCGAATGCGTCGTCACCGACGCCATCCCCGTCGAGGTCGGCGGCAAGATTAAGACTATCTCGGTCGCCGAGGAGTTCGCTCAGGCCATCTCCGCCGTTTACCACGAGGAGCCCGTCTCCACGCTCGTCGGCGGCGACTTCGCGCTGTAATCCAACGCATATCGCATCATCTTTGATGTTTTTAAAGGGCCGGAAGCTCGCTTCCGGCCCTTTTTCCATCCCTCGCCAACCTTCCCTGGACAGTTAGTTCAGATACGTATTTTTTAAAGCTCCAAAGGACCGTTCGGAGCCTTCTGAGCTCCCCGGCGGATGCCCCGCCGTCCAAAGCTCATCGTTTTCGAGTACAACCGCCGCATATTTACCCTCAAATCGCCCTTAAAGGCCCTTAGAAACGCCTCGATCGCCCGCCGCCTTGTACGTATCTGAACTAACTGTCCGGTAGCTATCGTCAACCTTCGCGGCAGAGCTCAATATCCTGCAATCCCCTCAACCGATTTCTACCGATTTCATAACACCCAGCCGTTCATGGCGCGCAGCGCCCCGCTGAGCGAAAAGAACGGTATGGCGGTCGCATTCTGCCGCCAACTTAGTACGTTATAGCCATGACGACCGTGATTTCACATTTCTCCGCCCTCCGCGCAATGCGTCGCGCACGACGGACGTACTCTGCCCTACCCTGGGACTCCGTTGATAGTGGACAGCAAGCACAGGCCTTGGCTAGCTGCATTCCCAATAATGACGCGATAGACTTTGACGCACTTTCGATACTCGATGCCTGGGATGAAGATGATTCCGAACTACTCGATCTTCTCGTTTCAGACGAAGACAACAGACGCCCCGACAAGCGGCTTCTTCAGCATATTCTCACCGCTCCGCTTCCTGAAGGTGCAATTATGCACGTCGAGGCCGACATCTACGCAACGTCTCCTGCCGTGACAGCCATGCTTTGTTCCAAAAATGAATCAGTCGCCAAAACCTTGATGCTTCTCATGGAACTGCTCGGAACCTACTCCCTTCCTCCCGGGGCAACATACCCCATTGCCCATGACGACATCTGGCCCAAGGGCGATGGCTGCGCAGCGACGGGCGATCTTGATTGCTTGGGCAACCAGTCGGTGGTCGAGCAACAGAACGAAACCCGCTATGAACAGGCACACTACAAATGCGAGCCCGCCACAACTATCGAAGAGCTTGAGGTGGTTGCACGCTTCGCCAAAAGTAGCTCATACACATCGTTTCGCACGGCAGTCAAACTTGCCCGACCCGGATCTGCATCCCCAGCCGAATCCCTAATGTTTGCCGTTCTCGGAGCGCCCATGCGCTTTGGAGGATTCGGATGTTGCAGTCTGCCCATGGGAGGCCTGCTACTCAACTATCGAATCGACTTCGACACTCTTGCGATCAACATGTCCTCGGGCATCCCCTATGCCATCTGCGACCTATATTGCCCGGCAGCCGGAGTCGACAACGAATACAACGGAATTGGGCATGAGCTTCAAAACGCTCGCATCCACGATGGCAATCGAAATAATGGCCTCAAGGCAATGGGCATCCACGTCCTGGTTATCAATCGCGACCAAATGAAAGACCTTGTTGCACTCGAAGCCTTCGCCCAAACGATGCATCGACTCGCGGGAGTCCGATTCCGATACCGTATCAAGGGCCATCGCAAGCGTCAGGCCGCTTGGCTCAACGCTCTGCGGGCCGGAATCGGCCTTGCACCGGTCTAAACGGCGAATCACCCGTGCGCCGTCAAACAGGGCTGGACAGTTAGTTCAAATACCTATAAATAGACACATTGAATTAGGCTGTTTTGCAGCTATCTCTATACCATTCGCCCTATTTGAAAGCGGGGTAGACTTCAAAACAGCGTCATATGGACTAACTAACGCTCCAAAACAACGTATCGGCATTGAATTGAGCAATTCGAGTCCTCAGAATTTATACGTATCTGAACTAACTGTCCACCTCGATTTCGACGGCCGTCCAAACGCCCCCAAACAACCTCAATTGCCCTCCATTTGACAGCGGCAACAGGGTCGCTCACCATAGCAGGCGACAAATCAACGAAAGGATGAACATGGCAGCTGCACAGCCGCTTAAGATTCGCATGGTTGCCGGACTTGGCAACCCCGGCGAGGAATATGCCGAGACCCGTCACAACGCTGGCTTCAAAGCGATCGACGAGCTGGCCCGTCAGGCCGGTGTCACGTACTGGAAAAACCAGGCCGGCGCCGAGGTCGCGCTCATCAACATCAACGATCCCGAGGAAGAGGGCGGTAAGCGCCAGATTGTACTGGTCAAGCCGCAGTCGTACATGAACACCTCGGGCGGGCCCATCTCCAAGCTCTGCCGCGAGTACAAGATCAAGGCCGAGGAGCTGCTCGTAATCCACGACGAGCTCGACATTCCCGCCGGCGACGTGCGTGTTAAGGTGGGCGGCGGCCATGCTGGCCACAACGGCCTGCGTTCCATCATCGACAAGATGGGCAGCCGCGACTTTAGCCGTATCCGCACCGGCATCGGCAACCCTCCCGGCAAGATGGCCGTGGCAGACTACGTGCTCAAGCAGCTGCGCGCCCGCGAAGCCGAGGATTTCCAGGACACCTGCGCCCGCGCCGCAGATGCCGCCGGTCTGGCCATCGTCCACGGCGTAATCTACGCCCGCGATCACGTAAACGGCGCCGCTTCCGCCAACGGCAAGCACTAAAACCTACCATTTAGGGATGTTTATTTTGGCAGGTTTCATCTGCGGAAACGCCGCGGCGGCTGCGTCGCAATAAACCCTGTGCCGCTATACATATGTAACGCTCCAAAGGGGGCCGGCCTCACCGAAGCGCGAGGCCGGCCTCCTTTGCCGTTTTGCCTGATAAAACCTGCCAAAATAAACCTCTCCCCCTTTGGCAGGTCGAAGCGGATAAACCCTGCTCCCAACCGCCGAAGATACACGTAAGCGACATGTCCATGAGGGTATAATTTGCACCGTATGTCTGCACAACGCCTGTGCGCGTACGGTTTTATTCGGGCTACCGTCCATTTCCGTGGAGGCACGGTTCGGCGGCCCTAACAAGAGAGGGGTTCTATGTATAAGATCCTGGAGAAGACGCAGTTCTCGGAGAAGGTGTTCAAGTTCCGCATCGAGGCGCCCGCAATCGCCAAGCATGCGCACGCTGGACAGTTCCTCATGGTCCGCGCCAACGAGACGGGCGAGCGTGTCCCGTTTACCCTGGCCGGCTGGAACGGTGACGAGGGCTGGGTCGAGTTCATCTTCATGGTGATCGGCAAGACCACCGAGATGCTGTCCACTTACGAAGCCGGCGAGTCGCTGCGCGACGTCGTGGGCCCGCTGGGCGTTCCCACCGAGATGGCCGAGGGCCCCTGCGCCGTCATTGGCGGCGGCGTCGGCCTGGCAATTGCCTTCCCGGTCGCCAAGCACCTGGTCGAGACCGGTCACGAGGTACACGCCATCATGGGCGCCCGCACCAAGGACCTCCTGCTCATGGAGGACCAGTTCCGCGAGCTCCTCGACGAGGACCACATCCATATCACCACCGACGACGGTTCCTACGGAGAGCAGGGCGTTGTCACCGCTCCGCTGGAGCGCCTGCTGCAGGACAAGGCCGTGAGCCAGGTCTTCTGCGTCGGCCCCGTTCCGATGATGAAGTTCTCGACCCTCACCGCCCAGAAGTACGACACCCCCATCACCGCGTCGCTCAACCCCATCATGGTTGACGGCACCGGCATGTGCGGCTGCTGCCGCGTCGAGGTGGGCGGCGTGACCAAGTTCGCTTGCGTCGACGGCCCCGACTTCGATGCCACCCTGGTCGACTGGGATGACCTTCGTGCCCGCCAGGCCGCTTACCGTTCCGAAGAGGGCGAGTCCCTCAAGGCCTATGAGGAAAAGAGCTGCGCATGCCACTAGTTAACGGTCGTTTCGTTGCCGATATGAAGTCGCCCCGCACCCCCGATAACGAGGAGCCGGCTGCCGAGCGCGCCTGCGACTTCCGCCCCGTCGACAAGGGCTTCACCGAGGAGATGGCGCTGGCCGAGGCCGAGCGCTGCCTCAACTGCAAGAAGCCGTTCTGTGTTGAGGGCTGCCCCGTCAACATCAACATCCCCCGCTTTATCGAGCAGATCCGCGCGAAGGACTTCGGCGGCGCTCTCGATACCATCCGCGAGGACTCCATGCTTCCCGCCATCTGCGGCCGCGTCTGCCCGCAGGAGAACCAGTGCGAGGGCAAGTGCATCCGTGGTAAGAAGTCCGAGCCCGTGGCCATCGGCCAGCTCGAGCGCTTCCTGGGTGATCGCCCCGAGCTCGCCTCCACGCCCAAGATGGCCCCCAAGAACGGCAAGAAGGTCGCCGTCGTCGGCTCCGGCCCGTCCGGCATCACCTGCGCCGGCGAGCTCGCCCGTAACGGCTTTGACGTTACCGTCTTCGAGGCCTTCTTCACCGGCGGCGGCGTGCTGGTCTACGGCATCCCCGAGTTCCGTCTGCCCAAGGCGGTCGTCAAGCGCGAGATTGACGGCCTGGAGGACATGGGCGTCAAGTTTGAGTACAACTCCGTCGTGGGCAACATGGCCACGGCCGAGGAGCTGTTCGAGCAGGGCTTCGACGCCATCTACGTGGCGACTGGCGCTGGCCTGCCCAAGTTCCTCAACGTCCCCGGCGAGAACCTGCCCAACGTCTTCTTCGCGAACGAGTACCTCACCCGCGTGAACCTGATGAAGGCCAACAAGTTCCCCGAGTACGACACCCCCACCAAGCACGGCAAGAACGTCGTCGTCTTTGGCGGCGGCAACGTGGCTATGGACGCCGTCCGTACTGCCAAGCGCCTGGGCGCCGAGCATGCCATCATCGCCTACCGTCGTACCGAGGACGAGATGCCCTGCCGTCGCGCCGAGCTGCACCATGCTAAGGCCGAAGGCGTCGAGGTTCTGCCGCTCGTCTCCCCGCTCGAGTTTGTCGCTGGCGAGGACGGCTCCGTGTGCGCCGTCAAGGTCCAGAAGATGGAGCTCGGCGAGCCCGACGAGTCCGGCCGCCGTCGTCCGGTTGCCATCGAGGGCGCCATCGAGGAGATCCCCTGCGACGTCGCGATCTCGGCTATCGGCACCAACGCCAACCCCTTCGCTGCCAAGATCGGCGGCAAGATGGAGCTCAACAAGTG
Organism: uncultured Collinsella sp.; assembly: GCA_900541195.1. Lineage (GTDB taxonomy): Bacteria > Actinomycetota > Coriobacteriia > Coriobacteriales > Coriobacteriaceae > Collinsella. The sequence goes on along the minus strand of UQIY01000045.1, from coordinate 4,234 downwards.
GGGCTACATCGTTGCCGACGAGGAGACCGGCCAGACCACCGATCCCCGTATCTGGGCCGGCGGCGACATCGTCACCGGTGCCGCAACGGTCATTCTGGCGATGGGCGCCGGCAAGAAGGCCGCCGCTTCCATCACCAAGAGCCTGCTGGGCGAGTAATCGCCTACAGCGCTAGCCATTAAACGGCAAAGTCCCCGTCGAGCACACGCCCGGCGGGGACTTTTTCTATGCCGGCCGCCCAAACCACCACGATGGGGACAGGCACCTTTGTGGTGGTCTGGGGTCTGGTCGGCAAACCAATTCCGGCGTTTGTCTCAATCTGTAACACCTGGAGCCCGTTGAGCCTTGTAGTTGTTACAGATCGAGATATTGTGCCAGCCGCCTCCGCTTTGTCTCAATCTGTAACAGTTAGAGACCAAATTCCTCGCTACGTGTTACAGATCGAGACGTTAGGTTGGCAGCCGAACAGTTCATCTCAATCTGTAACATCTAGAGCCGTTTTGGGCAGTTTGGTGTTACAGATTGAGATTTTGCTGAGGCCGAGAACGAGAGCCGTCACCCAGCTCTAATGCTTGCGGCGCTTGGTCGCGGCATCGCCGGCGGCGGCTACGGTTGCGCCGGCGATGCCCAGGGCGGTGACCGTCATTACGGTGGTATCTCCCGTGGTAGCCAGGACAGCATCGCCCTTCTTGGCCTGCGTGGTTTTCTCAACCGTCTTGGCCGTGGTGGTTGTCGTGACCGGTTTAGCCGCGGGCTTGGTCTCGGGCTTCACCTCGGGCTTGGGCTCAGGCTTGACCTCAGGCTGCGGCGCGGGCTTTTCGGGGTCGACCGGAGCCGGCGTGGCCTCGGGCGTAAACGTCAGATCGGTGTTGAGCCACAGAGTGAAGATACAGCCGCTCTCGGGATCAACTACACTCGCTTCGCCCATCTGGTAGCCGCACTCCTGGCCGTTGATCACCAGCTTGGTGTCGGGCGTAAAGTAGAAGCCGCGCGCGGACTTGAGGTAGATGCCGTAGCGATAGGTCACGCCAGGCTTAAAGACGTCGATGTGATTCGTGATGTTCTGATCCCAGAAATCCACGGAGTTCACTTCGCTGCCGTCGCTACCCGTCCAGAACTCACACTGAGGAAGGGAGTTGGAGCCCGTCGGAACATTCGCCGTAAAGACCGGCTTATCGCCCGCCTTGAAGGTGGTCGTGGCGCCGTTGATCTCTATAACGTCGATGGCCCGCCATTCGTCGATCGGCTGCTCGCACAGCATATTGTCAGCGTTTGGCGCGAAGACGCCGTTGACGGTCTTGATGTGGTGCGTCCAATGGCCGTTGACGTACATCATGCAGTCATTGCCCACGGTATTGTCGCCCTTGAGCCTCAGCTCGACGGAATACATGTAGAACTTGCCCTCTTCGAAGTGTTCGATCCTCCTCGCGCCCGTCGGATACTTGGCGGGGTCGGAATACCAGAAGGCAACGGGCGTGAGCTCCGCGGGGTCGCTGCCATCCATCTCCTCCCAGCACTCGTAGGCGATCTCGTACTTGTCGGCGTCAGCAGCGGGAATCGTCGCGGTCGCGCGGGGCGCCTCGCCGGGCGCGTAGTTGGTCTTCACGTCGTTGACGTTCAGGTTATGGAGGGCTTCGTTTTCTGACGCAACGAGCGTAATTTCGCTATTGATGGCGTAGCGGAGGTAATAATCGTACCTGGTTTCGTTGAGGATAGTCGAGCTGCCTTCATAGTCAGTTCCGGTATACTCCAGTGCCGTGCCAATATAGAGAGCCTCATTGCGCGTGAGTCGATACGAGCCGCCTGCCGCGCCACCCGTAAAGGTCAGCGTCAGCCTCATGTGATTGCCAACGGGTTCGAAGCGAGCCGTCACGTCGGACATGGACGCATCCTGAACTTCGACCAGAATGCCCGAAGCGGCATCGGCCCTGTAGTACTTAACCTCGACGACTTCGCTCGCAAGCGTTTCTGGAATGCCACCCTCTACATCGAGAAAATCGTGGGTATACGGCTGGCCCTTTTTGAGTGTGACCTTGCTCGGAAGCGCGCAGTCCGTATAGTGGGGGACCACGGTCGTGTTGACCCTAACGTCGCTGCCGCCAACAACATCGGTCACACCGCAGGGCATGATGGCGTTGTTTGCCGACGAGCTGTCGGTGCCACCAAGAGAGCCATCTTGGTTGACAGCAACCGTATCGTTCACCGTTGCCGCCGGTGCGTCCTGCTGATCTTGCTGAGCTTCTGCCGTGGACGGTGCCGCCGGAGCCGCGTCAGTCATCGGCGCAGCCGGAGCCACCGGTACCGGCGCCGGAGCCGCCGTATCCTCCGCAACCGTCGGCGTCACCGGAGCCGCGGCAACCTCATCCGTCCCAACGGCGGGATCGGCGCATTCCGTCGCCAGCGCCACGCTCGGCAGCAGCAACTGACCGACCATAAGCGCACACGCGCCGGCGCAAGCTATTTTGGCACCCACACAACGCCAGGTACCGTGAACCAGCGAGCAGGTGGACTCACGTTGAGCTTGCTTGTCAAAGTGACTTGCGTTCATAACGGCCTCCTTGGTCGTAGGGATATACCACCACAAAGGTGCCTGTCCCCTTTGTGGTGGTTCTGTACCACCAAGATGTGCCAAATGACTCCGTATGCCTAGGTTCGTAGATGTGAACCTAGGCCTCTACCTGCGGTTTAATTCAATATGATTTCGCCATCGCCACACTCGTCCCGGGAACGCTACAATCGAGGACACGATTATTCGTCCACCCAAAGGACCGTCCTTGAACCTGAGCAGGTCTAAAATCAACGCGCTTCTGGCACTCGCGCTCTTCACCTTCGCCTTCCTTGCCGCCGAGTTTCGCTTCGACGTCAACGTCGGGCTGCTCGCCGGTGCCGAACGCGTTGTGCTTGCGCAGGGCTTTATCCTTGGCGCCAGCGTCATCGGCTTTATCGGATATGCACCACTGCTCGGTCTCGCCCAACGCAAAGGCCAGCCCCAGGCAGTTGTCAGCGCCGCCGTTCCCATCGCCATCCTGGGATTGACCCAGATCCAGTCCCCCACGGGTTCGCTTGCCCTCGAGATTCTGGGCTGCCTCGCATTCCTCGGACTCGGCCTGTTGGGCGCCGCTACGCACTACGCCTTTTCACTGGCGTTTCAAGACGATCCCAAGCTCGCCACCGGCGCGGGAGCGGCCTATGCCGCGGGCATCCTGATGCAGTTCGCCGTCAACCTGCTCAATTGCGGCGGCATCGCAGAGCTCATCGTCCTTGGCACAGTGACTATCGCCATCTCCGCCCTCAGCGCCGTTCCCCTAAAGGCTGCCGAGAGTCCCAATCCCACCGTCAGCCCCTTTGCCGAGCCCTCACACGCCCTCGCCAAGCAGGCATGTTGGAGCATCGCGCTCGTCATGATTCTTGCCTGCTTGTTCTCGACCCTCGACAACGTGGTCACGCTCTCCAACGCCCACGGCACCATCGCCGTACAGACCTGGCCGCGCCTCTTTTTGGCGGCAAGCGGCCTTGCCGCCGGTCTTATCTTTGATCTTGCCGAGCGCCGCTACATGGGACTTGTCATGCTCGGCATCGCCGTGCTCTCGACCATTTCCATCCTGGCCGTGGAGGCCGGCGCCGATCCCAACCTAGGCCTTGTCGTCTTTTACCTGAGCTCGGGCTTTTTTGTCACGTTCTTTACCGCCACCTTTACACAGCTGGCACCGCGCATGCATGCACCCGCCCTCTGGGCCGGCATGGGGCGCGCCGCCAACAATGTATGTGCATTCACTACATCGGGCATCTCGCTTGCCCTCGTGACCTCGGGCAACGTTGCCCTCATCATGATCGGTGCGCTCATGCTGCTTGTGGCGGCGAGTGTGGCGTTTGTAGCCGCGGGCCTGTTCCGCCTGCCCCAAACCGAGCAGGAGCGCGAGCGCGAGCAGCTGGCAGAAGAAGCACTCGCCGCCCCCACCATCGAGGAGCAACGCCAGGCCTTCATCGCCAACCACGCTCTCACCCCGCGCGAAGTCGACGTGCTCATAGCCGTGACCCAGGATGAACGCCCGCTCAAGCAGGTCGCCGAGGAGCTCGGTATCTCGATGCGCATGGTGCAGCGCCACCTGAGCTCTATCTACCAAAAGACCGACACGCAGACGCGCGCCGGTCTCACCAAGGCCTTCCCCTCCGCCTAAAACAAAAACCACCACAAAGGTGCCTGTGAACTGCGCCCCGAAACTTGGACTGAACAAA
>UQIY01000044.1 GCA_900541195.1 uncultured Collinsella sp. | reverse complement strand
GAATCGGCTAAAGTGCGATGGCGAAATTGGTTGTTTTTACAGTAGCGCTAACACGGGATACGCCGCCGGGGCTCCCGCCGCCGGTACAGCTCCTACAGGGGGCTCGTGGGGAGCACGTTCGAGAACGTCATCGCGAGGGACTTCGGCGCCGAGGGGCCGTGGCAGAAGCTCGGCACCGACGTCACCGAGTTCAAGGTCGCCGGCGCCAAGGCCTACTGGGCCCCGGTGCTCGACTTCTGCACGAAGGAGATCGTGGCGAGCGACATATCGACCTCGCCGGACCTCGCCCAGCAGCACAGGATGCTCGACCGGCTCCTCGAGGCCCTGCCCGACGGGGCGGCACCGACCATGCACTCGGACATGGGCTGGCAGTACCAGCACGAGTCCTACGCCTCCAGGCTGGAGGGGGCGGGCATCACCCAGAGCATGTCGCGCAAGGGGAACTGCATCGACAACGCCGCCACCGAGCAGCTCTTCGGCCACGTGAAGGACGAGTTCTACCGCGGCAGGGAGTGGGGCAGCTTCGAGGACTTCAAGCGCGACCTGGAGGAGTACATAGACCATTGGAACACGCGGCGCAGGCAGGTAAGATTGAAGGGCCTGACGCCGGAGGAGTTCCGGAACCGGGCCCTTGCGGCGTAGTCGCTATTTGTTCAGTCCAAGTTTCGGGGCGCAGTTCACAGGCACCTTTGTGGTGGTTTTTTACTTTTACGATGCAGCTCGAGGAGGTGCTCGATGGTCTATATCCCGTTTTGGCTGTGCGCCATCGCTGGTGCTTGCATCGATGCGCACGAGCGGCGGTTTCCGAACGCGCTTGCTGCCGCGTGCACCGTGGCAGCATTTGTGGGCGTCTGGCTAGATCTTGGCATGAACACGGCGCTTGACCACGCCGGTCTTGCGGTCATCGTCTACCTTGCCCTTGTGCTTACTGAGTCGCTTTGGCGTCGTGTTTGCCACGCTCCCGGCATTGGTATGGGGGACGCCAAGGCGCTCTTTGCCCTTTGTACCTTCGATCCCTTGGGTGGTATCGTCGCGTTTGCGGCTGCGCTTCTGGCCCTTGCCGCCGCCTGTCTCATCACAAAATCGCGCTCCTTGCCATTGCTGCCGTTTTTAGTGCCGATATTTGCCATAATCGAGGTCGTGGGTAGTACGTTGTAATCGTTGCGCGCCCTTTTTAAGGAGCATGCCATGGCAATCAATCAACAGACAGCCGCCATCAAGGCGCGTATGGATCGCATTCCCTCGGCGTTGTCGCCCGAGCTGGTCGAGCGTATCGCTGCCGACCGTGCCTCGGGTGTCGTTAACCCTTATCGATGCAACGATGGTCAGGTCATCCGCCGTGTTGATCGAGCCGCAGATGTGGGCACGCTCATGCGTCCGGCATTTATGCGCGATACCGAAAAGATTTTGCATCTGCCCGCATACACCCGTTATGCAGGCAAAACGCAGGTCTTTAGTTTTCGCAGCAACGACGACCTGTCGCGTCGCGGCCTGCACGTGCAGCTTGTTTCGCGCATCGCGCGCGATATCGGACGTGCCCTGGGGCTCAACTGCGATCTGATCGAGGCGATTGGCTTAGGCCACGACTTGGGCCACACGCCCTTTGGCCATGCCGGTGAGCGATTCCTCAACGATATCTATCACGAGCGCACGGGTCGTTATTTTTTCCATAACGTGCAGTCGGTCCGCGTGCTCGACGCGCTGTACGGCCGCAACGTGTCGCTCCAGACGCTCGACGGCGTGCTATGCCACAACGGTGAGTACGAGCAACGTGTGTTTGAGCTCTCGGATATGGGCTCCTTTGACCAGTTCGATCAGACGGTTGAGGATTGCATTGCCACGGGTTATAGCGCAATCGAGCACCTGCGCCCCATGACGCTCGAGGGCTGCGTGGTTCGCATCTCGGATATCCTTGCCTACGTAGGGCGCGATCGCCAAGACGCCATTGCGGCGGGCCTTCTGTCGCCCAATGCTTTTGATGACGGTCGGGGTGGAGCCTACAACAGCTGGATCCTCACGCATGCCTCCATCGATATCGTCGAGCACAGCTATGGCAAGCCACGCATCGAGATGAGCGAGGACCTGTTTGAGGAGATCCGCCGAGCCAAGCGCGAGAACTACGAGAAGATCTATAGCAAGGGCGGCATCGAAGGCGACTCCGAAGTGGAGCTGCGCGAGGCCTTCGAAAAGCTCTACGACCGTTGCCTGCAGGATATAAACGAAGGCAACGAGTCTTCTTACATCTTTAAGCACCACATTTCTCGCATTGAGCGGCAGCTTTCCTACTACGATCGCGCCTATGCATGGCAGGACGATATAGATCAGACCGTAGTAGATTACATTTCGAGCATGACGGATGGCTATTTCTGTGAGCTCACGAGCAAGCTGTTCCCGGGATTGAAGTTTCCGCACCGTACCTATATTAACGAACGGTAGTTCGTATTTATTCGGTATACTGTTGATGGAAAACGTTTTTGATTGACGCACGGGATGGCTATGGACGACCTTTTTTCTGCTTCGACGCGCGAGCGTTCTTTTATGAATGCGCCGCTTGCGGTGCGCATGCGGCCCAATTCGCTCGACGAGTATGTGGGTCAGCAAAAGGCCGTCGGCAAGGGCTCGTGGTTGCGTGCCGCAATTGAGCACGATGTGCTGTCGAGTGTGATTCTGTACGGGCCGGCCGGTACGGGCAAGACGACGCTGGCCCACATTATCGCCAACCATACCAAGAGCGAGTTTGTCGAGGTCAGCGCTGTGACGGGCACCGTAAAGGATCTTCGTCGCGTGATTGACGAGGCTAAGACGCGCCTGAATACGTACGACCGCCGCACCATTCTTTTTATCGATGAGATTCATCGCTTTTCCAAGTCGCAGCAGGATGCCCTGCTGCATGCAGTTGAGAACCGTACCGTCATTATGATTGGCGCCACGACGGAGAACCCGTACTTCGAGGTCAACTCGGCATTGCTCTCGCGCGGTCGCGTGGTGGAACTTGAGCATCTTAAAGACGAGGATATCGCCACGCTTATTGAGCGTGCGCTCGAGGCGCCGCAGGGTTTGAACGGTAAGTTCTCGGCCGATGAGGATACGGTTAAGACCATTTGCACACTGGCAGCGGGTGACGCTCGATCGGCGCTCACGACGCTTGAGCTTGCGAGCGAGATTGCCGTCACGCGCCCCGATACCGAGGGAACGCCCGTGCCGGCGGCGGGGGAGCGCTATCCCATCACTGTTGACGACGTGAAGATTGCCAATCCGCGCCGTGGCTTTTCGTACGACAAAAACGGTGACATGCACTACGACATCATCAGTGCGTTTATTAAGTCTATGCGCGGTAGCGACCCCGATGCCACGATTTATTGGCTCGCGCGCATGATTGACGCGGGGGAGGATCCTAAGTTTATCGCTCGTCGTATTATGATTCAGGCTTCTGAGGATGTTGGCAACGCCGACCCACAGGCGCTTTTGGTGGCACATGCCGCGTTTAAGTCTGCCGAGGTCATTGGCTATCCCGAGTGCCGTATTAATCTGGCTCAGGCTGCTCTCTATGTGTGCTTGGCGCCTAAATCGAACGCGTGCGAGGCTTCGATCGATGCGGCGTTGGCCGATATCCATTCAAGTGGGCTGCGCGAGGTGCCGAGTTATCTGCGCGATCGTCATCGCCCGGGCAGCGACGAATACGGTGTGTATAAGTATCCGCATGATTATCCCGAAGGCTGGGTCGATCAGCGCTATTTGCCCGAGGGGCTGGAGCGCGGTGCGTTTTGGCAGCCTGCCGGCCGCGGCTGGGAAGAGTGGCGCGTAGAGCAAAGCGAACGCGACCGTAGCGGAAACGCGCCCAAGTAGGTCCTTGGGACCTCGCACATTCCCTTTGGGTATCTTTCCCCTTCTTTGGGGTACCATGAAAAGCGTCTGTATTTCGATTCCTTCGGGAGGCTTGTATGAGTCCCATTCAAATCGCCCTGCTGCTGCTCGCCGTTGCCGGCGTGTGGGCTGTTATCGAGCTCGCGCTCACGCTGCGCAAGACCCGCACCGTCGTTGATTCGCTCGACAAGACGGTGAGCGACCTTAACAACACCATCGCCGAGGCACAGCCGGTGGTAGCAAAGCTCGATGGCGCTGTCGATGAGCTCACCCCCGCGTTGGCTCAGGTTGAGCCGCTCCTCAAGTCGAGCAAGACCGCCGTCGACGCCCTTACCTCCAATCTCGTAGAGGTCGAAGCTGTGGTTCGCGACATTTCCGAGGTTTCGGGCAGCATGGCCGATGCCAGCAATGTTGTGTCGAGCGTGACCGACTCTGCAGCCGGTGCCGTGCAGAAACTCTTTAACAAGGTGAAGGCTCCCGCGGCCGACGCCGAGCGCACGCTTTCCGCTGCCGCCGAAGCCGAGCAGCCGACCGAGCGTGTCCTGATTGACGAAGCCGGGGACGATGCCGCTGCTGGTGACGATGATACACAGAAGCCTGCTGCTAAAGCAGCCCAGTATTACACCTACACGCCCGCCGAGACCTCCGAGGAGTCCTGCGATGAGTAGCGAAGCAACTTGCCCCATCACGCTGACTGTTGCCGGGGATCCGCGTCTGGCACGCCTCGTACGTATGACGGCCGCCAACGTTGGTGCGCTGTGCTCCATGTCCGTCGATCGCATCGAGGACATTCGTATGGCTGCCGAGGAAGCCTTTATCTTTGGCTGCACGGCCGTTGATTCCGATGACATTTCGATCAAATTCGACGTCGACGAATCCCACGTGGGCATGACCTTTACCTTTGGCGATCAGGCGACTCTCGATGAGGATGACCAGGCTGCCGTTTATGCCGAGCTCATTTTAGCGAGCGTGTGCGATTCCTACGAAAAGACTGCGGCGCCCCTGACGCTTTCCCTCGACCTCAAGGCGGATATCTAATATGACCGAACGTTCCCGGAGCGGTAAGACCGCTTGGGACAAGGAGAAAACCCGCGAGCTGTTTCGTCGCTACAAAGAGACCGGTGATCCGGACGCACGCGAGCAGCTCGTCATGTCCCATATGAACCTGGTAAGGTTTCTTGCCAACAAATTTAAGAACCGCGGTGAGCCACTCGACGACCTCATGCAGGTCGGCTATCTGGGTTTGCTCAAGGCTATCGACCGCTTTGACCCCGAGCGCGGACTCGAGTTCACGACGTTTGCCACGCCTACCATCCTGGGCGAGATTAAGCGTCACTTCCGTGATAAGGGCTGGAGCGTGCGCGTGCCGCGCCGTTTGCAGGAGCTTTCTGCCAAGGTTAACCAAGCTACCGACAAGCTCACTAACGAGCTGCAGCGCTCGCCTAAGGTTGAAGAAATCGCTGAGTACCTGGGTGTGACCGTCGACGAGGTGCTGGAGGCCATGGAATCGTCTTCGGCCTATACCTCGGTGCCCATCGAGGCTCCTGGCGCGTCCGATTCCGATGATGCCCCCTCGATTCTCGACCGCTATGCCGATGACGACAACGAGCTCGATTTTACCGATGACCGCCTGGTGATCGAGGAAGCCATCCGCGATTTCTCGCCGCGTGAGCGTGAGGTTATCGAGCTGCGCTTTGTGAAGGGCATGACCCAGATCGAGATCGCTAAGAAGTTGGGTATCTCGCAGGTGCAGGTTTCGCGCCTGCTGCGCCGTACCCTTAAGAAGATACAGGACAAGATCGACCCCGACGGAGTGATGGTTCGTTCATGATTGAGCACCCCCAACAAACCGACCGCACGCTGCGCGATACTCGTATTCTGACGCTTCGCATTTGGGCTGTCGTCGGCTGCATTGTCATCGCAGCCGTCATCTTTAACCTTATGGGTATCCTGGCGCCGGTTATCGAGTTTCTCGCTGTCGGTTCCATCATCGCTTTTGTGATGTCGCCGATCACTAACTGGCTCGAGCATCACGGCGTCGGTCGTGGCATCGGTTCGCTCATCGCGCTGATCGTGGTTGTGGCAGTGCTCGTCGGCGTCGTCTGCATCCTGTCGCCTATTTTGCTCGGTCAGATTATGGAAGTCCTGAGCCGTCTGCCTGAGCAGCTTCGCGTTGCGGGCGGTGATCTCAACGAGATGATTTCGCACGCTAAGACGCTCAACAACACGCCGCTCAAGGAGTACCTGGACGATAATCTGTCCTCGCTGGTTACTGTGGCGTCCAAGTACGTGTCGCAAATCGCCGCTGAGCTCGGTCGCGGCGTGTTCCCGCTGATCACCAACACGGCCTCGCAGCTGTTCGTAATCTTCCTGGGTTTGGTGCTTGCCTACTGGCTTGCCTGTGATTATCCCCGTATGCACCACGAGGTCTGTACCATCATCGGACAGGAAAAAGAGACCTCGTACCGCTTTATGGTCGCGATTCTTTCGCGCTCGGTCGGCGGTTATATGCGCGGCATGGTCGTGACGTCCATCTGCGGTGGCATCCTCGCCTTTATCGGCTTTACGCTCATTGGCCATCCCTACGCGGCACTCATGGCCATCTTTACCGGCATCATGCACTTGGTCCCGGTTGTCGGTCCCTGGGTAAGCGCGGCGATCGCCACGGTGCTCGGCTTTATGTTCAGCCCCATGCTGGCGTTGTGGACGCTCGTTGTGACCATGGTGGCTCAAAACGTCACCGATAACGTCATTTCCCCTAAGGTCATGCAGAGTTCGGTGCAGGTGCATCCCATCATGAGCCTGACGGCCCTCGTTATTGGTTCGGCACTTATGGGTCCCATCGGCATGGTCATCGCCATTCCGCTGTGCGCGGCCCTCAAGGGCATTTTCGTCTACTACTTTGAGAACGAGACCGGTCGCCAGCTCGTGGCATACGACGGCGCTGTATTTAAGGGCACGCCATATCGCGATGCCGAGGGCAACCCGGTCGCCGCCTACTACGCGCTTGGAGACGATACGTTCATTTACGAGTCCGAGCTCATCGGCAACGAGACCGCGCCCGAGGCCCAGGCGATGCCCAAGCCCGAGCTCGAGAATCCCTGGATCAAGCTCTCGGGCCTGCAGCCCGATGCGACGAGCTTTTTCAAGAATCCCTTCGCCAAGGACGATGACTCCAACTCGGACGACGATACCAAAACCGGCATCGACGGCTCCATGGACGATTCGGATTCCAAATAGGCACCGCTAGCGTTTCTTGAAGTTGTAAATGACAAGAAACGCGAGCAAAGCGATTGATAAGGGGCCGGCTACATAGAAAAAGAGAACGTCAATTGCGCGTAGAGTGTAATAGGCTTTATCGCCGGACATTACTGCATACAATACGTAGCCAAATGCTGGTTGGTTTGCGTACCAGCAGGAGAAAGCCAAAAGCGCTAAAAGTGCTACAACCAGAAGTGCATTCAGGACAAATCGTTTGCTTTTCATCGATCGCTCCTTCCGGGTGAATCCTATATGTAATTATACAGTAGCCTTTTTCAAAGCATCGCATACTCCTAAATAACGTGCACTTTCGCTGTAGGGTCGGCTTTATGTCGGCCCTCTTTTTTGCACTTGCGCGGCGGGATGGTAATATCGTTACGTTTGAACTGTTTCGATGTGAAACCGAGGAGATTCCCTCTATGAGTGCTGACTACCCGTCAATGACTACGGCCGAGATCCGCTCCAAGTTCCTCAACTTCTTTGAGGAGCGCGGTCTTAAGCTCTATCCTTCTTCGTCCCTTGTTCCCGACGACCCCTCGCTGCTGCTTGCCAACGCCGGCATGAACCAGTTTAAGGAGTACTACCAGGGCAAGAAGGCCATGAAGGAGATCGGCGCGATCTCCTGCCAGAAGTGTGTCCGCACCAACGACATCGACTGCATCGGCGAGGACGGCCGTCACCTCTCGTTCTTTGAGATGCTCGGCGACTTCTCCTTTGGCGGCGTCTCCAAGCAGCAGGCTTGCGCTTGGGCCTTCGAGCTTATCACCAAGGAGTTCAAGCTGCCGCTCGACCGCCTGTACTTCACCGTCTTTACCGAGGACGACGAGACCCACGACGTGTGGCGCTCCCTGGGCGTTGCCGAGGATCACATCTCGCGCCTTGGCGAGGACGACAACTTCTGGGCCGCTGGCCCCACCGGTCCCTGCGGTCCGTGCTCCGAGATCTACTTTGACATGGGCGAGGAGGTCGGCTGCGGTAGCCCCGACTGCAAGCCCGGCTGCGACTGTGACCGCTTCCTTGAGTTCTGGAACCTCGTGTTTACCCAGTACGACCGCCAGGAGGACGGCTCCATGCCGGAGCTGCCGCACCGCAACCTCGATACGGGCATGGGTCTGGAGCGCATGGCCGCCATCATGCAGCACAAGACCGCCAACTACGACGGCGATCTGATGCAGCACCTCATCAAGCTCGGTGAGAAGATCAGCGGCAAGACCTATGACGCCGACGATTACTCCGGCGCCAGCCGCTCGCTGCGCATCATCGCCGATCACTCCCGTGCCGTCGACTTTATGATCTCGGACGGCATCCTGCCCGGTAACGAGGGTCGCGAGTACGTCCTTCGCCGCCTGCTCCGCCGCGCCGTGTTCCACGGTCGCCTGCTGGGCATCGAGGGTGCCTTCCTGACCAAGTTCATCGACGAGGTCAACGCCCAGATGGGCGAGGCCTATCCTGAGCTGCTCAAGAACGTCGCGCTCGTCAAGGGTATCGTCGCTTCCGAGGAGGAGCGCTTCTCCACGACACTCGACAACGGCCGTGTCTACCTGGACGAGGCCCTGGCTGCTCTTGCCGAGGGCGCCGTGCTTCCGGGCGATGTTGCCTTTAAGCTGCACGATACCTTTGGTTTCCCCATCGACCTGACCGTTGAGATCGCGGGCGCCGCTGGCCATGACGTCGACATGGACGGCTTCACCGCTTGCATGGAGGACCAGAAGGCCCGCGCCCGTGCCAACGCCAAGGGCGATGCCTGGGGCAGCTTCAACGACGTGTGGGTCGAGCTTTCCGACAAGGTCGCTGCGACCGACTTTGACGGCTATGACAACGACGTTATCGAGGGCGCCAAGGTTGTCGCTATCGTGCGCAACGGCGAGTCCGTCGAGTCTGCCGCCGCGGGCGAGGATGTTGAGGTCGTGCTCGACCGCACCCCGTTCTATGCCGAGATGGGCGGCCAGCAGGGCGATGCCGGCGAGCTTTCCGCCGAGGGCGTTTCGCTGACCGTTTCCGATACCAAGAACCACAACGGCCTGTATGCCCACGTTGCGCACGTCACCGAGGGCACGCTGACCGTCGGTGCTACCGTGACCGCCGCGCTCGACGCCGAGCGCCGTGGATTCCTGCGCCGCAACCACACCGCCACGCACCTGCTCGACGCCGCCCTTAAGCAGGTCCTGGGCGAGCATGTCTCCCAGGCTGGCTCGCTGGTGACGCCCGAGCACCTGCGCTTTGACTTCACGCACTTTGAGGCCCTGTCCTCCGAGCAGCTCAAGGCTGTTGAGGACCTGGTCAACCAGCAGATCTTTGCATCTAAGCCGGTCGTGACCCGCGTCATGGGCATCGACGAGGCCAAGGCCGCCGGCGCCGTCGCCCTGTTTGGCGAGAAGTATGGCGACGTCGTCCGCGTCGTTTCCGTGGGCGCCGAGGACCAGCCGTTCTCCCGCGAGCTCTGCGGTGGTACGCATGCTGCCAACACTGCCGAGATCGGCCTGTTCAAGATTATCTCCGAGTCCTCCACGGGCTCGAACGTCCGCCGTATCGAGGCCGTTACCTCTAAGGGCGCCCTCGACTACATGGCCGACCGCCTGGCACTCGTTGACGCCGCTGCCGCTTCGCTCAAGTGCCGCGTTGACGAGGTTCCCGCTCGTGTGGAGAACCTGCAGGCCGAGCTGCGCGAGACGTCTAACAAGCTCAAGAAGGCGCTGACCGGTGGCTCCTCCGACGCTATCTCCAGCGCCATCGAGGGTGCCGTCGAGCTCGACGGCTATAAGCTCGTCGTCGCTGAGCTCCAGGGCCTTGAGGCCGCCGACCTGCGCAACGTTTGGGATACCGTGCACCAGAAGGTCGCCGGCCCCGTTGCCTGTGTTGTTGCCAGCGTGACCGAGAAGGGCACCCCGGCCCTGCTCGCCGCCGGCTCCGATGACGCCGTGAAGGCCGGTTTCCACGCCGGCAACGTGATCAAGCAGATCGCGGGTCTGGTCGATGGTCGCGGTGGCGGCCGTCCCAACATGGCCCAGGCCGGTGGCAAGAACGCTGCCGGTATCGCCGATGCCCTCGCGGCCGCCAAGACCGCGCTCGGCGCCTAAGTAGTCGCTGTGGTCGCGCTCGCGCTGGACATAGGGGAGACCAGGATCGGCATCGCCGTCTCGAGCCGTGATGGCAAGATGGCGATGCCCGTCAAGGTGCTTCCGGCCGCTGAGGTTACCGGTATGGCCAAGACGTTCCGTTACCTGGTCGAGGACTATGAGCCCGACATCTTGGTAAGCGGGCGTCCCCTGACCATGGCCGGCGAGCCTGGCCCCCAGGCCGAGCGCGTTGCCGCCATAGCGCAAAAGATCGCCGACGAGCTCGATCTTCCGCTGGAGTTTGAGGACGAGCGCCTGTCCTCGCAAGAGGCCAAGCGTATCCTGCGCGAGCAGGGACTCAACGAAAAGCAGATGAGGGGCAAGATCGACATGATCGCCGCCAGCCTGTTCTTGCAGACGTGGCTCGATCGCAAAAACGAGGAGGTTTTGCATGTCTAGCGCTTTCGATCCGCGCCAGCCGAATCGTACACGACAGCCTGCGCCACGCCCTGTATCGTCCGGTCAGCGTCCGATGCAACCGACTCAGCGCGCGGCCCAACCCGCCGCACGTTCGGCGCAGCCCTCTTCTTGCCCCACTCAGCCCACTCAGCGTCCAGGCCAGCAGCCTGTTCGTCGTCCTGCTCAGCAGTCTGCTGCCCATACAGCCCAGCCCGCGGGCGGTTCCCGCTTTAAGCAGCAGGCTCCTGCCCAGCGCACGCAGGGACAGGCACCGCAATCACGCTCCCACGCACATCATGCTCATGGCTCGCACGGCGTTGCTCCGGCCACGCGCTCGAGCTATAACACGCGCGCTCGCCGTGGTGCCCAAAAGAAAAGCTCCCCGGTGCCTATGATTATCGGTGCTGTGGTTGCGGCGATCGTTCTCGCTGCCATCGCCTTATTCGCCGTACCGGCCGTCAAGGGCTTGCTTGGCGGGGAGGATGCGAAAGTCACTGCTGGCCAGCAGGTTACTATCACTATTCCCGATGGTGCCTCGGGTGACAGCATCGCTTCGATTCTCTCCGAGAACCATATCGTCGAAAATCCCAAGGATTATTACGCGGCGGTCAAAAAGCTCAACGCCGACATGTCGCTCAAGCCCGGCACCTACTCGTTCACCACGCTCATGGACGCGACCAAAGTCGTTCAGCAGCTCATGGAGGGCCCCAATGCGGGCTCCGATGCACTGACTATTCCAGAGGGCCTGACGGTTGATCAGATCGCCGGTCGCGTGGCCAAGGCATACGACAGTATCTCCAAGGTAGACTTCCTCAATCAGGCAAAGGCTTCCAACTATGTGAAGGACTATAGCTTCCTTGAGGGCGCTGCAAACGATTCGCTCGAGGGCTTCCTATTCCCCAAGACCTATTCGTTGGGTAAGGACCCGTCTGCCGATGATGTGATTCGCGCCATGCTCGATCAATTCAACACCGAGTACAAGTCGCTCGATTTTGCCGGTTGCGAGGCCAAAATCAAGGAGCGCTACGGCGTGGGGATGTCCGATTACGACATCATCAATCTCGCTTCCATCGTTGAGCGCGAAGGCCTCAACGCCGAGCAGCGCGCGCATGTCGCCTCGGTGTTCTACAACCGTCTTGCCGGCAAGCTCGACGGTCTGCGCTACCTCAATAGCGATGCGACCATGATGTATGTCACCGGTGGCGAGGTTACCGCCGACGACCTGCAGAGCGATAGTCCGTATAACACCTATAAGCATGAGGGCCTGCCGCCCACGCCCATCTGCTCTCCGTCGCTCGAGGCGCTCAAGGCCACCCTTGAGCCGACCGACTCTGATGACCTGTATTTCTACATTACGCAGGACGAGGAGTACTTCTCGCAAACCTACGAAGAGCATCAACAGTCTTGGAATTAGCATGAGGATTTTTAGCCCCAAACGATACGTTGCCTCGGTCGATCGCATCGACCTTAATACCCTTTGGGCCGACGGTAAACGCGCCATTCTGCTCGATCGCGATAACACCCTGGTGCCGCGCGACACCGAGCAGGTTCCCGCCGCGGTTTCCGCTTGGCTCGATGCCGCCCGCGCCAAAGGCTTTAAGCTGTGCATGGTGTCCAACAACTGGCATCGCGACCAGGTCATGAGCTCTGCACGCGAGCTGGGACTCGAGGCCATCAGCCACGCTATGAAGCCGGCGCCGTTTGCCCTCAAGGCGGGTCTTAAGCGCCTCGGCGCCACGGCCGACGAGGCGGTGCTGATCGGTGATCAGCTCTACACGGACGTGTGGAGCGGTAACTTCGCCGGCGTCGATACCATCCTGGTTAAGCCGCAGGCGACGCAGGACCTGTGGTATACGCAGATCTTCCGTATCTTTGAGCGCCGGGCCCTGCGCGACCTTCCCTGCGAGGAATAGGTCTCGCTATGTCCCAGCACACCAAACACGGCTGCGACCATATCTTCTTTATCGGCTTTTTGGGCGCGGGCAAATCGACGCTCGCGCGCAACGTCGGAACCATGTTCAAGCGGCGTTTTATCGATACCGACCGCCTGGTCGTGCGCCGTTGCGGCAAGTCGGTAACCGAGATTTTTGAGACCGAGGGTGAGGGTCGTTTTCGCGAGCTCGAGACCTCGGCGCTCCGTTCGCTCCAAAGCGAGCGCAGCCTGTTGGTTTCGTGCGGGGGCGGTATCGTCGAAACGCCGGTGAATATTGAGCTGATGCACGAAATGGGTACGTGCGTGTACCTCGAGGGCGACTTTGAGGATTCGATTCGCCAGATTCGTCGGTCCGACACGCGCCCCGATTTCCGCTCGCCCGAGCATGCCGCGCGCCTGTTTGAGCATCGCCGTCCGCTGTATCGCCAGGCCGCCGACCTTACCCTTGATATTCGCAACAAGTCCTTCGAGGACGTTTCCTACCTTTGTGCCGAGATGCTTTTGGAGCGTGGGCTGCTATGATTCGCCGTCAACTGATCAATTTCCAAAACCGCAGTGTCGATGTCCGCGTCGGATTGGGCGCGTTCGATGAGCTGTCGCGCATGTTTTCCTCGGCTGTGGGCAAGCCTAAGCGCGCGATGGTGGTTTGGAACGACGCCACATCCGAGCGTTTTGGTGAGGTCGTCGAGCATGCTCTGGTCGACGCCGGTTTTGCCGTGTCGCTGCTCGTCCTTGAGCTTTCGCCTGCTGGTGCCACGCTGGCCGATGCCGATGCGATCTTTGGCGCCCTGTCTGCCAACGGCATTACCTGCGACGATCTGGTTGTCGCCGTTGGCGATGCCGCAACCTGCTCGGTTGTTAGCTGGTGCGCCAACCAGTGGTGTGGCCGAACCGAGTGCGCGCTGCTGCCGACGACCTTCGACGCCATGCTCACGGTCGCGACGACCATGAAGCCGCTCGTCGCCTCGTCGGCCAATGCGCTTCCCGCCATCGCGTTCCGTCCCGAACCGGGCTTGGTCGTGTGTGACCTCGACCTTGTTCGCGAGGCGGACCCCGAGGACCTCAAGCTCGGTTATGCGGTACTTGTTGGCACCATGCTTTCGAGCAGCAAGTCCCGTTGGAATCAGTTTACCGAGACCGTCCCCGAGATTCTCGCTGGCGAGGAAGTCGCGCTCGTCAATGCCGTTCAGTGGTCTCAGACTGCCCGCAAGGACGTACTGATGGCCACGAACCCGAGCGCCCGCCATGCGCTCGATTTTGGCAAGACGGGGGAGCGTACCCTGCGCGCCTGCTTGGGCGATGCCGCTTCGCAGGTCCCTGCCTACCAGCTGTTGTCCGAAGGTATGCGCTTTGAGGCGCGTCTAGCACATGATGCCTGCGACTTCGATATCGATTACGTCTTTGAGGTCGATGACTGCCTGGAGGACTTTGGTATCGAGGAGTTTGCCTTCGATCTGGAGCCCGCCGCATATATCGAGGAGTTCCGCAGGCAGCAGTTTGTCCGCTCGAACCGCAGTATGTTGCCGCTGCCCGCGGCACTTGGCGCCATTCGTCTAACGGGCGTTGAGGACGAGGTTCTTGAGCGCCATGCTCACGCCTACTTGGCTTCTCGCAAAGAACTTCTCTAAGTTTTATTGACATCCATCGTCTTTCGTATCATGTTGAAGTGCGGGTTTTCAATCGGTTGCGGATCGCGTGCGAATCCGTCTTTCGATCGGGGCCCGTCCCGCTTTTATGAGGACAACAAGAAAGGAATCTGCATGTCTGAGTTTGCTGCCGGTCCTGCCGGTCGTATCGAGCGCGTCCGTGCCCTGATGGCCGAGCGCGGCTACGACGCCATCGTCGTGCGCGACGAGGCCAATCTCCGTTGGCTCACGGGCGTGAAGGGCGTCTTCGATTACACCTTCGAGTTCCCTCACGCCGCGTTTATTACGGCCGATCAGTGCCTGTTCCACACCGACTCGCGCTATCTCAACAGTTTTGAGGAGAACACGCCCGCCGGCAGCCCCTGGGTCTACGACATGGACGAGGGCACCATCCCCGGCTGGGTCGCCGGCAAGATTACGGCCAACAAATGCCGCGTCTGCGCCGTCGAGGATGACATGCAGATTAACTTCTACCAGGGTATTCAGCGTGGTCTGGAGGACCGCTCCGTTGCCTGCATGCTGCCGCTGATGCATGACGACATCCGCAAGATGCGTGCCATCAAGGATGCAGAGGAGATCGAGCTCATGCGCCACGCGCAGTCGATCACCGATGCTGCCTTCCAGCACATGCTCGGCTTTATTAAGCCCGGCATGACCGAGAAACAGGTCCGCAACGAGCTCGAGAACTTTATGTTCGCCAACGGCGCCGACAGCCTGGCCTTTGGCTCCATCGTCGCGAGCGGTCCCAACACCGCCAATCCGCATGCCGTTCCGAGCGACCGCGTGATCGAGAAGGGCGACTTTGTCCTCATGGATTACGGTGCGGGCTACTGCGACTACCGCTCCGACATGACGCGCACTGTCGTGATGGGCGAGCCCACCCAGGAGCAGCTCGACCTGTACGCGCTCGTGCGCCGCACCCATGAGGAGTGCGTCGCCGCTGTCCATCCGGGCGTCGAGGGCAACGACATTTTCAAGCTTTCCAAGAAGATTATCGGCGATGCCGGCTATGGCGATTACTACAACCATGGTCTGGGCCACGGCGTGGGCATCGACATCCACGAGCTGCCTAACTTCAACCGCAGCAAGAACATCATCGAGGTCGGCTCGGTTATCACCATGGAGCCTGGCGTGTACCTGCCCGGCGTGGGCGGCGTGCGCCTGGAGGACTACGGCGTCGTCACCGAGAACGGCTATGAGCCCTTCACCAAGACCCCGCACGACCTGCATATTATCGATTGCTAAACCATCCATTTGGGTTTTTGGAGGCGGGGCGTCCGGATCGATTCGGGCGTCCCGCGTTCTCTTTTTATGCGCTCGCTGCAGGCGCCGTCTGCAAGTGTATAATTTCGGTCGTATGTAATTTGGACGCTTGTGCGTTCTGCCCATAACAAGAAAGGTCGCTATGCCTACCATTTCTACCGCCGACTTCAAGAACGGCCTCGGTCTCCGTATCAAGGACAAGGTCTACACCATCGTCGAGTTCCAGCATGTCAAGCCGGGCAAGGGCGGCGCGTTTGTGCGCTACAAGACCCGCGACATCAAGAGCGGCCGCGTCGTCGAGAACACCTGCAACGCCGGCACCAAGTTCGAGAGCGTCATGCTCACCACCCGTGAGTTCCAGTACCTCTACAACGATGGCGCCGACTACATCTTCATGGACAATGAGACCTATGAGCAGGTTCCCGTTCCTGAGGACATGGTGGGCGAGAACTCCAAGTGGCTGCGCGAGAACGACATCTGCCAGCTGCTCTTTGCCGACGATGAGCTCATGGGCGTGACCCCGCCGATGTTCATCGAGACCACCATCGTCCAGACCGACCCGGGCTTTAAGGGCGACACCGTCCAGGGTTCCACCAAGCCGGCCACGATCGACACCGGCGCTGTCATCCAGGTCCCCATGTACCTCAACGAGGGCGAGGTCATCAAGGTTGACACCCGCGACGGCAAGTTCGTCTCCCGCGTCTAGCAACCAACTCTTCTAGGAGGACTCATGCCCCAGGAAATCAAGATTGACGGCATCGGCATTTCGCCCGATGTTCTGACCGCCATCGTCTCGCGCGCCGTGTCCGATGTCGAGGGCATCGCCTCCGTTGGCGTCAAGGACCTTGCCACCAACCTTGTCTCCATGATGCTTTCGTCCAAGGCCCCGGCTTCCGAGCCGGCGGTCGAGGCCGAGGTCGTCGGCGACAAGCTCGCACTCACCGTGCGTGTCGTGGTGTTCTTTGGCTATCCGTTCAAGAAACTCGCCGAGGCCGTTCGCGCTGCCGTGGTCGCCGCCATCGATGCCCAGGTTGGCGTCGAGGTCGAGCGCGTTGACGTTTGCATCGACGGTCTCGTTTTCCCCAAGGAGTAACCTTTGAGCCTTAAGGTTTATCGCGGGCGTACGCTTGCCCGCAGTCAGGCGCTGCAGCTGCTGTTCCAGGCCGAGGCCACGGACAGCCCGCTCGAGCGCGTCCTCGAGGGTGATTTCCTGATCTCGAAGGGTCCCCTCGATCCCTATGCGCTGGAGCTGTGCCGCGGTGCCTATGAGCATATCGATCGCATCGACTGCGCTCTGCGCTCCGTTGCCAAGAACTGGGATCTTATGCGCATGCCCGGCGCCGACCGCAATCTGCTGCGTATCGCCGTTTACGAGATGCGTTTCCTCACCGACGAGGAGGTCTCGGACGCCATCGTGATCAACGAGGCAGTCGAGCTTGCCAAGGCCTATGGCACCGACCAGTCCGCGTCGTTTGTCAACGGCGTGCTCGGCAAGATCGCTCGTAGCGAGGAGCTGCCGGGCGAGGACCTCTATCAGGAGCTACTGGCCGAGGACCGTGCCCGCGAGGAGGCCCAGGCCGCCGAGGCTGCCGCCAAGGTTGCCGCCGCTCAGGCTGCAGCCGGCGTTCTCGACGAGGTCGCCGAGGCCGAGACCGGTACCGTCAAGGAGTAGCCATGCCAGAGGGTTCCGTCCGCAACTTCGACGAGATCTCGGACCGCTTGGACCAGATTATCGCGACCGTTCGCTCCAAGGATACGTCCCTGGAGCGTTCGCTCGATCTGTTTGACGAGGCGATCGAGCTGGGCTCCCGTGCGGTCGATATGGTCGATAAGTTTGAGTTGACGCCTCGTGAGGCGGATAAGCTCGAGCAGGAATACGATGAGGATGCGGCAAACGAATCCATGGATAGCCAGGCCGCGTCTCCGGATACGAATGGTTGATGGCATTCATGAAACGCGTGCGTCTTGATGACGAACTGATTTCACAGGGCATCTGCGCCGATCGCGCGGATGCCCTTCGCACTCTTATGGCCGGCTTGGTCTCGAGCGGCGGCGAGCGTTTGACCTCGCCGGGCCTTAAGGTGACGCCCGGCTTGCCGTTGCACGTGAAGGGTCGTATTCCCTACGTGGGGCGCGGCGGGCTTAAGCTCGAGGGAGCACTCGATGCGTTTGGGATTGATCCGACAAATCTTGCTTGCCTCGATGTGGGCTGCTCCACGGGTGGCTTTACCGATTGCCTGCTCAAGTGCGGTGCCGCTACGGTCGTTTCGGTCGATGTGGGTCGCGCTCAGTTTGATTGGTCGCTGCGCCAAGACGAGCGCGTGACGCTCCATGAGCGCACCAACGCGACACAGCTGCCCGAGCTTGGCTACGGCGGCGCTATCGACTTGGCCGTGTGCGATGTGTCGTTTACGAGTATTGCGAATATCATCGACGCCGTGCTGGCGTGCCTGAAGCCTTCCGGTTCGTTCTGCACGCTTGTAAAGCCGCAGTTTGAGGCGCCGGCTGCGCTGGTGGGCGAGGGCGGTATCGTGACCGACCCTGCCGTCCGCCGCGATACGCTTACGGCGGTGATTGAGCTCTTTGCCGCCAAGGGCCTGTTCCCGCTCGACGTGTGCGTGTCGCCCATCCATGGCGCCAAGGGCAACGTCGAGTTTTTCCTGTACGGCACGAGGTTTGCACCCGGCGAACGCACCGACGATGAGCTTCAATCCCAGGTATCGGTTTTGAGCGAGAAAGCTGCAACGCTATGAAGGTCTTTCTGGTTCCCAATTACTACAAGCAAGAGGCGGTCGAGAGCGGCCTGATGCTCGAGCTTTGGCTTTCGCGCCAAGGTTACGAGGTCGCATGGGCTGCCGACCAGCGCTCTAAGATTCAGAGCGCGCCCGATGTTGACGATGCCGACTTGGTTATTACGCTCGGCGGCGACGGCACGCTGCTGCGTGCCGCCCGCATTCTCAACTACCGTGAGATTCCCATTTTGGGTCTTTCCTATGGTCATTTGGGTTTTTTGACGGCCGCGAGCCCCGAGGAGCGCGACATTTTGCAGGTCGTGAGCGATGCCCTGTCCGGCGAGCTCCATGTGAGC
>UQIY01000043.1 GCA_900541195.1 uncultured Collinsella sp. | reverse complement strand
AGACCATGGTTTCCGAAGACGGTAAGATCGAGAATCTTGCCGCTGGCGACTACCAGGTTTGGTATGCCGAGACCGATAATTACCTGCCGTCCACGCCTGTGGAAGTGCATGTCGGCAAGGGCAAGTACCTGAACGTCAGCCTTTCCGAGAAAAATGACGCGTACTCGATAGTGTGGCATAGCCCGAACAGGCTGCAGTGGCACGAAAGCGTGGAGTTCTCGGTAAAGATCTCCGATGGCTACTACGCGGGCGACGACTTTGCTGTCAAGGCAAACGGCGTGCTTCTCGAGAAGAACGAGGACGGAAGGTTCGTCCTGAGCGATGTCGAGGAGAATACCGCCATCACGGTTGAGGGTGTGCACAAGCACGAGGCCGTGAACGATAAGTGGCTCTCCGACGATAACGCGCACTGGCACGAGTGCACCTGCGGCGAGAAGATCGACGAGGCTGCGCACACCTTTGAGTGGGTTGTCGACAAGGCGCCCACGGCAACCGAGGCTGGCTCCAAGCATCAGCAGTGCACGGTCTGTGGACATGCGTTGCCTGCAGTCGAGATTCCGGCTGCCGCTATCGCTGGCTACTCCGACGAGTACGACGGTGCGTATCATACGGTCGATGCGACGAGACTGCCCGAGGGCGCGACGGCCCAGTACGGCACCGACGGCAAGAACTGGTCCTCCGAGGCCCCCAAGATCCGCGACGTTGGCACACTGACTGTTTCCTATAAGGTGACGATCGACGGTGTGAAGGCCGAGGGTGAGGTTACGCTCGAGGTCAAGCCGCGCGCGATTACGGTCACCGCCCAGGACGATTCTAAGACCTACGGCGAGGCTGACCCCGTGTTTACGTGGGATGTCACTTCTGGCAAACTCGTCGCGGGCGAAACGCTTCAGGGCCTCGAGATCGAGCGCGAAGATGACGACAACGTGCGCGAGGGCGGCTATGCTCTGCAGCTGACGCAGCCCGAGGGTGCAAACCCCAACTACAGCATCACGTTCGTCGACGGCATGTTCACCATCAACCAGCGTCTGCTCACTGTGACGTGGGGCACCACCGAGTTCACCTATGACGGCAAGGAGCACTGCCCTGTGGCCACGCTCGGCAATGTTATCGGCAATGATGACCTCGGCGCGACCGTCGAGGGCTCCCAGACCGAGGCCGGCACTTTTTACACGGCGACCCTCGGTGCGCTGACGGGCAAGGCCGCTGGCAACTACGCGCTGCCGACTGAGGGCCTGACGTGCGAGTTCTCCATCAAGAACGCCGCTCAGGACGCGCCGAAGGTCCAGGCCACCGCCGAGACCGTGAGTGGCAAGCGCGACGGCAAGATCACGGGCGTCGACGCCACCATGGAGTGGCGCGCCAAGGGCGCTGCCGAGTACCAGGCCGTGGGCGAGGGCGTGACCGAGCTCAAGGACCTCGCCGCCGGCGCGTACGAGGTGCGCTATCAGGCCAAGGCCAACTACGACGCGTCTTCCGTCACCGAGGTCACCGTGGCTACCGGTCGCAAGCTCGTCGTGACGCTGCCGAGCAGCCAGGTTGGCTACACGCTCACCTCGACGGCAACCGAGCTCGACTGGCACGGCTCCGCAAAGCTCGCCATGAGCATCGACAGTGCGTACTTTGCGGGCAAGGATTACGCCGTAAAGGTTGACGGTAAGGCCGTTAAGCTCTCCGACGCCGGCACCTTTGAGCTTAAGGACGTCGAGCACGACGTGAATGTGACGGTCGAGGGCGTGCTTAAGCACGAGCCCGACGGCTCCGGCTGGGCACACGACGCCAAGAACCACTGGCATGTCTGCCGCTGCGGCGAGATCCTCGACAAGGCCAAGCACACCTTTGAGTGGGTCGTCGACAAGCCGGCGACCGTTGAGGCCAAGGGAGAGAGGCATGAGGAGTGCACCGTCTGCGGCGAGAAGGGCAAGACCGAGGAGATCGCGATTCTGAAGCCCGAGATCATCGACGGTAAGGGTCAGGCGATTACGGTCGACACCGCCAAGAACCTGAGCTTCCGCTCGAACGCGCCGATCGAGTACTTCCAGAAGGTGCTGGTTGACGATAAGGAGGTCGCGGCCGAGAACTACGAGCTCACCGAGGGCTCTACGATCGTGACGCTCAAGGCGAGCTTCCTGAATACGCTCGGCGTGGGCGAACACAAGCTGAGCGTGGTTTCGGCTACGGGCACTGCCGAGACGACCTTCACCGTTGCCGAGGCTGCCAAGCCCGCTCCCGGCCAGACCACCACGACTACTACGACCACGACTACGACTTCCAAGCCTAAGAAGAAGGCTGGCAAGGAGACGCTGCCTCAGTCCGGCGACAGCGCGTACGCCATGGCCGGTGCCGTACTCGCTGCCGGTGTGGCAGCCCTGCTGCTGGCGTGGGCCATGAAGCGCCGCGCTTAACCGCGCGCCAGCTCCCAGCGGGTCCGGATCGAGCGATCCGGACCCGCTTTTGGGGTCTGCCGGAAACCCGGTGGTCAAAAAAGCCAAATATGAGTACTGCTACCAGTTTGGTGGCAGCCAAATGGCCTCAAAAATCGGTGCCAGCGGCCAAAAGTACATCGATTTTCGTCCTTCAGAGTCGCGATCGGGCTCCAAACAAGGCGATTTTGCTGCTCTGGACTGGAAAATCGCTGCTACTAATTTAGTGACAGTACTCATATTTGGCCTTTTTTGACCACTGCCCCTTGGTCCAAGGCAAAACGGCCGCTCGAATCATGCGGCAGGTCCATTTTCGACTATCCTCAGCTTGCCAGTTCGAAAATGGACCTGCCGCATGATTGAATCTTTATTTCAACTTTACACCTAGGTTTACAGCTGTCTTGTCAGCTGTAAACCTAGGTGTCATACTAAAGCCCCAAGATTCGCCAAAAGAGAGGGGCCTTGATGGCACAGAGCGCGAACATGGATGCGTCGGAGCTTGCGCGCGATATCGCGGCCGGCCTAGCATCGGCAACGACGGCAACGGAGCGCGCGGCACTGGTGCCCGCAGAGCTCGTCGAGGCCATTCAGCAACTAAAAACCCAACGTGACGCGGTGATCTTGGCGCACTACTATGTGGCGCCCGAGGTCCAAGCCGTTGCCGATTACGTCGGCGACAGCTTCTACCTGGCAAAGCTCGCCAAGAGCCTGCCGCAGCAGACCATCGTGCTGTGCGGCGTGGAGTTTATGGGCGAGAGCGCCAAGCTGCTCAACCCCACCAAGACCGTGCTGCTGCCCGAGCCGGGCGCGGACTGCCCCATGGCGCACATGGTCAAGCGCGAGACGGTCGATGCGGCGCGCGCCGAGTACGGCGACGACCTTGCCGTGGTCTGCTACGTCAACTCGACGGTCGAGATCAAGAGCTGGAGCGACGTGTGCGTCACCAGCTCCAACGCCGTCAAGATCGTGTCCGAGCTGCCGCAGCAGCACGTCCTGTTCATCCCCGATCAAAACCTGGGCCGCTTCGTAGCCGAGCAGGTGCCCCAAAAGCACGTCATCCTCAACAATGGCTACTGCCCGCGCCATCACATCATCACCGTCGAGCAGATTGTCGACGCGCAGGAGGCGCATCCCGATGCGCTCGTGCTGGCGCACCCCGAGTGCAAGGCCGACGTCCTTGCCGAGGCCGACTACATCGGCTCCACCGCCGGCATCATCAAGTACGCCGAGGATTCGGACGCGAGTGAGTTCATCATCGTGACGGTCCGCGGCGTGCTCTACGAGCTCGAGCGCCGCTGCGAGGGCACCGGCAAAAAGTTCTACTTCCCCGCGGTGCAACCCACCTGCGTCAACATGGATCTCATCACGCTCGAAAAGCTCGTGCGCTGCCTGGAGACGGGCGAGGGCGAGGTGCAGATCGGCGTGTCGGACGAGGCTGCCGACCAAGCCAAACTCACGCTCGACCGCATGCTCGAGTACGCGGCGCGCTAAGCCAATGTGACATGAGGGACAGTCCCTTATGTCACATTACAAGGGAGAGGATTCCTGTGGAAACCAAACAATACCCCGATATGGAGTGCGACGTTGTCATTGCCGGTTGCGGCGTGGCGGGCCTGTACGCGGCCCTCAATCTGCCGACGAGCACGCGCGTGATCATGCTCTCCAAGGGCGCTGTCGATGAGTGTGACTCGATGCTCGCGCAGGGCGGAATCTGCGTGCTGCCTGAAGGCTCCGACTATGATGCCTTCTTTGAGGACACCATGCACGCCGGCCACTACGAGAACCGCCGCGAGAGCGTCGACATCATGATCCGCTCGAGCCGCTCGGTCATCAACGACCTGCTGGCCATGGGCGTGGATTTTGAGCGCAAGGCCGACGGCAGCCTCGACTTTACCCGCGAGGGCGCACACAGCCGCCCGCGCATTGCCTTCCATGCCGACATTACGGGCAAGGAGATCACAACCAAGCTGCTCCAGGCCGTTCGCAAGCTGGATAACGTGCAGATTTTGGAGCACGTGGCCATGACCGACATCCTGACGGGCGAGCGTGACGGCGCCACGGTGTGCACCGGCGTCGTCGCCGTTCCCGTGGACGAGGACAACTCGGTTCGTCCCGCCGACGAGCTGGCAAATGTCACCGAGGGCGTGCATGCCGGCGAGCCGTTTAAAATCCATGCCCGCCACACGCTGTGGGCGACGGGCGGCATCGGCGGCGTATACGACCATTCGACCAACTACCCGCAGCTCACGGGCGATGCCTGCTATATCGCTCAGGAGCATGGCATTAAGATGGAGCACCTGGACTACGTGCAGATTCACCCCACGGGTCTGTTCTCGCCGCAACCGGGCCGCACCTTCCTGATCAGCGAGAGCTGCCGCGGCGAGGGCGCGATTTTGCTCAACGCCGCCGGCGAGCGCTTTACCGATGAGCTTCAGCCGCGCGATGTGGTCGCCGCCGCCATTCGCGAGCAGATGAAGCAGGACGGTACCGAGCACGAGTGGCTGAGCTTTGCCCCCGTCGAGCGCGACGTGGTGACCGGGCACTTCGCCAACATCCGCGCACGCTGCCTGGAGGACGGCCGCGACATCCTGGACGAGCCCATTCCCGTCACACCCACGCAGCATTACTTTATGGGCGGCGTGTGGGTCGACAAGGACGGCCGCACCTCGATGCCCGAGCTCTACGCCGCGGGCGAGACAGCCTGCAACGGCGTTCACGGCAAGAACCGCCTTGCATCAAACAGCCTGCTCGAAGCGCTGGTCTGGGGTCGTCGCGCCGCTTGGCGTATGCGTACCGGCGAGTCGCTTGCCGTGGAGCAGACGGGCGAGCCCGCGCTCGATGGGCACCATCGCGCCCTGAGTTCCGATAACCTTGCAATCGATGATCTGGCCCGTGCCGCCGGCACGCAGGCCGTGGAGGAGTAGACCATGAATCCCATTACCATGAAGCTCGTCGTCGATGATTTGATTCTGCAGGCTCTGCGCGAGGACATTACCTTTGAGGACGTGAGCACGGCGAGCGTGTGCCCCACGGCGCGTCCCGCCACGGTGGAGCTTATCGCCAAGGCCGATGGCATTATCGCGGGCCTGGATGTGTTCGCTCGCACCTTTGAGCTGCTGGATTCGCAGAGCTCGGTGCTGTTTGATGTTGCCGACGGTGACGAGGTGCACGCTGGCGATCACGTGGGCCAGGTGCGCGGAGACGCGCGCGTGCTGCTTTCGGGCGAGCGTGTGGCGCTCAACTACCTGCAGCGCATGAGCGGTATCGCTACTTACACGCATCGGATGGCGGCTGCGCTCGAGGGCACCAAGACCGTGCTTGTCGACACGCGCAAGACCACGCCGGGCATGCGCGTCTTCGAGAAGGCTGCGGTCGAGATCGGCGGCGGCAGCAATCACCGCTACAACCTGTCGACGGCCGTTATGCTCAAGGACAACCACATCGACGCCGCCGGCGGCGTGGCACGCGCAATCGAGATGGCACGTGCCCACGCATCGTTTACCACGACGGTCGAGATTGAGTGCGAGAACTTGGACATGGTACGCGAGGCCGTGGAGGCCGGTGCCGATATCATCATGTTCGACAACATGACCCACGACGACATGGCTGCCGCGATTGAGCTTATCGCCGGCCGCGCCAAGACCGAGTGCTCGGGTAATGTGGATGTCAGCAATATCCGCGCGCTCGCCGACCTGGGCGTTGACTTTATTAGCTCGGGGGCATTGACACACTCCGCCCCGATTCTCGACCTCTCGCTTAAGCACCTGCGTCTGCTGGACGGTAAATAATGAACGCCCGCGAGCGTCGCCGTGCCATCATGGACGTGCTCGAGGTGGCCAAGGAGCCCGT
Source organism: uncultured Collinsella sp. (assembly GCA_900541195.1). Lineage (GTDB taxonomy): Bacteria > Actinomycetota > Coriobacteriia > Coriobacteriales > Coriobacteriaceae > Collinsella. The sequence continues at coordinate 12,435 of UQIY01000043.1, read as the reverse complement.
TTCGGGCAGCGCACTTGCCCGCGAGGTTGGCGTGAGCCGTCAGATCGTGGTTCAGGATATTGCCCTGCTGCGTGCCGATGGGCACGATGTCGTGGCAACCAACCGTGGTTATGTGCTGCAGGAGGCCCCCAGCAGCCCCGCCGTGCCCACGCGCTTGGTCAAGGTTCGCCACAGCGTGGAGCAGGCGGGCGATGAGCTCACGAGTATCGTCGACGCCGGCGGCGCCGTGCTCAACGTGATCGTCAATCACCGCGTGTACGGTAAGATCACGGCCGACCTGGACATTCGCAATCGTCGAGATGTTGAGCGCTACCTGCACGATATCGAGAGCGGCAAGAGCTTTCCGCTCCTAACGGTGACGAGCGGCTATCACTTCCACCGCATTGCGGCAGAAGACGAGCAAACTCTCGACGAGATCAAGGCCATGCTCAAGGAAAAGGGCTATCTGGCAGATCTGATGCCCTACGAAGATGACCTGTCCTAGTAACGACGAATGCAAAAGGAGGCCTCCGCGGCGATGCGGGGGCCTCCTTTTTGTGCACGGTGTACTTGTGAGTGTGCAGGTGGGGGAGTTGTTACTCCTCGACGATCTCGGTGATCGCGCCGGCGGGGCAAGCGTCCTGGCAAGCGCCACAGGCGACGCAGGAATCCTCGTCAGCGACGGTAGCGACGTCCTGGAGCTCCAGAACGCCAGCGGGGCAGGAGTCGACGCAAACGCCACAAGCGATGCACTCGTCGGCATCAATTACGGGATGAGCCATGGTAGTTTCCTCTCTGTTGACCGACGCTACAGGCGATGCGCGCCGGTTTGATTCGGGCAAAAACATACCACGGGAGCGACCGTTTGCAATACCCTCTGGCCGGCATCTTCATACCGTTCGCCGAGTATGCCGCGGCTTACTAAAAAACATGCAGGTGAGGCCGTTGAGCTGCGCAAATGTTAGCTATAGGTGACTTGAAATATAGGGCGATTGAGCGAGCTAGCGGAAAGCGCATCCCGTAATCCATGTCCAAAACGGGAGATAGTTTCAGGCTCGCGCCTCAGTCAACTCTACATAGATCTCAATAGATCTGCCGAGAACTCAAACAGCGCATCTACCTGCGCATTTAAGAACCTAAACTCTCAGCAATAAGAAATCTTATATGAATTGACTTAGATTTTGTATATTCCGGCCCATAAGGGGATACACTACATCCTGAAAGACAAGCCGAAGCGCCGCGCGACAGACCGTCGAGGCGGCGCGAACGCAAAAGAGAGAGGGAATTTCTAATGAGTAAGATTCTTGGTATCGACCTTGGTACTACTAACTCCGCTATGGCCGTCCTCGAGGGCGGTTCTCCGACCATTATTGTGAACGCCGAGGGCGACCGCACCACCCCGTCCGTCGTGGGCTTCCGTGCCGACGGCGACCGCGTCGTGGGTAAGGCCGCTAAGAACCAGGCTGTCACCAACCCCAAGAACACCGTGTTCTCCATCAAGCGCTTCATGGGCCGCAAGTACTCCGAGTGCACCTCCGAGATCAAGACCGTGCCGTATGAGGTCAAGGAGGGCCAGGGTGGCCGTGCCGTCGTCGACATCGAGGGCAAGGATTACACCGCCGAGCAGGTGAGCGCCATGACGCTCGCAAAGATGAAGGCCGACGCCGAGAAGTATCTGGGCGAGACCGTCACCGACGCCGTCATCACCGTCCCGGCCTACTTCAACGACGCCCAGCGTCAGGCCACCAAGGATGCCGGTAAGATCGCCGGCCTCAACGTCAAGCGTATCGTCAACGAGCCGACCGCTGCCGCTCTTGCCTATGGCCTGGACAAGCAGGGCACCGACCAGCGCATCCTGGTCTTCGACCTGGGTGGCGGCACCTTCGACGTCTCTATCCTCGACCTCGCCGACGGCGTGTTTGAGGTTCTGTCCACTTCGGGCGACAACCACCTGGGCGGCGACGACTGGGATCAGCGCGTCATCGACTGGATGGCCGATAAGTTCCAGCAGGAGAACGGCGTCGACCTGCGTCAGGACCCCATGGCCCTGCAGCGTCTGAAGGAGGCTGCCGAGAACGCCAAGAAGGAGCTCTCCGCCGCCCAGCAGACCACCATCAACCTGCCGTTCATTACCATGAATCAGTCCGGCCCGCTGCACCTCAACTACACGCTGACCCGCGCCGAGTTCGAGAAGATCACCCGCGACCTGCTCGAGCGCTGCAAGCAGCCTGTTACCAACGCCCTCCGCGACGCTAAGCTCAAGCTCTCCGATCTGACCGAGGTCATCCTCGTTGGCGGTTCCACCCGTATGCCCGCTGTCCAGGATCTGGTCAAGACCATGACCGGCAAGCAGCCCAACATGTCCGTGAACCCCGACGAGGTCGTTGCCGACGGTGCTGCCGTCCAGGGCGGCGTGCTCACCGGCGACGTCGAGGGCATCCTGCTGCTCGACGTTACCCCGCTGTCGCTGGGCGTTGAGACCATGGGCGGCATCATGACCAAGATGATCGACCGCAACACCACGATCCCGACCTCCAAGACCGAGGTCTACTCCACCGCTGCCGACAACCAGACCAGCGTCGAGATCAACGTGCTCCAGGGCGAGCGCGAGCTTGCCCGCGACAACAAGTCGCTCGGTAAGTTCCAGCTGACCGGTATCCCGGCTGCCCGCCGCGGCGTGCCGCAGATCGAGGTCACCTTCGACATCGACGCCAACGGCATCGTCAAGGTCTCCGCTAAGGACAAGGGCACCGGCAAGGAGCAGCAGATCACTATCTCCGGCTCCACCGCTCTGTCTGACGACGAGGTCGATCGTATGGTCAAGGACGCCGAGGCTCATGCCGAGGAGGACAAGAAGCAGAAGGAAGAGGTCGAGGTCCGCAACCAGACCGATAGCCTGTGCTACTCCACCGAGCAGACCCTCAACGAGCTGGGCGACAAGGTTTCCGCCGATGTGAAGTCCAAGGCCGAGGCCGCTATCGCCGACGCCAAGAAGGCGCTCGAGGGCTCTGACGTCGAGGCCATCAAGGCCGCTGGCGAGTCCCTGCAGTCCGTAGCCTACGAGCTGGCTCAGGTTGTCTACGCCGACGCTCAGCAGCAGACCGACGGCGCCGCCGGCGCCCAGCCTGCCGACGATGACGTTGTCGACGCCGACTACGAGGTTGTGGACGACGAGGACAAGTAATCATGTCCGCCCGTAAAGCTCGCACGGAGGCGGCTGCCGCTGGCGCCGCCCCCGTTGACTCTGAGGAGAAGGACGTGAAGATTCCCGTAGAGGCCGTCGACGATACCGAGGCCAACGAGGCCGAGGCCGCCGAGGCTGCCGAGAACCAGGTAGAGGATTCCAACAAGGAGGCGACGATGACCGAGGACGAGATGGTGGAAGCCGCTATCCGCGCCGGTGATGAAGCCGCCGACAACGACTTTAAGCTTAAGTTCGAGCAGGCCCAAAAGGAGCTTGCCGACGTGCGTAACGAGCTCGATGCTGCGGCAGAGGCTCAGAAGACCGCCGAGGACAAGGCAAAGGACGCCACCGAGCGCACCGCCCGTCTACAGGCCGACTGGGAGAACTTCCGTCGCCGCACCGCCAACGAGCGCATCGCCGAGCGCGAGCGCGCGACCGAGAAGCTCGTCACTGCGCTGCTGCCGGTGGTTGACGATATCGAGCGTGCAATCGACCATGCCCGTAGCCAGGAGCTTTCCGACGATTTTAAGCAGTTCGTCGATGGCGTCGATGCGGTGCATGCCAAGCTGCTCGATGTGTTTGCGCACGAGGGCGTTGAGCCCATCGACCCCAAGGGCGAGGCGTTCGATCCGCTCGAGCACCAGGCCGTGGGGCGTGTCGAGGACGCATCGCAGTACGACGAGACCGTCAACGACGTGTACCAGAAGGGCTACCGCATGGCGGATCGCATCCTGCGTTCCGCGATGGTGACGGTGACCTACGGTGGCGAGAAGCGCCCCGCACCGGAGCCCGAAGCGGCGCCCGAGGATGCTACGGCCGATACGGCCGAGAGCACCGAGGAGTAATTGAGAAGGGCCCCGGGGCAACACCCGGGGCCCTTTCTGACCTAGTGCCATATGAAAGCATGGGCCGCCGCCCGCATGGACGGCGGACGTAACAGGAGAGGAGCTACGATGGCTGCAGGCAAAACCTTCTATGACATCCTGGGCGTATCCAAGAGCGCCTCCGACAAAGAGATCAAGAGCGCGTTTCGCAAGCTCGCGCAAAAATATCACCCCGATGCCGGCGGCGACGAGGCCAAGTTTAAGGAGATCAGCGAGGCCTACGAGACGCTTTCGGACGAGAAGAAGCGCAAAGAGTACGACCAGATGCTCATGTTTGGCGGCATGCCGGGCGCGGGCGGCGCGTATGGCGGCGGCTACGGTGCCGGCGCGGGCGCGAGCGGCTGGGGCGACATCTTCGACAGCATCTTCAGCGGCAACGGCGCCTGGGGCAGCGACTGGGGCTCGGGCTTTGCCGGTGCCGCGGGTGCTGCCGGTGCGGGCGCGGGCCGCAACCGCGCACGCAAGGGCGGCGACCTGTCGCTGACCGTCGATGTGACGGCCGAGGACGCGTTTCGCGGCGTGACGCACAAGGTTACCTACCGCATTCCCTCGACGGGCGAGCAGCAGACCATTACGGTCTCGGTGCCTGCGGGCGCGGTCGACGGAGGCAAGCTGCGTTACAAACGTCGCGGCGAGTACGGCGTTGCCGGAGGCGAGCGCGGCGACCTGGTCGTGACCACGCACGTGGAGGAGCACCCGCTGTTTAAGCGCAAGGGTGCCGATGTGACCATGGAGGTGCCGATCTCGGTCTATGAGGCGGCGCTCGGCTGCACGGTGGATGTGCCCACGCCCGGCGGCGCGACGGTTCGTCTGAAGGTGCCCGCTGGCACCCAGACGGGCAAGAAGTTCCGCTTTAAGGAGATGGGTGCGCCCGACGTTAAGCATCGCGGCCGCACGGGTGCGCTGCTCGTCGAGATCAAGGTGCAGGTCCCCACGAACCTGTCCGACGACGAGCGCGATGCCATGACCAAGCTGCGCGAGGCCGACACGCGCGACTACCGCGAGAAAGTCAACCGTTACAAGGCGACGTACTAGGGCGGTCGTGGCGCACGCCCGCGCCCGCGGGCTTATGATGGACGATAACGAGACGGAAAGGGGTCAGGTAGCATGGCCGAGGACAATAGGAACAAACCGCTGTACATGATCAGCGTGGCGGCCGAGCTGACCGGCATGCATCCGCAGACTCTGCGCGTCTACGAGTCCAAGGGCCTGGTGAACCCCCAGCGCTCGGGCGGTAACACGCGCCTGTATTCGCGTGCCGATATTGAGCGTCTGGAGCTCATCAACCAACTGACCGACGAGGGCATCAACCTCGCCGGCGTGGTGCGCATCCTCGATATGAAGGAGCGTGCCGAGGAGCGCGATCGCGAGAACGAGAAGCTCCGCGCCCGCGTGCGCCAGCTCGAGGACGAGCTGCACGAGTACAAGATGCAGAAGAAGATCACCGCCCTGGCCCCGCGCGACGGCTCAGTCAACCCCGAGCAAGTCATGCGCAAGCTGCTAGGCGCGGGAACCGATCTTTAGTTACGGCGGCTCTACGACGCAAATCCTAACAATATGAGAGTGGATAATCTCCCACTTTTGGTCCGCTTGAGGACTAGAAACGGGGGATTATCCACTCCCATTTTTGGCTGGCGCTTGGGGACGTTCCTTTTGTGCCGGCACTTTGGGACACTCCTTGCACCAAGTCTGATGTCACTACACCGGGCTCGTTCTATGCTTTACCGAGATAAAGTGAACGTGCAGATTCGTAACCCACTCGCAACCGTTCTATGGCACGATATTGAACGAATGTATGCTATGCGCCCGAGCCTTTCGGGCAGAGTGGGAGACAGTATGGTTAAGCTGTACGAGGACGGCATCTACCTGCGCGGCGGCAGCGAGGTCGTGCCTGCGGCCGAGGCTGCCGAGCGCGGCATTACGCAGACGCCTGAGGACGCCAAGCGCGGCACCATCGCGTATTCGATCCTCCAGGCACACAATACGTCTGGAGATCCCGAGGCGCTCAAGATTCGCTTCGACGCCATGGCGAGCCATGACATCACCTTTGTCGGCATCATCCAGACGGCGCGCGCCTCGGGCATGGAGCAGTTCCCGCTGCCCTACGTGCTCACCAACTGCCACAACTCGCTGTGCGCCGTGGGCGGCACCATCAACGAGGACGACCACGTCTTTGGTCTCTCGGCTGCCAAGAAGTACGGCGGCATTTTCGTCCCGCCGCACATCGCCGTCATCCACTCCTTTATGCGTGAGAACTTCGCCGGTTGCGGCAAGATGATCTTGGGCTCCGACTCGCACACCCGCTACGGCGCCCTGGGCACCATGGCCGTGGGCGAGGGCGGCGGCGAGTTGGCCAAGCAGCTGCTGCGTGACACCTACGATGTTGCCTATCCCGGCGTTGTCGCCATCTACCTCACGGGCGCCCCGCGTCCCGGCGTCGGCCCGCACGACGTGGCGCTCGCCATCATCCGCGCCGTCTTTGCCAAGGGCTACGTCAAGAACAAGGTCATGGAGTTCGTGGGCCCCGGCATCGCGAGCATGACGACCGACTACCGCAACGGCGTCGACGTTATGACCACCGAGACCACCTGCCTGTCGAGCATCTGGGCCACCGATGAGGACACGCACGCGTTTTTGACCATGCACGGCCGCGGGGACGACTACCGCGAGCTCAAGCCCGCCGATGTCGCCTACTACGACGGCTGCGTCGAGGTCGACCTGTCGAGCATCAAGCCCATGATCGCGCTGCCGTTCCATCCTTCCAATGGCTTTGAGATCGACGAGCTCAACGAGAACCTCGAGGACATTCTGCATGAGGTCGAGCTCGAGGCCGCCAAGATCGGCGAGGGCAAGACGCACTTTAGCCTGCTCGACAAGATCGTCGACGGCAAGCTGCACGTGCAGCAGGGCGTTATCGCCGGCTGCTCGGGCGGCAACTACGACTCCGTGGTCCAGGCTGCCCGCGTGCTCAAGGGCGCCAACACCGGCTGCGGCGAGTTCTCGCTGTCGGTCTATCCCACAAGCCAGCCCGTGGCACTCGAGCTTACGCGCCGCGGCTATATCTACGACCTTATGGAGGCCGGCGCGATCGTGCGCACGGCATTCTGCGGCCCGTGCTTCGGCGCCGGCGATACGCCTGCCAACAACGGCCTTTCGATCCGTCACACCACGCGCAACTTCCCCAATCGCGAGGGTTCCAAGCCGGGCAATGGCCAGCTGAGCGCCGTGGCTCTGATGGACGCCCGCTCCATTGCGGCGACGGCTGCCAACGGCGGCGTCCTGACGCCGGCGACCGACCTGCCCGAGGAGACGTGGGACGAGGCCTGCGAGTACACCTTTGACGACGCGCCGTACAAAAAGCGCGTGTACTGGGGCTTTGGCAAGGCGGAGCCTGCCGACGAGCTGGTCGAGGGTCCCAACATCAAGCCGTGGCCCGCGATGGAGCCCCTCGGCGACGACATCCTGCTTAAGGTGTGCTCCAAGATCATGGACCCGGTCACCACGACCGACGAGCTTATTCCTTCGGGCGAGACGAGCTCCTTCCGCTCCAACCCGCTGGGTCTGGCAGAGTTTACGCTCAGCCGTCGCGACCCGGCCTACGTGGGTCGCTCCAAGGAGGTCGACGCGGTGGAAAAGCGCCGCGTTGCTGGCGGGGCAGCAGGCGATCTGGCGGCACTCGATGCCGAGCTTGCGGGCGTGTTTGAGGCGCTGGCCGGCGCGGGCGTCGCGGCGGATGCCAAGGCGACTGAGTACGGCTCCATGCTCTATGCCAAGAAGCCCGGTGACGGCTCTGCCCGCGAGCAGGCCGCGAGCTGCCAGCGCGTGATCGGCGGTCTGGCAAACATCGTCCACGAGTACGCCACCAAGCGCTATCGCTCCAACGTGATGAACTGGGGCATGGTGCCCTTCCAGATGGAGGCCGAGCCCAACTTTGAGGTGGGCGACTACGTCTTTGTGCCGGGTATCCGCGCCGCGCTCGATGGCGACCTAAAGGACATCGCCGCGTACGTAGTGCGCGCCGACGGTGCAGTTGAGCAGATTGAGCTCTACATTGCCGATATGACGGCCGAGGAGCGCGCCATCGTCAAGGCCGGCTGCCTGATCAACTACAACAAGTTCAAGGCCGCTGCCGAGTAACGTTGCTGTACGCCCCGGACACACCTTTCCCTCGTGCTCACGCGCTTCGCGAGGGTCGCCCGAGGGAAAGGTGTGTCCGGGGCTACCGCGACGTTCTCGTTGGGTCTTGAGGGACGCTAAAAATAGACTTGCTTGAAGCCGCTCCTGTTATCGGGGCGGCTTCTTTTTTGTCGAAAACCGCCACAAAGGGGACAGGCGCCTTTGTGGTGGTCCGCGGTTTGTCTCGTTCTGTAACAGGTAGACCCTTATTTGCCGAGTAGTTGTTACAGATTTAGATAAACGGGAACTGCTGAACATTTCGTCTCGATCTGTAACATCTGAGGTCCAAAACGGCAGCTAGATGTTACAGATCGAGATGGTGAACGCCGGGGCCGAAGATCATCACAAAGGCTCCTGTCCCCTTTGTGGTGGTGGGGGCGAGCTCGATGTTGCCGTGCTCGCTGAACGACATTCTAATGAGCGTCTCTACAGGATTTCATCTGGGCTGGCGGGCTTGGTTGTTTTGGGGATGCCGAGTTTGGATGACGCGAAATCGTCAACATTGTCCTTAATTCCGTCTTTGGTGTAGACAGTGACCATATAGGTGCTGTGTCCGAATTCGCCCTTGTCGCGTGTTGCCCAGGCATCCCAGTAGGCGGCCCTGTTTCGCCCTTTGATTTTTCCGACACGGCGGAGTTCTGTTCGCTTTAATTTCTGGTTGCTATAGATGGTTCGACCGGCCTCCTCGGTGAGCCCGCACTGTCCAAGCATCTTGTCGAGGACTTGGTTCATGTGGCGCTCATCGGTGTTTGGTGCGTAGTCGTAGGCAAGGCCGATGGAGTCGAGTGGCTGGTCGTCGATTAGATAGTTTAGCGCCTGAGGTCCAAGGCAGAAATAGGGGGAGCATCCGTCGATCTGACCGAGCAACGGTAACTTGGACTGCCAAAGTCCGGTGGGAATTGCATATTCGTAGAACACGCCACGGCAGACAAAGGAGAGCGAGGTGGCACGCGAGCCGGCGTCGATCATCCCGCAAAGATCGAAGGGCGAGGCGATACCAAAAGAAAAGGGCGTGATGACGATAAGGAAGAGCATCACGATGGGTATGGCGAGAATGGCGATGACGTTGCGACCGGTGGAATGAGGCGGCTTCATATGCGCTCCTTGAGACAAAGATCTGTTGAGGATAGGCAGAAATGGATATGTTCAGAGAACAATTCAAGTTTAATCTCATGGCGCGAGATGGTCGACCGTTAGCGTCGAAAACCACCACAAAGGTGCCTGTCCCCTTTGTGGTGGTTCTCGGTTTGTCTCGATTTGTAACAGATAGAGCTCTATTTGCCGAGTAGATGTTACAGATTGAGACAAACGGGTGCCGCTGAACAATTCGTCTCGATTTGTAACATCTGGAGCCAGAAACGGTCGATAGATGTTACAGATTGAGACGGTAGCGCACCTGTGCGGCGGCGGGCCGACATCTTTACCCCTATCTTTCAATCACTCAGAAAATCTTATATATAGAGACTTAGATTTGTGTATAAGATCGCGCAAAGCTGGCAACAATACTTCTCGAACAACGTGAAGCCGCCCCGTAGGGCGGCCACCCCAAGAGAGGTGATTCCATGAGAATCGATAAGCTAGCAATGACGTCGCGCGAGGCGCTGCAGACCGCCATGAGCGCGGCTGCCGATGCGCAGGCCGGCGCGGTGGAGCCGATCCACCTGCTGTCCGCCCTGCTCGGTGCCGGCGAGCGCAATATCTCCGTGATCATTGAGCGCATCGGTGCCGACCCGGCTCAGCTTGCACGTTCCACACAGGATGCCATCGACCACGCGCCCAAGGTTTCGGGCGAGGGTCAGCAGATGGGTCTTTCCAATGAGCTTGTCCGCGTCATCGAGAAGGCCGAGAAAAAGGCCACCAAGATGGGCGACAGCTTTGTGGTGACCGAGCATTTGCTGATGGCGCTTGCCGAGGACAAGGGTGAGGCTGGTCGTGTACTGCGTGACGCTGGCGTGACCAAGGAGCGCATCGAGCAGGTCTACGAGGAGCTGCGTGGCGATGACCGCGTGACGTCTGCCGAGGACAAGACTCAGTTTGAGGCGCTGGAGCAGTACGGCCGCAATATCTGCGACCTTGCCCGTGCCGGCAAGCTCGACCCGGTCATCGGCCGTACCGATGAGATTCGCCGCACAATCCAGGTTCTGTCCCGTCGCACCAAGAACAACCCCGTGCTCATCGGCGAGCCGGGCGTCGGCAAGACGGCCATCGTCGAGGGTATCGCCCAGCGTATCGTGGCCGGCGACGTTCCGAGCACCCTGCGTGACCGCGACCTCATCGAGCTTGACATGAGCGCGCTGGTCGCCGGTGCCAAGTACCGCGGCGAGTTCGAGGACCGCTTGAAGGCCGTGCTCAAGGAGGTACAGAAGTCCGAGGGCAAGGTCATCCTGTTCATCGATGAGCTCCACACCATCGTGGGCGCGGGTGCCACTGAGGGCTCCATGGACGCCGGTAACATCCTCAAGCCGGCGCTCGCCCGTGGCGACCTGCATGCGATCGGCGCGACCACGCTCGACGAATACCGCAAGTACATCGAGAAGGACGCGGCGCTCGCGCGTCGTTTCCAGACCGTTATGGTGAGCGAGCCTACCGTCGAGGACACCATCTCGATCCTGCGTGGCCTCAAGGAGAAGTACGAGATCTTCCACGGCGTGCACATCACCGATAGCGCGCTCGTGGCCGCCGCCGACCTCTCCGATCGCTATATCGCCGACCGCTTCCTGCCCGACAAGGCCATCGACCTGGTCGATGAGGCGGCAAGCCGTCTGCGCATGGAGCTCGACAGCATGCCGGTCGAGATCGACGCCACCACGCGTCAGCTCACCCAGCTGCAGATCGAGGAGCAGGCGCTCATGAAGGAGACCGACGATGCCTCCAAGGAGCGTCTGGAGGCTCTGCGCCAGGAGATCGCCGAGGTCCAGGAAAAACTCAACGTGCAAAAGGCTGGCTGGCTCAACCAGAAGAACGCCATCGACCACGTGCAGGAGCTCAAGGGCCAGCTCGACGAGGCCAGGAGCGAAGAGGAGCGCGCGACGCGCAACGGCGATCTGGGCCGTGCGTCCGAGCTGCGCTACTCCGTGATTCCGGGCCTGCAGCAGCAGATTCAGGATTCCGAGGCCGCGCTCGAGGCGCAAAAGCAGCAGGACGGCGAGGGCCTCAACGAACAGGTGACCTCCGATGAGATCGCCGAGGTCGTGAGTGCCTGGACCGGCGTGCCCGTGTCCAAGATGATGCAGGGCGAGCTCGACAAGTTGAAGGGCTTGGAGGGTGAGCTGCATAAGCGCGTCATCGGCCAGGACGAAGCCGTTTCCGCCGTTGCCGGTGCCATCCGCCGCAACCGCGCCGGCCTGTCCGACCCGAACAAGCCCATCGGCAGCTTCCTGTTCCTCGGTCCTACCGGTGTAGGCAAAACCGAGCTGGCGAAGGCATTGGCACAGGAGCTGTTTGGCGATGAACGTGCTATGCTGCGCTTTGATATGTCGGAATACATGGAAAAGCACACTACAGCACGTCTGATAGGTGCACCTCCGGGCTATGTAGGCTACGACGAGGGCGGACAGCTGACGGATGCGGTACGCCGTAAGCCTTACTGCGTAGTGTTGCTGGACGAAATCGAAAAGGCACATCCCGATGTGTTTAATCTGCTGCTGCAGATTATGGAGGATGGCCGTCTGACCGACGGTCAGGGACGCACGGTAGACTTCCGTAATGCCGTGCTGATTATGACGAGCAACGCCGGCGCACAGCAGCTGGCCAATACCAGACCGCTGGGCTTTGCCGGCAACGAGGCAGGCGAGCGCAAGAACCGCAAGGAGCAGGTGCTTGCTGAAATCAAGAACATGTTCCGTCCGGAGTTTTTGAACCGTGTGGACGAAATTCTTGTATTCAATTCCTTGGGCAGACAGGAGCTGGAACTGATTGCCGACAATATGCTGCGTGAGCTGAACCAGCGCCTGGCAGGCAACGGCCTCAGCATCGAGCTGACTGCTTCGGCACGCGAGCTGCTGCTGCAGGAAGGCAGCGACAGCAAGTATGGTGCGCGTCCGCTGCGCCGAGCTTTGCGTAAGCTGGTGGAGGATCCGCTGAGTGATTTGTTCCTGGCAGGAAAATTCCACAGCGGCGATAAGATTATTGCTGAGGCTACAGCAGATAAAAAACTGGACTTTCATACTGCGATTGAGCTGTCTCTTATACACATCTGACGCTGCCGACGAA
>UQIY01000042.1 GCA_900541195.1 uncultured Collinsella sp. | reverse complement strand
TGGGGTGGGAGCTGCCGTCTGGTGGCGTTGTTTCCGAGATAAAATAGCGTGCCGGACAAAGTCCAGTTGCGGCGGCAAGAAAGTTATTGTATAATAGAGACAGCGGAAAGGTCGACCTTTCCGAAAGAACACCGATGACCGTGGGACCAGGGTTGGGCACGGCAGTCAAGGAGGAACTTGCCATAGCAAAATTTACCGTGAACGGCCGGGCCGTGACAGTGGAAAACAACCAGAAGCTGCTCCGCTACCTGCGGGATACCCTGCATCTCACCAGTGTAAAAGACGGCTGCAGCGAGGGCGCCTGCGGCACCTGCACAGTGCTGATCGACGGTAAGCCCACCAAGGCATGCATCCCCCAGACCGATAAGCTGGAGGGCAAGTCCATCGTCACGGTGGAGGGGCTGACCGATTTTGAAAAGCAGGTCTATACCTACGCCTTCGGCATGGCGGGGGCGGTTCAGTGCGGCTTCTGCATCCCCGGCATGGTAATGGCGGGCAAGGCCCTGCTGGATCAGAACCCCAACCCCACCGAGGCGGAGATCAAAAAGGCCATCCGGGGCAACGTGTGCCGCTGCACCGGCTACAAGAAGATTATCGAGGGCATCTCGCTGGCCGCTGCGGTGCTTCGCGGCGAAAAGCAGATCGACGAGGATCTGGAGCGCGGCGATGACTACGGCGTGGGCAAGCGCGCCTTCCGTATCGACGTGCGCAAGAAGGTGCTCGGCGAGGGCAAGTATCCCGACGACATCGACGAGCTCGATCAGCCGGGTCTGACCTATGCCAGTGCCGTGCGCTCCAAGTATCCGCGCGCCCGCGTGCTCTCCATCGATACCTCCAAGGCCGAGGCCCTGCCCGGTGTGGTGGGCATCCTGCGCGCCGAGGACGTACCGGTCAACCAGGTCGGCCACCTTATCCAGGACTGGGACGTCATGATCGCTCAGGGCGATATCACCCGTTGCGTGGGTGATGCCATCGTGCTGTTGGTTGCCGAGGACGAGGCGACGCTCGAGAAGGCCAAGAAGCTCGTAAAGATCGATTACGAGCCGCTGGAGCCCGTGCGCAACATCGCCGAGGCCAGGGCTGCCGACGCCCCGTGCCTGCACGACAGCTTCTTTGCCTTTGGCAACACGGTGGAGCTCAAGGACAACGTGTGCCAGAGCCGCCATGTGACGCGCGGCGACGCCGCCAAGGCGCTGGCGGAGAGCGCGTTTACCGTGACACAGCGCTTTACCACACCCTTTACCGAGCATGCCTTCTTGGAGCCCGAGTGCGCCGTCGCCTTCCCGTACAAGAACGGCGTCAAGGTGCAGTCGACCGACCAGGGCGCCTACGATACGCGCAAAGAGTGCGCCCACATGTTTGGCTGGGATAGCGAACCCGAGCGTGTGGTCGTCGAGACCATGCTCGTGGGCGGCGGCTTTGGCGGCAAGGAGGACGTGTCCATCCAGCACCTGGCCGCGCTCGCTGCCTATAAGTTCCAGCGTCCTGTGAAGTGCAAGCTCACTCGTGCCGAGTCGCTTGCATTCCATCCCAAGCGCCACGCCATGGACGGTACCTTTACACTGGGTTGCGACGCCGAGGGCAACTTTACCGGTCTGGATTGCGAGATCAACTTTGACACCGGCGCCTACGCGTCGCTGTGCGGCCCGGTGCTCGAGCGCGCCTGCACGCATGCCGTCGGCCCCTACAAGTACCAGAACACCGACATTCGCGGTTATGGCTACTACACCAACAACCCGCCCGCCGGCGCGTACCGCGGCTTTGGCGTTTGCCAGTCCGAGTTTGCGCTCGAGAGCCTGATCGACCTGCTGGCAGAGAAGGTCGGCCTGGATCCGTGGGAGATTCGCTACCGCAACGCCATCGAGCCGGGCGAGGTTTTGCCCAACGGCCAGATTGCCGACTGCTCCACGGCGCTGAAGGAGACACTGCTCGAGGTCAAGGATGCCTACTATGCGCATCCCGGACACGCCGGTATCGCCTGCGCCATGAAGAACGCCGGCGTGGGCGTGGGCCTGCCCGATGCCGGCCGCTGCAAGATTCGCATCGAGAATGGCGTGGCCGTGGTCTATGCCGCCACGTCCGACATCGGCCAGGGCTGCAATACCGTCTTTTTGCAGGACGTTGCCGAAGCATGCGGCCTGCCGCTGAGCTGCATCGCCAACGGCGAGTGCTCCACCGAGAACGCTCCCGACTCCGGCACCACGTCTGGCTCGCGTCAGACGGTCGTGACCGGCGAGGCCGTACGCGGTGCTGCCTTCCTGCTGCGCGACGCCATGCTTGACGTCGAGGCCGGCAAGCATGCACCCGATGCCCCTGTGAGCGCGCATGGCGACGGCGTCAAGATCGAGTACGACGACGGTCGCGCCTATCAGCTGCGCACGCAGGAACTCGTCGCCGGCCAGGGCATGCATCCCCAGGATCCCGCGACCGCCATCAAGGCGCTCGAGGGATGCGAGTTTGGCTACGTGTACCTGGAGCCGACCGACAAGCTGGGCGCCGACGTTCCCAACCCCAAGAGCCACATCTGCTACGGCTTTGCCACGCATGTGGTCATTCTGGATGATGACGGTCGCGTGAGCGAGGTCTATGCCGCGCACGATTCCGGCAAGGTGGTCAACCCCATCTCCATCCAGGGTCAGATCGAAGGCGGCGTGCTCATGGGTATGGGCTATGCGCTTACCGAGGATTGGCCGCTCAAGGACTGCGTGCCCCAGGCAAGGTACGGTACGCTCGGGCTGTTCCGTGCGCCCGAGATTCCGGATATCCACGCCATCTACGTGGAGAAGGACGAGCTGCTGCCTGTGGCATATGGCGGCAAGGGCATCGGCGAGATCGCAACGATCCCCACGGCGCCCGCCGTACAGAACGCCTATCGCGCATTCGACGGCAAGCTGCGTCCCGATCTGCCCATGGTGGATACGCCCTACAGCCGCGCCCGTCACCGCGGGTAGGGTAGAGCGCGTACGGCCATTGCTAACGAGCCGTTCGCGCTCAGCATCAATTACATACGCTGCGCCTTTGGCCCCAGCTCCATCGCGAGCCGGGGCCTTTTGTTTGGAGCGGAGGCAGCGTCCCAGATTCGACGTTCTAAACGGGATACGCTTTCCGGTTGGGCTTCAAACGGAAAGTGCATCCCGGAATCCGCGCCTGGAATGGGATGCGCTTTCCGGAACAGCCCTCAACCGGAAACTGCGTCCCAGAATTTCGATTCAGAGTGGGATGCCGTTTCCGGCTGAACCATCAGGCGGAAAGTTCATCCCAGAATAGACGCTCGGAGTGGGACACGGTTTCCGGATGGAATCTCAGCGGAAACTGCGTCCCAGTTTGAGCGTCTATTCCGGGATGCCGTTTCCGCTGAAGGACTCAACCGGAAAGCCTGTCCCGTTCTGAGGCCGGATTCCGGGATACGGTTTCCGCTAGGCATGCCATATGGAAAGCGCACCCCGTTTTGAGTGTCCGAACTGGGACACGCTTTCCGCGTGCGTGGCTGTTGGGAAAGTGCGTCCCGGTTTGGCAGGCAGGCGGGCATAAGCTCAGCAGCTCCTACAGCTCCACGTCGTTGAGCCACGTCGGCAGCGCGGTCTGCCGGATGCCTGCCGTCTGCAGCTTTTTGGCGAGCATTCCTGCCGAGCGGACCTCGTTCATGGTAAAGCGCAGCAGGGGATGACCGTAGAGCGATAAGTGCGCCTCGCGCTGACGTTCGGCAACGAGCGCCTCGGCGGTGGTGCGTCCGGCCAACATGGTCTGGTCGGTATATTTGATGAGCCCGTCGAGCTCGCCCAGCGTGAGTCCCCGCGCCTGGCGCTCCCAGGCAAAGTCCGTTCGTATGGGCTTGGCCGAATCGAAGGGGTCCGTCAATTCGTATTGAAGCCAGTCGGGCGCAAAACCGGTCTCGATCATGGCGGCTCGGGCGACCGATTCCCCGCCGCTCTCGGCGCGGGCGTCGGCATATCGAAGCGTTGTGAGGGCGGTGCGAATCGCGCGACCATTGCGGGCGGTCGTTCGTTGCTCGACGGCCTCTATCAACTGCTCTCGCGTAAGGCCGAGCTTTGAGATTGCCGAATCGGCAATGGGCATGCCGTCGGCAAAACCAGTTTGCAGCAGGCAATCTGTGGCCGTTTGGATGGGCGGCGTTAACGATATGCCGACTCTGCGTATTGCTCCGGCCGGCTCAATCTGGTGCCGCTGAATATGTGCGCCCGTACGAGCCGACGGCTTTGTCGAGCTGCAGACATGCAAGACATTCAGGTGTCGCCACGAGACCTCGAGCCCCAGCAGGCAGGCAGCCGAAAACGAGCAGAACGTCCAATCGGGGTGGATGATCGCAAGGGCGCGGATAATCTCGCAATGGCGTTGCGCTCGGTTTAGTTCATCCCAGCGCGTTTTTCGCGCGAACAGTCCCGGCATGGGGGAGACGACCGTGACACCGGTGCGCCGAAGGAGTGCTTTGCGGATCGCCGCACTCGGGGGAATAAGGCATCGTCCCTCCTGCTCGGCTTGGTCCAACAGTTGGTCGATGAGTTGGTCATTGCAATGGGTCATGAGCTACCGCCTCCTTTTGGGTAGCAAAAACGTATCAGCCGGAACTTGCCGCTCAGCTGACCAAAAGCTGACCAAAATCTAACCATGCAGGTAGATGGCCTGGTTTCGGCGACATTTTTACATCCGAATCGGTGGGCGGTAATCGGCACCCGTGAATGGTAGCTAGTTATGAAGCCTTGGTAAGTTTCGGGACGTGTACTTTTTCGAAAAAGAGCATTCTATCTGCTGTTTTGTGTTTCTGGATCGCATATTTGAAGGCATGTGATACGGGCGGCGGATCGTCGTCTGTGTCGGCGGAAACTGTGACCCGGAATTGCCGCTCGGAATGGGATGCGCTTTCCGGATCAGCCCTCAACCGGAAACTGCGTCCCAGAATGAGCTCTCGGAGTGGGATGAACTTTCCCAGCGGTGCTTCTACCGGAAACTGCGTCCCGGATTCGACGCTCAGAATGGGATGCATTTTCCGGCAGAAGCTTCAGCGGAAAGTGCATCTCAGAATTCAGGCTCAGAGCGGGACGCGCTTTCCGGATGGCATGGGACTGCGGAAACTACGGCCCAGTTTTTGGCTCCAGAACGGGATACATTTTCCAGAACGGTCCACGTGCGGTGGTGTATCGCCCCTTTTCGTACGCCGCTTGGCGAATTATGTTATAGCTATCTATATTATAGAAAAGTATAATATAGATAGCTATAACATAGAGGATAGAAGGCGCGCGCATGTTTATCGGAAGAACAGCGGAAATGTCCGAGCTCAATCGGCTCTACAGTTCGGATTCATTCGAAATGCCCGTAATCTACGGGCGCCGTCGCGTGGGCAAGACGCGCCTTATCACGGAGTTTATTCAGGGCAAGCACGCCATTTACTTTCAGGCGCGCCGCACCAATGCGGAGGCGAACTTGCAGTACTTGAGCCAAGCGATGCTTGCCAGTCAGACGGGCGCGGCAAGTGTGGCGTTTAGAAGCTTTGACGAGGCGTTCGATGCACTTGCCGCCATGTCGCGCGACAGCCGTTTGGTCGTTGTAATCGACGAGTATCCTTACCTGGCTCAGTCGTGCCCCGAGGTCAGCTCTTTGCTGCAGGAAAAAATCGACCATTTGTACAAAGAAACCAAGCTCATGCTTATCCTGTGCGGGTCATCGCTTTCATTTATGGAAGAGCAAGTGCTAGGCTACGAGAGTCCGCTCTACGGCAGGCGAACGGCGCAGTTTAAAATCATGCCGCTCGACTTTTTGACGACGCTTGGCCTGTGGCACAGGATGGATTACGAGGATGCAGCAGTTTGCTACGGCAAGACGGGCGGTATTCCCGCGTATGTTGAAAAAGTTGACCCGTCGGTATCGCTCAAAGATAACATCAAGCGTTTGTTCCTCAATCCTTCGGGCTATCTCTTCGAAGAGCCGAGTAACTTGCTGCTGCAGGAGTGCCGCAACCCCGAGCAATACGATGCCATTGTGCAGGCGATCGCCCAAGGCCGCTCGAAGCTCTCGGAGATTGCCGGCGCCGCGGGGATTCCTGCGAGTAACGTTAAAATGTACGTTGATAAGCTGATATCGCTCGGCATCGTCGAGCGCGAGTTGCCGCTCAACGAGACGAGCAACAAACGGGCCGTGTATCAACTGTGCGATCAGATGTTTAGGTTCTGGTACCGGTTTGTGCCGCAGAACATCGGGCTCATTCAAAACAGCATGGCCGAGATGGCATACGCGCGCATCGAGCCGCATCTGTCCGACTATATGGGCGTGGTATTTGAGCTCATTTGCAAGCAGTACGTGTACGAACTTGCGCGCGCGGGCCAGCTCGATGTGATTCCGGCGACGGTGGGCCGTTGGTGGGGAACGGACAATCGGACGCGTACGCAGGAAGAGATCGATTTGATTGTCGACGACGGAGAAGGCGCGGCACTCTTTGCGGAGTGCAAATGGCGTAACGAACCGGTAGGCGGGGATGTTCTGGAAAAGCTCGTGTACCGAAGCGAGCTCTTTAGGCGGCAGCATAAAAGCTACGTGATCTTCTCGAAGGGTGGCTTTACGCAAGGATGTCAGGAAGCCGCGGCGAGCAGGGGAGATACCAAGCTGATTTCGTTTGCCGAGATGTGCGAGCGGAGATAACCAAGCGCTCTGATGTGATGCTCGGAATGGGATGCGCTTTCCCTTTGCGGCCTTTGGCGGAAAGCGCGTCCCAGATTATGGCTTCAGAGTGGGATGGCCTTTCCGGATTGGCCCCTCGCGGAAACTGCGTCCCGGTATCGAGCCTCAGAATGGGACGCGCTTTCCGGATCGCCCTTCAAGCGGAAACCGCATCCAGATTTCGGCTCCAAACCGGGATGCGCTTTCTCGGCGGCGTCTCTGGCGGAAATTGCACCCCGGAATGAGCGCTCAGAGTGGAATATGCTTTCCTAACGAAGCCGCATGCGGAAACTGCGTCCCGGATTCGATGCTCAGGACGGGATGCCGTTTCCGATAGAGGCATGGGGTGGAAAGCCTCCCATTTCTAATGTTTAAGGAATGGGAGGCAGCTCATCGCGAGTTGGGCCTTTTGTTTGGAGCGGAGGCAGCATCCCGGAATTCGGGCAATCCGGTGATCAGGGGTTGAGCGAGCGTCGCGCTAAGGATGCCAAGCGTAAAACCTTCAATGAAAATGGCGTAAAAACTACATCGGTCATGGCGTAAAAACTACATTGAAAGTAGCGTGAAAACAGCATTGAGAATGGCGTAATTTCACATATCGCATGATCGCCCGAGCTTGCACACGGCCTTTTGCGAGCTCTTGCCATGAACGAGAGCCAGGCTGTCACGTACAAGACGCTCATAAAGGACACCTCTTACGGTGAGGCGGGCCCCGACGAGAGGACCATTGCTGCGTACCTGGATCTCTTCAACAGGCTCAAGCTGACCGAGGACCTGTGCGGATGGGAGCCGCCCATGCGCTCGAAGGCCCGCGTTCGCGTGCGCCCCAAGCGCTACTTCTGCGACCCGTCACTTGCGGCGGCGTTGCTGGGGGCTACCCCTGAGCGGCTGCTTGGCGATATGCAAACGCTGGGGATGCTCTTTGAGAACCTCGTTCTGCGCGACGTGCGTGTGTTCCTTTCCACCTACGGCGGTGTCGACAACAGTGTCCATTATTTCCGAGATGAGAAGGGCCTTGAGGTCGATCTGATCGTTGAGCACGACGGGCGCTGGGGAGCCATTGAGGTCAAGCTGAGTGATGCGAAAGCAGACGATGGAGCGAGAAATCTCAAGGCGCTGGAGAGGAAAGCGCTCTCCAATCCTGCCGCCCAGAATGCCGCGCCGGCGTTTTTGGCGGTTGTGGTGGGCAAGGGGAGCATCGCCTACACGCGCGACGACGGCGTGGCGGTGATCCCCATGGCGGCACTTGGGGCGTAGTGGTTTTGCGGGCGTGCCGTGCTTCCTTTACCGAAAATCCATTTGGTAAACCTGGCAACCGTGGGTAGAATAAAGTCGACGGCAGCCCAAGGGTGATAGCTGGGCAGCGCCGTTACTTAGTTCAAGGGGTCAATGCCTTAACGGCGTCGACCCCTCTTCTTTTGCTTCGTACGCTGCTTGAGTGCCTCGGTAAGTCCGATAAGCGCCGTGAGGAGCGAGACCAAAGCGGTCAGGAGCTTCACGAAATCAATCAGATCGGTCATGGGCATCACCTCCCGTCGCATGGAGGGCGCTGCCCGGCACATGGAACTGCCGTCAACAACTGCCATTCTATCAAAGCGCGGTCATAAATACGAATATATGTTCGCTTATAATGGTGCATCGGGCTGATGGCTCTTTTGGGACTATCCATACAGCGCGCGGACATCGAGCGTGGCATTGCGCCCCGCTTTTATGTCCGCGCGACCGCCTATTCTTACGGCAATGTAGCCGCCTATGAAACGAGCGGCAGTTGACGGAGAAAGGCCCTGACCGTGCCAGACAAAAAGACGCCGGGTGTGTCGGCTATCGATACGACGAACTTTGCGCGCCAGATCGTGCTCGACTTTGAGTTCGCTCCGGTGCCAAGACAGCGCCAGCGCCGCGGGCTGCGCAACGAGATTATCGAGATCGGCGCCGTCAAGCTCGATTACCGCGGCAACGTGATGGGCGAGTTCTCGCAGTTTGTGCAGACGGAATATGCCGAAGGTGTTGCGTATCCCGTCCGCGAGCTCACGGGGATATCGGCCGTGGACACTGCGATGGCCGATCCGCTCTACGTGGTGATTAAAAGGCTCGGCGATTGGATCGGTCGCTACTCCGCTCAGGTGGTTTGCTGGAGCGGGGCGGACCGCCGACAGCTTTTGACCGAGTGCCAGGCAAAGCGCATCGACCTTTCCTCATTTCCTACGGACTGGGCCGACTTGCAGGCGTTTTACACCTCGATCATGGACGTTGGCGGCCATGGGCACGTCTCGTTGGGCGACGCGGCGACGTGGTTTGGCATCGAGTTTGACGAGTCGACGGGCCATGCCCACAGCGCCCTAGCCGATGCGCGCGTGACCGCCAAGCTGCTCAAGCAGATGATGGACGGGGACTATCATGTGAGTCCGCACGCCCAGGAGATCCGCCAGCGGTGGGGGATGGGCGAGCGAGCTCAGACGCGCCTTTCTAGCAAGTGCCCCGAGCTGGGTGACTTGCTGCTGAAGCTGAAGGCGGAGGGGAGGTAGGCCTTTTGAGAACGCCATTCGGTTTGGCATGGCGGAGCTGTAAGCGCGGCTCCACCATGCTGTTTGAATCAAAGCGTCAACCAGTATGACGAGCTGCCTGGTCTGTCTGCCTACACCATCGCAATCCCGCGCACGGCACTCAGCAGCTCGTGCTCCCTCTGGCTCCATTGGCGCAGCTCGGCCGCGCGCACGGCGCCGCGGCACAGGTCCAGGAATGCCTCGGCTCCCTCGCAGAAGCACTCGCGGGCAAAGGCGCCGGATCCGTCCGCAACGCACTTGCCGTCGGCAAAGAGCTTCCAGCTGGACGGCTCGCGCGAGTCGTCTCCGAGCAGCTTGATCTGCAGTACGTGCGGGTTGCCGGCAGCACAGAGCTCTTCCTCGAGCTTCTGTACCGTAAAGCGCATCTGGTGGGAGAGGCTGCTCTTGACCATGGTCGAGGCGTAGCCATTCGGCTCGTCCAGAAGATGCATTCGTTTTGGTTTGGATGCCAGGTTGTGGAAATTGCGCTCACTGCGCACGGAGAAATTGTCCATACGGACTCCTTTCATCGATGTTGGCAGGGCCACCGTGCCTCTTGGCCGGTTGGCGTCGGGATTGTGGAGCCAACTCTCTACCCCGACTCTGGATAAAACGCGCCCACTCCTTGCGGGCACGATGGAGTCTATCAGCGCGCGCGGACAGAAATCAAGCGCCGCCTGCGAAATGACGTGCAAGCGACGCTTGATTGCGCGGCGATTATTCGGCCAACATCCGGAAAAGTGTCGAAATCGGCCGTAAGAAAGTACGGAAAAGTGTCGAATCTGACGGTCTCAACATCCGGAAAAGTGTAACCGGATGACAAAACAGCACGTAGAAGCTGGTGTTGCATGTGGACGCTTCAGCCATCCCTAACCCTCGCTACTCGTCGTCTCCGTTGTTGGGGTCGCCCTTGAGGGTGTTGATGTCCAGGTACTGGTTGTCGTCCTCTTTTTGCTGTGTTGCCGATTCGGACGCAGTGGGGCCGCGGAACAGCTGGAATCCCTCAAACGCGATCACGCCGAGAAGAGCGATGATGAGGGCGATAAAGACAACCTTTGCCGCCTGCGAAAACTCCGAAAAGCGCGGCGGTTCTTCTTCGGTGTGGTAATCGGCGGCGCGCTTATCGTCGGTGCCGTGGGTATACGACGATGCCGAGGCTGCCTTTACGCTCGCTTGGTTGTAATCGGGGGCGGGCGTGGCAGCAAACGGGTCACGAGAATAGCCGCGCGACGCTTGGCCGTAATCCTCGGTTTCGATGCGGCTGGCGCGAGGCTGTTCGCTCGGGCGGTTGGCGTATGCTGCGGTGTTGTCGTATGCGGAGTTGCGTTCCTCGGCAGCCGTAAACAGGGGGTTTACCGGAATGTCGAGCGCCGGCATGCCGCTCGAGGTCTCGTCCAGATCTGCCGCCGCCCAGGAATCAAAGGCAAACTGGCGGTTGGAAAGATCATCCAGATCCATGACAGGCGGCTCGAGCTCGGGCTCGGGCTGGGGTTCGGGAGCCGCGTATGTCGGCTGCTGCGGGGTGGCATACGCGGGCGCGCTGCTGGGCGCATGGCGCTGTGCCGCTGCAGCGAGAAATGCCGCCGTCTCGGACGGATCGCTAGCAGGACGGGGTGCAGGGGCGGCGTTACGCGTCGTCTGCACGATAGGACGGGTGGCAAAGTCGTCCGCGGGCACGGATGCCGGGGCGGGCGTGGCGGAAGGCACGGGCTTTGCACTTGTCGGGCGAACCCCGCCGCCTATGAGTTCCTCGGCGGTCCAAGGGCGGTCGCTCATCACGTCGTCGAGGCTCAACGCAAACAGATCGTCTTCACCCTCGTCAAACGCGCGTTTCGCATGCCTGGCGCCAGAAACGGTGCCTCCGCGGCCGTTGCGTGATGCGTTGCTCGACCCCATCTTGTTCCATCCTTTCGAAATATTCGCATTCATCGATTATATGGAACTTGCCTTGCGGCCGACTCTCGGATTCGTGCATTCCAGAACTCGCGCCCAAAAGGGGAGGGGTGCAGGCGCGCTGACTATTTGTCGCCGGCGGCAGCCTTTGCCTCGTTGAGGTAGCTATAGAAGCTGTACTTAGAGATGCCAAAGAACTCGCAGGCGCGCTCGCTCGATTTGGAGATAAGGAAGGCGCCGCGGCGGTCGAGGTATCCGATAGCGCGAATGCGCTCGTCCTTGGTCATGAGGGCGGCGGGCTTGCCCACGTACTGCTCGCACTCGCGCAGCAGATCCTCGAGCAGGTCGCCGATGTTTTTGGTGATGGGCTCGGGCTCGGTGTATCCCTTGTCGCCCGTGCCGGTGAGCGCGTCGAGCGAGCGCTCAAAAGCCTTCATGAGCGTAATGTCAAAGTTAATGCCCAAAATGCCGACGGGCTTGCCCTCGTCGTTGCGGATAAAGATGGTCGAGGACTTGAGCAGCTTGCCATCGGCGGTTTTGGTGAGGTATGGCTCGCGGTCGTGCACGTCGGCGGTGCCCTCGTGCATGGACTCAAGCACAATATGGCTGGGACCGTCACCTAGTTTGCGCCCGCTGACGTGGCCGTTTTCGATCACTACGATGGAGTGGTCCACGTCATCGGTCTCCAAGTCGTGGACGACGACTTCGCAGTTGGGGCCAAACTGGAGCGCCAGACCGTGTGCAAGGCGCTTGTAAAACTCAATCTGTGCGGGGGTCATGGGTGCCTTCCTAAAAATTAGTTTGGGCTCACTTTGCCATAAACCCCACTTGTTCGCAAATAACGAAAGCGTCGCTGCGTTATGTGACCGTTCGTCGGCGAAAAGGTACCGATTACGGCAACAAACAATTTGTTAGGTTTGCCAATCAAAAAGTGTGATAGAACAGTGCTAACAAACTTTTTGTTTGGCATCCACATAAAAGTTCAGTCGCATGAATGGGAATGGGCTGAAACGCGTATGCGGGGGCCGGCAAGAGAGGACTTAAGGAGTTCACCGTATGGCCGATAAGATCCAGTGGGCGGGCAACACGATGCCCAAGAGCGATGACAAGCACTTGGGAATCATGAGCCTCGACCACGTGAAGAAGGCCCGCGCCTTCCACCAGTCGTTCCCCCAGTACACCGTCACTCCGCTTGCCCGCCTGGACGGCCAGGCCGCGCGCCTGGGCCTGTCCAACCTGTGCGTTAAGGACGAGAGCTATCGCTTTGGCCTCAACGCCTTTAAGGTTCTGGGCGGTTCGTTTGCCATGGCCAACTACATTGCCGACGAGACCGGCAAGGACGTTGCCGAGTGCACCTTCGATTACCTGACCTCCGATCAGCTTGCCAAGGACTTTGGCCAGGCTACCTTCTTTACCGCCACCGACGGCAACCATGGCCGCGGCGTGGCATGGGCTGCCAACAAGCTGGGCCAGAAGGCCGTCGTGCACATGCCCAAGGGTTCCACCAAGCCCCGCTTCGATAACATCGCCGCCGAGGGCGCCACGGTGACCATCGAAGAGGTCAACTACGACGAGTGCGTGCGCATGGCCGCCGCCGAGGCCGATGCCTGCGAGCGCGGCGTTATCGTTCAGGACACCGCCTGGGAGGGCTACGAGAAGATCCCGTCTTGGATTATGGAGGGCTACGGCACCATGGCTTCCGAGGCTGCCGAGCAGCTGCGCGAGATGGCCATCAACCGCCCGACGCACGTCTTTGTCCAGGCTGGCGTAGGCTCGCTGGCCGGCGCCGTGGTGGGCTACTTCACCAACCTGTATCCCGATAACCCGCCCACCTTTGTCGTGGTCGAGTGCGCTCCGGCCGCCTGTCTGTACAAGGGCGCTGCCGCCGGAGACGGCGACCCGCGCATCGTGGACGGCGACATGCCCTCCATCATGGCCGGCCTGTGCTGTGGCGAGCCCAACATCCTGGGCTGGGATATCCTGCGCAACCACGCTACCGCCTTCGTGTCCTGCCCCGACTGGGTCACCGCTCGCGGCATGCGCACCCTGGGCGCCCCCGAGAAGGGCGACCCGCGCGTCATCTCCGGCGAGTCCGGCGCTGTGACCACCGGCCTGGTCGAGACCCTCATGCTCGATCCCGAGTACGCCGAGCTCAAGGAGCTCATCGGCCTGGACAAGACGAGCTCCGTGCTCTGCTTCTCCACCGAGGGCGACACGGATCCGGATCAGTACCGTCGCATCGTCTGGGAGGGCGAATACCCCACTTGCTAATACTGGGTGGAGTAAATAGGTATCGCTCCGCCACCTCACAGGTAGATTCCTTCGTTTGAAAGGTTATGAATAATGGCTAAAGAACTCGATTTCGACGCTATCAAGGCTGCTGCTGAGTCCCACCGTGCTGATATGACTCGCTTCCTGCGCGCTATGATCTCCCATCCCTCTGAGTCTTGCGAGGAGGGTGAGGTTGTCGCTTGCATCAAGGCCGAGATGGAGAGCCTTGGCTATGACGAGGTCAAGGTCGACGGCCTGGGCAACGTCATGGGCTTTATGGGCGAGGGCGACAAGATCATCGCCATCGACTCCCACATCGACACCGTCGGCATCGGCAACATCGAGAACTGGGATGCCGATCCCTATGAGGGCTACGAGACCGACGAGATCATCTACGGCCGCGGCGGCTCCGACCAGGAGGGTGGCATGGCTTCTGCTACCTACGCTGCCAAGATGATGAAGGACATGGGCCTCATCCCCGAGGGCTACAAGATCATGGTCGTCGGCACCGTCCAGGAAGAGGACTGCGACGGCATGTGCTGGCAGTACATCTACAACAAGGACGGCATTAAGCCCGAGTTCGTCATTTCCACCGAGCCCACCGACGGCGGCATCTATCGCGGTCACCGCGGCCGCATGGAGATCCGCGTCGACGTTCACGGCACCTCCTGCCACGGCTCCGCTCCCGACCGCGGCGACAACGCCATCTACAAGATGGCCGACATCATCGCCGACGTTCGCGCCCTCAACAACAACGGCTGCGACGAGTCGACCGATATCAAGGGTCTCGTCAAGATGCTCGACCCCAAGTACAACCCCGAGCACTTCGAGGATGCCCGCTTCCTGGGCCGCGGCACCTGCACCGTCAGCCAGATCTTCTACACCAGCCCCAGCCGCTGCGCCGTGGCCGACTCCTGCGCTATCTCCATCGACCGTCGCATGACCGCCGGCGAGACCTGGGAGTCCTGCCTGGACGAGATCCGCAACCTGCCGGCCGCTAAGAAGTACGGCGACGACGTGAAGGTCTCCATGTACATGTACGACCGTCCGTCCTGGACCGGCGAGGTCTACGAGACCGAGGCTTACTTCCCCACGTGGATCAACAAGGAGACCGCTCCGCACGTCAAGGCCCTCGTCGACGCCCACAAGGCCATGTTTGGTGACGAGCGCATCGGCTGCGAGCCCAGCATGGACAAGCGCATCGGTCGTCCGCTGTGCGACAAGTGGACCTTCTCCACGAACTGCGTTTCCATCCAGGGCCGCTATGGCATCCCCTGCGTCGGCTTTGGCCCGGGTGCCGAGTCTCAGGCTCACGCTCCCAACGAGGTCACCTACAAGGACGACCTGGTCACCGCTGCCGCCATGTATGTGGCTGCCCTGAACCTCTACGATCCGAGCCAGGCCGATGGCGACGCCACCGTGTTCCGCGCCGGTCTGACCAACAACAAGATCGACTAGTCCCATTCCTCGATCTTGTTGAGCCGGGGACAGTTTATGCCCCCGGCGCCTCCTGTTGACTTGGGGCCCGCGGTCGTTATCTCCCATGCTTCCTCGACGGTGGCGGGTCCTCGTCATAGCGCTCTGCATGTTCTAGCCACACGCGCATGCCGGAGCGCATCTACTCATTGCGATCGTTTCACCTTTAGAAAGGACATTTACATGGACGCCAAGTTTACCGAGCTCGTCGAGCAGCTGAACGGCCTCGATTTTAAGGGTATGTACGGCAGCGACTTCCTGCACACCTGGGACAAGACCACCGATGAGCTCAAGGCTCTCTACATCGTCGCCGACGCCCTGCGCGAGCTGCGTGAGAACAACGTTTCGTCCAAGATCTTCGATTCGGGCCTGGCCGTCTCGCTGTTCCGCGACAACTCCACCCGTACGCGCTTCTCCTTCTCTAAGGCCGCCAACCTGCTCGGCCTTGAGCTGCAGGACCTGGACGAGAAGAAGTCCCAGATCGCTCACGGCGAGACCGTCCGCGAGACCGCTACCATGATCTCCTTCATGGCCGACGTCATCGGCATCCGCGACGATATGTACATCGGCAAGGGCGACGCCTACATGGCCGAGGTCTCCGAGTCTGTCCAGCAGGCTTACGAGGACGGCGTTCTGGATCACCGTCCCACGCTCATCTCCCTGCAGTCCGACTCCGATCACCCCACGCAGTCCTCTGCCGACATGCTCTACCTCATCAACGAGTTTGGCGGTCTTGAGAACCTCAAGGGCAAGAAGGTTGCCGTCACCTGGGCCTATTCGCCCTCTTACGGCAAGCCGCTGTCCTGCCCGCAGTCGCTGATCAGCCTGCTGCCCCGCTTTGGCATGGACGTCACCCTGGCTCACCCCGAGGGCTACGACCTCATGCCCGAGGTCGTCGAGCGCGCCAAGACCTATGCCGCCGAGTCCGGCACCACCTTTAAGCAGGTCAACACCATGGCCGAGGCCTTCGAGGGCGCCGACATCGTGATCCCCAAGAGCTGGGCTCCGTTTGCCGCCATGGAGAAGCGCACCAACCTGTACGCCGAGGGCGACGACGCCGGCATCGCAGCGCTCGAGAAGGAGCTGCTCGCCCAGAACGCCACCCATCAGGACTGGTGCTCCACGACCGAGCTCATGGAGAAGACTGCCAACGGCCAGGACACCATCTTTATGCACCCGCTGCCCGCCGACATCTCCGGTGTCTCCTGCGAGCACGGCGAGGTCAACGCCGACGTCTTCGACATGCACCGCGTGGGCATGTACAAGGAGGCCAGCTACAAGCCGTACGCCATCGCAGCCATGATGTTCCTGCAGAAGGTTGCCGATCCCGCCGCTACCCTCAAGGCCCTCGACGAGCGCAACACCGCCCGTTGGCTCCAGGCCTAAAGCTGGGCTGAGAAATGGCTAAGCGTATTGTTGTCGCCTTGGGCGGAAACGCCCTCGGCGCCAACCTTCCCGAGCAGATGGAGGCCGTCAAGACGACTTCCAAGGCCATCGTCGACCTGATCGAGGAAGGCAACGAGGTCGTCGTCGTGCACGGCAACGGTCCCCAGGTGGGCATGATCGCCAACGCGATGGCTGAGCTCACGCGCTCTAATCCTCAGAAGTACGTTCCCTGCCCCTTGTCCGTTTGCGGCGCCATGAGCCAGGGCTACATTGGCTATGACCTGCAAAATGCGCTGCGCGAGGAAATGCTCGACCGCAATATCGACAAGGGTGTCGCCACCGTGCTCACCCAGGTCGAGGTTGCGGCAGACGACCCGGCCTTTGCCGACCCGGTCAAGCCGATCGGTCCGTGGATGAGCGAGGCCGAGGCCAAGGAGCTGGAGGCCGATCGCGGCTATCAGTTCATCCACGACGAGAAGCAGGGCTTCCGTCGCGTGGTTGCCTCGCCCAAGCCCGTGAACATCGTCGAGCTCGACACCATCAAGTCGCTCGTCGAGTCCAACCATGTGGTGATCTCCTGCGGCGGTGGCGGCATTCCCGTCACCAAGGCCCAGGGCAACCACCTTAAGGGCGCTGCCGCCGTCATCGATAAGGACTTTGCGGCCGAGAAGCTCGCCGAACAGCTCGACGCCGATGCCCTGGTTATCCTGACGGCCGTGGAGAAGGTTGCCATTGGCTTTGGCACCGACCACGAGCAGTGGCTCGACACGCTGACCGCGGCTGACGTAAAGCGTCTGTCCGAGGCCAACGAGTTCGGTCGCGGCTCCATGCTGCCCAAGGTCCAGGCCGCCTCGACATTTGCCGAGAGCAAGCCGGGCCGCACGGCGCTCATCACGTTGCTCGAGAAGGCGCGTGACGGTCTTGCCGGCAAGACCGGTACCACGTTTACCGGCGACGCTGAGTAGGCATATCTGCACCATTGAGGAGGGTGCCCTGCGTCGCGGGGCGCCCTCCTTTGTGCTATGGAGAGCCAAGGGGCGTTCGCTGGAAAACGAGTGCGTGCCTGTTCCGACGGAGTGCGAGCTTGCTATGGTGGGTATAGCAACTATGGTGTCCAAGGCAGCCAGGGGAGGTTTGCGGAGATGAAACTCGGTTGCGTGATTATGGCCTCGGGCGAGGGCAAGCGATTTGGCTCCAACAAGATGCTCGCCGATATCTATGGCGAGCCGCTGATTGCCCGGACCATCGATTCGGTTCCCCAGGGCTTTGACGTCGTGGTTTCGACGCGTTGGCCCGAGGTCGTTCAGATTTGTGAGGACAAGCATTGCCCGTGCGTGCTGCACGATGGCGAGCTGCGCAGCGAAAGCGTCCGTGCGGGCCTTTCGTGGGGAGTCGAACGCAACTGGAAAGGCTGCCTCTTTTTGCCGGGCGACCAGCCGCTCGTGAGTTCGGATTCTTTTGAGGCCATGGTTCGTGTATTTGACGAGCGTGGCCGCAAGCATCCGGTGCGTCTTGCGTGCAACGGTGAGCCTTCGAGCCCGGTGCTCTTTCCGGCGGAACTGTTCGATGCACTTATGTGTCTTGAGGGCAAGGACGGCGGCGGTTCGATCCTCAAGGACCGTACCGGCGTGGTGTTGGTCGATGCGCGTGCTTACGAGCTGTGGGACGTCGATACCGCCAAGGGACAGCGACGCATAACGGAGCATATCGCCGCTTGCTCGTATTTTGATCGCGTGGCCAACAGCATCAATCAATAAGGAGCAATTATGATCATCATCAAAAACGGCGCGCTCGTGACGCCCCAGGGGCTTCGCCGCGCCGATCTTGCCATGGATGGCGATAAGATCGTACGGATCGCCGCGGCGATTGAGCCGGCCGAGGGCGATACCGTCGAGGATGCCGCGGGCTGCTGGGTGTTCCCCGGCTTTATCGACGGCCACACGCACATGCAGTGCTGGACCGGCATGGATTGGACAGCCGATAGCTTTGAGACCGGTACGCGCGCGGCTGCCTGCGGTGGCACGACGACCATTGTGGACTACGCGACGGCCGATCGCGGCGTGACCATGCCCGATGCCTTGGCCGAGTGGCATCACCGCGCCGACGGAACCTGCACGGCCAACTACGCTTTTCACATGGCACTCGCCGAGTGGAACGAGCGCAACCGCGCCGACCTTTCGGCTATGCGCGAGGCGGGCGTATCGTCGTTTAAGACTTACTTTGCCTACGACCACCTGCGCTTGGACGATGCCGAGACGCTCGAGGTGCTCGAGGAACTCAAGCGCCTGGGCGGTATCCTGTGCGTGCATTGCGAGAACGGCACGCTGGTGAATGAGCTTCAGAAGCGCGTGTTTGAGCAGGGTATCCACGGGCCCGAGGGCCACGCGCTCAGCCGTCCGGACGTGTGCGAGGCCGAGGCAGTGAGCCGTCTGCTGTATCTGGCGCACTTGGCCGGCGACGCATCGGTCAACGTGGTGCACCTTTCGACCAAGCTGGGGCTCGAGGCCATCCGTGCCGCCAAGGCGCGCGGGCAGAAGAATATCTATGTCGAGACCTGCCCTCAGTATCTGATGCTCGACGATACGTGCTACTTGGAGCAGGGCGAGGACGGCTTTGCGGGTGCCAAATATGTGATGAGCCCGCCGCTGCGCCATGCCGGTGACCGTGTCGCGCTGCGCGAGGCGCTTGTGGCCGGCGAGATCGATACGATTGCGACCGATCATTGCAGCTTTAACCTGCGCGGGCAAAAGGACCGCGGGCGCGACGACTTCCGCGCGATTCCCAACGGCGGGCCCGGCGTGGAGCATCGTCCCGTCGCGATTGCCACGAGCTTTGAGGGGCAGCTGGGCCCCGAGGACCTGTGCCGCTTGATGAGCGAGAACCCGGCGCGCGTCTTTGGCATGTATCCGCGCAAGGGATGTCTTGCCGAGGGCTCCGATGCCGATGTGTGCGTGTGGGATCCCAAGGCGCGCTGGACGATCAGTGCTGCGACGCAGCATCAGGCTGTGGACTACACGCCGCTCGAGGGCTTTGAGGCGCACGGCCGCGCCAAGGCTGTGTTTGTGAATGGCGTGCTGGCCGCGCGCGACGGCGAGCCCACCGGAGCTCAACCCGGCCGCTACGTCCCCCGCTAGCAGGAAGATCAGCGGATTCCCCTCCGCAGTTGCGGTGGAATAGTTCCTGTTTAGCCGCCAAATAGGCCGTTTCAGGAACTATTTCACCGCAACTTATAGGTCTGCTGGAGCAGCGCCGGCTACTTGAGGCTGCTGGTGACGACGGAGCGGTCGAGGACCTGTCTCTTATACACATCTCCGAGCCCACGAGACCGGAGCCTATCTCG
>UQIY01000041.1 GCA_900541195.1 uncultured Collinsella sp. | reverse complement strand
CCGAAGAGCACTTAATGTGCTCTTCGTGCGAGCCAGGACTGTAGAGCAGCAAACATAACCAAGCCCCACCGGGCAACCGGTCAGGTTAGGCTACTTCGCGGCGCCGGGGATGCCGTGGGAGGTTTTGGCGGTTTTGGCTCCGTTTACGATGGCGGTTTCCAAGGCCCTTACGGCGAGCATGCCCAGCAGGTCTAGGGGAACGGCGGCGCTTGCCTGGGCGCCCAGTTTGCCGCTGGCGAGGGTGTAGATGGTGTCGCCGTCGTTGGTGGTGTGCGTGGGACGGATGGCGTGTGCGTAGGCGTCTGCGGCCATCTGGGAGACCTTGGTGGCTTGTGCCTTAGTGAGTTCCACGTTGGTGACGATGCAGCTGATGGTGGTGTTGGTGCGGTCGAGCGGCATCTGCATGGATCCGGCGGCGGCAAAGGCTGCGAGTTCCATGTCGACGATCTGGTCGCTATCGGCCGCGGCGCGCATACCGGCGACCCACTCGCCGGTGAAGGGGTCGACAACGTTGCCGCAGGCGTTGACCGAGACCACGGCGCCCACCTTGATGGGGCCGAGTGCCACGGCGGCAGCTCCAAGGCCGGCCTTCATGCAGGTGGCGGGCCCCATGAGCTTACCCACGGTGGCGCCCGTGCCGGCGCCTACGTTGCCCTGTTCGAGCTTGGTGGGGGTGTGGTCGAGTGCTTCGCACACGGCGGCGATGCCGGCCTCAATGTCGGGGCGCACGGTGGGGTCGCCAAAGGCAAGGTCGAAGATGCAGCTGGAGCACACGATAGGCACCTGCGTGGGGCCGACGGGAAGGCCGATGCCGCGGCTCTCAAGCTCGCGAGCGACGCCGCTTGCAGCCTCGAGGCCAAAGGCCGATCCACCCGAAAGGCAGACGGCGTGGACCTTGTCGACGGTGTTCTCAGGTCGCAGCAGGTCGGTTTCGCGCGAAGCGGGAGCACCGCCGCGAACGTCAACACCGCCGGTGGCGCCCTCGGGTGCCACGATTACGGTGCAACCGGTGCCGGCCTCCTCGTCCGTATAGTTGCCATAGCAAAAGCCATCGACATCGCAGACGTCAATGGCCTCGAGCAGTGTATCCATGTTTAACTCCTATCGGTTTTCCGCCGCGCCTTGTGCCCGGTCGGGATCCGTACGGTACGCCAAAATTGTAGGCGCCGGGGGATACCCAGCGCCAGATGCAATTACGAGAGTTTTTGAATCGCGCGCGCGACGCGGGCGATGGGTAGGCCCACCACGTTATAGAAGTCGCCCGAAATATCGTGCACGAGCATGCGTCCTCCTGTGCCCTGAATGCCGTAGGCGCCGGCCTTGTCCATGGGCTCACCCGAGGCGACGTAGTGCTCGATCTGCTCGTCGGTGAGCTCGTAGAACGTCACGTCGGTCACATCGACAAAGGACAGGCTTTCGGCGGCATGCGGGGCGGCCGTATCGCCTGCCTTAACGATGCAGACGCCGGTTGCGACCTGGTGCGTGCGGCCCGAAAGCTCACGGAGCATAGTGCGCGCCTCGTCCTCGGTTGCCGGCTTGCCCAGAATCTTGCCGTCAAAGGTGACGATGGTGTCGGCCGCGACCGTCAGCTCATTGGGCTCGGCATACTCGGCAGCAACGGCAGCCGCCTTGGCGCGTGCCAAGCGCTCGACAAGCGTGAGCGGGGCCTCGCCATCAAAGGGCGTTTCGTCGATATCCGCGGGAATCACGCGAATGTTGTAGCCTGCCTCGCGCATCAGCTCTATGCGGCGCGGCGATTGCGAAGCCAAAATCATAGTTGGATGCCCTCGGCGACCTTCTCGACGGCCTTGTCGCCGGCGAGCGTGCGCAGCAGCTCCAATGCAAAGGGGAGGGACTGTGCCATGCCGCTGGCAGTGATGATGTTGCCGTCTTGCGTGACCTTCTCGCCGGTATAGGCGCCTTCGGGGAAGCTTTTCTCAAAGCCAGGGAAGCACGTGGCATGGCGCCCCTCGAGCAGGTCGAGCTCGCCCAGGATAAACGGGGCGGCGCAGATGGCGGCGACGTGCTTGGTTGCGGCGAACTCGCAGACCACGTCGCAGACGCGCTGATCTGCGCGCAGGTTGGTGGCACCGGGCAGGCCGCCGGGCAGCACGACGCAGTCGTACTCGTCAAAGTTGATCTCATCAAAGAGCGCATCGCAGGTCACGGGGATCTGCAGCGAGCTTACGACCTCGCGCGTGGGCATGATCGAGACGAGCGTGGCACGCACGCCGCCGCGACGCATGACATCGACCATGGTCAAGCATTCAATAGTTTCAAAGCCATCGGCGGCGAGAACGGCAACGCTGGGCATGAGGGTTCCTTTCATAGGCGGCATACAATTAGCCGTCTTATACCCCGAAGACCTCCGCTTGCCACGCTCGATTTCCCAATGATTTTCTGAGCAATGATTAAGCGGCTAGTTGCGCCTAAGGTGGACGACGGTCTCGCAGTGGAAGGTTTGTGGGAACAGGTCGACTGGCGTGATCTTTACGGGGGAGAAGGTGCCTTCCTCGACAAAGCGTTTAAGATCGCGCGCCAGGGTGGCCGGGTCGCAGCTCACATAGGCGACATCGCGAGCGCTTGTGCTGGCGATGAGGTCGATGGCCTCAGGCGCTAGGCCTGCACGCGGCGGGTCGACTACTAGGACATCGGCGTCCTGGTCGGGGAACTCGCGCACCGCGTCTCCGCCAATGACGTCGACGTTATCAAGCTTGTTGATTTCCAGGTTACGGCGTAGATCGCGCACGGCGGGGCCGTAGGCCTCGACGGCAGCGACAAAGTCGCAGCGGCGGGCGAGCGGCAGGGTAAAGGTGCCGGCACCGCAGTACAGGTCCACGGCAAGCTCGTCTTCCTGCGGGTCGAGCGCTTCCATGACAAGCTCGATCAAAATCTCGGCACCCTTGGTGTTGACCTGGAAAAAAGACG
Organism: uncultured Collinsella sp.; assembly: GCA_900541195.1. Lineage (GTDB taxonomy): Bacteria > Actinomycetota > Coriobacteriia > Coriobacteriales > Coriobacteriaceae > Collinsella. The sequence continues at coordinate 16,799 of UQIY01000041.1, read as the reverse complement.
GGGCAGACAAGCGCATCTGACCCTCGGCGATATTCTCGGTCCATGAGCCCTCTCCGGCGAGCATTTCGACCTTGGAGACACGGCGGGCCTTCTTTTCGCCCTTGCTCATCACGCGCACGATGCTCGTGGGATGAGCGGCGTCTGCCAGCACGCGGGAGACCTGCGAGCGCGGGAAGGAGCCCGTAGGCGTCCAGAGAGCGACCTCGAGCGCCTTGGTGCGGCGCGAGGCGCGAATGCCCACGCGCTCGAGGCCCAGGTCGTGGCTGCCGCTCAGATAGTTGAGCGCGCCGACGACCGATTTGAGCGCCTTCGGGAAGCGCTTATCGAACAGCGGGCACGAGTCAACGGTCACGATCTTGCTGGGGTCGACGCCGTGCATGCCAAGGCGCACGCGACCGTTGACGACGGTCGGTTCGAGCTCGATTTTATTGCGGTAGCCCCAGTCGTCCTTGGTGTGGCAGATGGGCTGTACCAACTCATCGACCTGCTCAGGAGCGAACTTGCCGATGCGCTCGAGCGTGGAGCGCAGGTTTTGCTCCTTGGCGGCGAGCTGTGCCGTGCGTGAGAGATTGCCCCACGAGCAGCCGCCGCAGATGCCCACGAAGGGGCAGGGAGGCTGAATGCGATCGGGGCTTGGCTCCAGAATCTCGGTGGTGCGGGCACGCATGAACGACTTGCCGTCCTGTACGACCTCGGCCTCGACGGTGTCGCCTGCCACGGCGCCCTGCACAAAGACGGCCTTGCCGTTGTCGGCGTGCGCCAGCCCGTCGGCGCCGTAGGTCATCGATTCTATAGTGAGCTTCATATTCCTGCCTGTCATTCGCGTTGTTGTTCGCACCATGGTAGCAGGGAAAAGCGCCCCGCATCCGAGGCTTTCCTCAAATGCGGGGCGCTTCTACAAACTGCTTCTACAAACGACTATTTCGTCTTGCCGGTAATGAGCGTCTTAAGACCCAGGCCGATCAGGCCCAGGCCTATGCGCACGCGACCGGGGCGATGGCGCTCGATGGCCTTGGTCTTGCCGGCGGGCTTATCGCGACGGGCGCTCGTCTCGGGTGCGGGCTTGGTGACCTGCGGCTCGGGCTGAGGTGCAGGTGCGGGCTCGGGCTCAATGACGGTCGCCTGGACCTTCTGAACCTCGGTTGTGGCCGGCTGCGGCTCAGGAGCAGGGGCGGGCTTTGCCTCGGCGGCGGGTTCCGGAGTCGCAGTAGCGGGCTCGGACGCTTTCTCCACGGCGGGCTCTGCGGCAGCCTCGGGCTCATTCACCGGGGGAGCGGCAACCGCTTCCGGTTTGGCAGCTGCCCCGTGTTCAACCTCGTCCTGAATAGCTTTTTCGGCCACACGTTCCTTTTTCTGTGCGCGCTGCTGCGCGGCGGCCTCGGCGTTGCGATAGGCACGCTCCAGTAGAGCTTCCTGCGAGTTGAAGGGTTTCTCACCCTCTGCACGCTCCACGGGGACCCAGGTGCCGTCGCTCGTGAGGCTGCGGGCCTTCACGTTGTCGCGCAGCTGCATGCCCATGTACTCGTGCACTAGGGCGCGGCAGGTGGGGTCGAGCACGGGGAAGGCGATCTCCACGCGGTGCTCGGTGTTGCGTGTCATCATGTCTGCCGAGCTCAGGTAAATCATGTCCGAGTCCACGCCGAAAGCATAGACGCGCGCGTGCTCCAAAAAGCGTCCGACGATGGAGCGGACATGCACGTTCTCGGTCTTGCCAGGAACACCGGGCTTGAGGCACGAGATGCCGCGGATGATCATGTCTACGCGCACGCCGGCACACGATGCCTCGGCGATTTTGTCGATGACCTCGCGGTCGGTGAGCGAGTTGAGCTTAAAGAACACACGGGCGGGCTCGCCAGCGAGGGCGCGCTGGATCTCGCGATCCAGGCCGCGCATGATGAGCGGCTTCAGGCCCACGGGTGCCACGCCCAGGAAGCGGTAATCGCCGCGCAGATTGCCCAGCGACAGGTTGCGGAAGAACAGGTTGGCGTCCTCACCGATGCCGGGATGGGCGGTCATGAGCATAAAGTCGCTGTAGAGCTTGGCCGTCTTTTCGTTAAAGTTGCCGGTGCCCAAGAGCGTCAGGCGTGTAAGCGCCATACCCTCGCGATAAGTGAGCTGGCAGATCTTTGAGTGGCACTTAAAGCCCTCGGAGCCGTAGATGACGGTGCAGCCCGCTTCTTCCAGACGCTCGGCCCACTCGATGTTGTTCTGCTCGTCAAAGCGCGCGCGGAGCTCCATGAGCACCGTGACCTCTTTGCCGTTCTCGGCAGCATCGATCAACGACTCGCACAGACGGCTCTGCTTTGCCACGCGGTAGAGCGTGATGCGCAGCGAGATGCACTCGGGGTCGTAGGCGGCCTCGTGCACCAGATCCAGGAAGGGGTTCATGGCCTCGTAGGGATAAAAGAGCAGCTTGTCGCCCTGCAGCACCTGTTCGCGGATGGAGCGGGTCATATCGATGGTGGGGTTGGGCTGCGGCCTAAACGGCGTAAAGAGCAGCTCGTTGCGCAGGTGCTCGGGAATCTTGCCCTCAATGCCAAAGACGTAGCCCAGGTTGAGCGGGATATCGCAGGTAAAGACCGAGCGACGCGAGAGCTCGAGCGCCTTGCGGATAGTCTTGAGCGTCGCCTTCTCGAGCGACCCCGAGACCGCGAGCACTACCGGCTGCAGACGCAGGCGCTTCTTGAGAATGCGCTTCATGTGCTGGCGGTAGTCCTCTTCCTCTTCGACGCCCTCGCCGTCCGGATCGATGTCGGCGTTGCGGGTGACGCGGATCAGCGCACGATCCAGCGGCTTATAGAAGCCAGAGCAGCTGTCCAGGCAGGCGAGGATGACGTCCTCGAGCAAGATGTAGGAGTAGGTGCCGGTGGGCGAGGGGATCTCGACCACGCGGTTCATCGAGGCGGGAATCTCGATCAGGCCCAGCAGGCTCTCCTCGTCGGTGGCGCCGTCCAGACCACAGGCCAGATAGAGCGCGCCATTGCGCAGGTTGGGGAAGGGGTGGCGCGGATCGATGACCAGCGGCGAGATGACCGGCGACACGTAGGCCTGGAAGTAGCGGGTTACAAAGGTGCGCTCCTCGGGCGTAAGCGAATCGATGCGGGCGCGGTGAACGCCCAAGGTGTCGAGCTTGCCCTCGATGCTCTTAAAGATGGACTCCCAACGGGTAAGGAGCCCGGGCATTTCGGCCATGACAGCATCGACCTGTTCGGAGGCGGTCATATTGCTCTTGTTGTCGACAGGTTGTTTTTTGAGCTCTGCCAGATCGGACAGGCCGCCCACGCGCACCATGAGAAACTCGTCGAGGTTGGACTCGAAAATCGACACGAACTTTAGACGCTCGAACAGCGGAACGGTCTCATCGAAGGCTTCGTCAAGCACGCGGTTGTCAAAGCGCAGCCAGCTAAGCTCTCGGTTTTGCGTGTACGAGAAGTCGCGCGGCGGTTTGCGCAGCTTTGCGGCGGCTTGCTTCTTTTCGATTTTGCTCGGCATATGCATCTGTCCGTTCAGTCCCCACAGAGGACGGTAGCCTAACACTTTTCACTATTGTCTCAATTTAGTCGACCGCTGGCACGGACGTATCGCGTGAACGGTATCTTTACCTACTTCTTACGCTGCCAAGGCATGCAACTAACTGTCCAACTCGTTTGGAAACAATCTATATCCATACTCAACTGGTGAGGATGTATGAATAAGAATGATTGCGAGCTGAATATAATCGAATCCAAATTGAATCATGGACAAACGACATATATATGCAGAAAACCGTTTTAGCTATGCAATTCCTAAACATGAAAATATTTGTGCAATCTAGCTTAATTCCTTAGAAAAAAGAACATTTACCTTTGAAAACCTGCTTTAGAGAACCGAAGTGCATCATGGGGGAATCATATGCGATATACCGTTCATCGCACTTTGCTGACCGTTCGGGGGCGAGGTGGAATTGCAGGTGGTTTTTGGATATAACTAGAGCTGTCAGCAAGCAGCGTCCCATACGGAGGGGCGCTGATACATTCGGCCAGTAAGGCCCGAAAGAAAGGTAGGAGGCCATGACGAAAGGTCTGCACGTGCCTTCCGAGATCGGCAAGCTCAGGAAGGTCTGCCTGCACCGTCCCGGCGACGAGCTCCTCAACCTGCCGCCCGACGAGCTCGAGCGACTCCTGTTCGACGACGTCCCGTTCCTGGAGGTCGCGCAGCAGGAGCACGACACCTTCGCCCAGATCCTGAGGGACCAGGGCGTGGAGGTCCTCTATCTCGAGAACCTCGTCGCCGAGGTGTTCGACCAGGTCCCCGGCGCCCGCGCCGAGTTCACCGACCAGTACATCGCCGAGGCCGGCATCCGCGGCCAGCACATGCCGCAGATCGTCCGCGAGAAGCTGGACTCCATCGAGGACAACCTCGAGTTCGTCAAGAAGACCATGGCCGGCATGACCAAGTCCGAGATCGACATGCCCCTCACGGCGTCCACGACCCTCGACTCCCTGGTCAACTCCGAGTCCGAGTCCGACCTGATCATCGACCCGATGCCCAACCTCTACTTCACCCGCGACCCGTTCGCGGTCGTCGGCGAGGGCGTCAACCTCAACCGCATGTACTCGGTCACCCGCAACCGCGAGACCCTGTACGGCAAGTACATCTTCAAGTACCACCCCGACTACAAGGACGTCTCGCTGTACTTCCGCCGCGACTGCCAGTTCCACACCGAGGGCGGCGACGTGCTGAACATCAACGAGAAGACCCTCGCCGTCGGCATCTCCCAGCGCACCCAGGCCGCCGCGATCGACGTCATGGCCCAGAACATCTTCTGGAACTCCGACTCCAAGGTCGAGCGCATCCTGGCCTTCGACATCCCGGTCTCGCGCGCCTTCATGCACCTCGACACGGTCTTCACCCAGATCGACGTCGATAAGTTCACGATCCACCCCGCCATCATGGGCACCCTGCGCGTCTACGAGCTGACCGCCGGCAAGAACCCGGGCGACGTGAACATCCGCCTGATCGAGGACACCCTCGAGCACGTCCTGGAGGACGCCACCGGCGTCGACCAGGTCAAGCTGATCCCCTGCGGCGGCGGCGACCCGATCGCGGCCTCCCGCGAGCAGTGGAACGACGGCTCCAACACCCTGTGCGTCGAGCCCGGCAAGATCTGCGTCTACGCCCGCAACACCGTCACCAACGACGTGCTGTACAAGGAGGGCCTGGACCTTCTCGTCGTGCCCTCCGCCGAGCTCTCCCGCGGCCGCGGCGGCCCGCGCTGCATGAGCATGCCCTTCTGGCGCGAGGACCTCTAAGGTCTTCAAGGACTCGTACGGGTCATAATACATACATCTAGCTGCCATTAGATGTCTCCCATTGGGGCGGTGCGGGTTTTCGCACCGCCCCAATCTTGTTTGAGGAACGTCAACACGATTGGACGACTGCTTTTGCAAGGAGCTTGGCTATGGACATCAAGACGATTGGCGTTGAGGAATGGCTCAACGTTTGGGAGAAGAGCGCCACGTGGGACATCGCCCAGTCGACGATCTCGTCGCTCACCATGGGCGAGCTGCGCGCGCTCGATGAACAGGACGGCGCCACGTTCTACGAGCGCCTGGACCGCGAGAAGATGAACTACGGCTGGATCGAGGGCTCGCCGGAGTTTAAGGCCGAGGTTGCCAAGCTGTATCGTCGGGAGGTCAATCCCGATCACATTCTGCAGACCAATGGCTGCACGGGCGCTAACCTCAACGCCATCATGGCTGTGGTCGAGCCCGGCGACCATGTTATCGCCGAGTGGCCCACCTACGTGCCGCTCTACGAGATTCCGCGCACGCTGGGCGCCGAGGTCGAGTATTGGGAGCTTCGCGAGGAACTCGGCTGGAAGCCCGATATCGAGGAACTCAAGCGCTTGGTGCGTCCCAACACCAAGCTTATCTGCATAAACAACGCATCTAACCCCATCGGTACGGTGCTCGATGCCGATATGCTCGGCCAGATTGCCGAGATCGCCCGCTCGGTGGGCGCCTACGTGCTGTGCGACGAGGTATATCTTCCGCTCGAAAACACTGAGTCCTTTATGTCGATGGTCGACGTGTACGAGAGGGCCATTGTCACCAACTCGTTGTCGAAGACCTATTCGACACCTGCGGCCCGCGTGGGCTGGGTCCTGGCCGACAAAGGGGTGTCCAACCGCATCCGTACCTATCGCGATTACACCATGATCTGCGGCGGCGTGTTCAACGATGCTCTGGCGACCTATGTGCTTGAGCACAAGGATAAGATTCTCGAGCGCAATCGCAAGATCGTGTTTGGCAACCGCGATATCGTGCAGGCTTGGATCGATACGCAGCATCGCGTTTCCTGGACGGCCCCGCAGGGCGTGTCCACCTCGTTTATCCAGCTGGATATTCCCGAGGATGACGAGGAGTTCTGCAGGCGCCTGCTGTCCGAGAGGGGAGTGCTGCTGGTACCCGGCAGCCGCTTTGAGCTTCCCTGTGGCGCACGCCTGGGCTACTGCGCGAGCGAGGACGTTCTGCGTGAGGGCCTGAGGCTTTTGGGCGAGGCGCTGGCGGAGTTTGATCGCTAGGATTCCGATGATCTTCGAGGGCCTTATCTAAATTGGCCGAAGATAATCGAAAATGGACCCGTTTCCCTAGGGGAAGCGGGTCCATTTTTCTATACCGAGAAGTCAAGTTGTTACAAATGGAGCCGTAAAGCGAGCCGGTATCCGCTGGGCCTTATACTGAGTTTCCGGTGAACGGTATCAAGCGTCTGGTAAACGGTAATTTATTTACCAGAAATGAATAGGACAAACTTTTTCTGAATAAAAATGAAAATGGTTGAGACACGGTATGAACCGCTAATTCTATTCATAGCTTTATTGGAAATATGCAATTTGAGGATGGTTTAACAAAGTTTAGTTCCATTTGATTTTAGGATTGATAACGCGTTTAAGCACGTAAATACGCTTTATTAAGATGAAGTGTGCCATGCGTGAAGTATATGTGTATGCCGTTCACCCCCTATAAAAAACCGTTCGGTGGCAAGGTGGAAGTATGAGCTGATTTTGGATATAAATATGTCGTCAGCAATAACGCCTCACACGGAGGGGCGCTAACGAATCGGCCCTGACAAGGGCCCGAAAGAAAGGTAGGAGGCCATGACGAAAGGTCTGCACGTGCCTTCCGAGATCGGCAAGCTCAGGAAGGTCTGCCTGCACCGTCCCGGCGACGAGCTCCTCAACCTGCCGCCCGACGAGCTCGAGCGACTCCTGTTCGACGACGTCCCGTTCCTGGAGGTCGCGCAGCAGGAGCACGACACCTTCGCCCAGATCCTGAGGGACCAGGGCGTGGAGGTCCTCTATCTCGAGAACCTCGTCGCCGAGGTGTTCGACCAGGTCCCCGGCGCCCGCGCCGAGTTCACCGACCAGTACATCGCCGAGGCCGGCATCCGCGGCCAGCACATGCCGCAGATCGTCCGCGAGAAGCTGGACTCCATCGAGGACAACCTCGAGTTCGTCAAGAAGACCATGGCCGGCATGACCAAGTCCGAGATCGACATGCCCCTCACGGCGTCCACGACCCTCGACTCCCTGGTCAACTCCGAGTCCGAGTCCGACCTGATCATCGACCCGATGCCCAACCTCTACTTCACCCGCGACCCGTTCGCGGTCGTCGGCGAGGGCGTCAACCTCAACCGCATGTACTCGGTCACCCGCAACCGCGAGACCCTGTACGGCAAGTACATCTTCAAGTACCACCCCGACTACAAGGACGTCTCGCTGTACTTCCGCCGCGACTGCCAGTTCCACACCGAGGGCGGCGACGTGCTGAACATCAACGAGAAGACCCTCGCCGTCGGCATCTCCCAGCGCACCCAGGCCGCCGCGATCGACGTCATGGCCCAGAACATCTTCTGGAACTCCGACTCCAAGGTCGAGCGCATCCTGGCCTTCGACATCCCGGTCTCGCGCGCCTTCATGCACCTCGACACGGTCTTCACCCAGATCGACGTCGATAAGTTCACGATCCACCCCGCCATCATGGGCACCCTGCGCGTCTACGAGCTGACCGCCGGCAAGAACCCGGGCGACGTGAACATCCGCCTGATCGAGGACACCCTCGAGCACGTCCTGGAGGACGCCACCGGCGTCGACCAGGTCAAGCTGATCCCCTGCGGCGGCGGCGACCCGATCGCGGCCTCCCGCGAGCAGTGGAACGACGGCTCCAACACCCTGTGCGTCGAGCCCGGCAAGATCTGCGTCTACGCCCGCAACACCGTCACCAACGACGTGCTGTACAAGGAGGGCCTGGACCTTCTCGTCGTGCCCTCCGCCGAGCTCTCCCGCGGCCGCGGCGGCCCGCGCTGCATGAGCATGCCCTTCTGGCGCGAGGACCTCTAAGTCTTTCCGTTTCCGGTGCGGTCCCCCTACAACCGCACCGGCTTCGCCCGTTAAACGGGCACCACTAATACTTACGTAATTCATTTCTTCGAAAGGAATCAAACCATGGGTGTTAACCTCTCCGGCCGTAGCTTCCTCAAGCTTCTCGACCTCACCACCGAGGAGATCGAGTACCTGCTCAAGCTCTCCAAGAACTTCAAGGATATGAAGCGCGCTGGCGTTCCGCACCGCTATCTCGAGGGCAAGAACATCGTTCTGCTCTTCCAGAAGACCTCTACTCGTACCCGCTGCGCCTTCGAGGTCGGCGGCATGGATCTGGGCATGGGCGTCACCTACCTCGATCCGGGTTCGTCGCAGATGGGCAAGAAGGAGTCCATCGAGGACACCGCCCGCGTTCTCGGCCGCATGTATGACGGCATCGAGTTCCGTGGCTTTGCCCAGGATGACGTCGAGGAGCTCGCTGCTAAGTCCGGCGTGCCCGTGTGGAACGGCCTGACCACTGAGTGGCATCCCACCCAGATGCTCGCCGACATCCTGACCGTCCAGGAGAACTTCAACTACGACATCAAGGGCAAGACCCTCGTCTTCATGGGCGACTGCAAGAACAACGTTGCTCGCTCCCTCATGGTTGTCTGCTCCAAGCTCGGCATGAACTTCGTGGCCTGCGGCCCCGAGGAGTGCATGCCCGCCGACGACGTCATCGAGGCCTGCAAGCCCATCGCCGAGGCCAACGGTTGCACCATCAAGCTGACCACCGACGTCAAGGACGGCGTCACCGGTGCCGACGTTATCTACACCGACGTGTGGGTCTCCATGGGCGAGCCCGACGAGGTCTGGGCCGAGCGCATCGCTCAGCTCACCCCGTATCGTGTCACCTCCGAGGTCATGGCTATGGCCAACCCGGGTGCCATCTTCCTGCACTGCCTGCCCAGCTTCCACGACACCAACACCACCATTGGCGCCGAGAAGTGCGAGCAGTTCGGCATCACCGAGCAGGAGGTCACCGACGAGGTCTTCGAGAGCCCCGCTTCCAAGGTCTTCGACGAGGCCGAGAACCGCATGCACACCATCAAGGCTGTCATGTACGCCACGCTCAAGTAAGAGCATCTAGCATCTCGCTCGGGGTGTATTGCTGCACACTCCGAGCAGTTTTATCTGGTAATAATCTCGCATCAAGCGGCAGGCACGGCACGGAAGAGCCGCTTCTGGCGAGATCAGTAAATGATTTATGAAGGGGGGATGAGAACTATGACTGAGACCGCTAAGAAAAAGCGCGGTATGCCTTCATCGTTCACCATTCTTCTTGCTCTGCTGGCAATTGTCGCAGTGATTACCGTTATCGTCTCCGGCACGTCCGGCGGCGCGGTTACTGCCGCCCGTCTGAGCGATTTCTGCACCGCCCCGATTAAGGGCTTCGCTGACGCTCTGCCCGTCTGCCTCTTCGTTATGATCCTGGGCGGCTTCCTCGGTATGATGACCGAGACCGGCGCCCTGGACAACGGCATCGCCGTTCTGGTGCAGAAGCTTAAGGGCAACGAGATTATGCTCATTCCCGTGCTGATGCTCATCTTCTCCCTCGGTGGTACCACCTATGGTATGTGCGAGGAGACCGTTCCCTTCTACGCCCTGCTCGCCGCTACCATGATGGCCGCTGGCTTCGACCCCATGGTCGGTGCCGCTACCGTCCTGCTCGGCGCTGGCTGCGGCTGCCTGGGCTCCACGGTTAACCCGTTCGCCGTCGGCGCTGCCGTCGACGCTCTGACCGGCGTTGGCATTGAGGTCAACCAGTCCATCATCATCGGCCTCGGTGCCGTCCTGTGGATTGTCACTACCGCTATGTCCATCTTCTTCGTGATGAACTATGCCAAGAAGGTCAAGGCTGACAAGGGTTCCACCATCCTGTCGATGCAGGAGCTCAAGGACGCCGAAGAGGCTCACGGCAAGGCTGCTTCCGAGGTCCACAAGGAGGTCAAGCTCACCGGTCGTCAGAAGGGTGTTCTGATCGCCTTCGCCTTCACCTTCGTCGTCATGATCGTCGGCTTCATTCCGCTGGCCGACCTCAACGAGGGCGTCGCCAACTTCTTCGACGCTGGCGCTGTCTACGACGCCGACGGTAACGCCGTCGTCCAGGGCTGGTCTGCCCTGATCACCGGCCTGCCCATTGGCCAGTGGTACTTCGACGAGGCTTCCACCTGGTTCTTCCTCATGGCCGTCCTGATCGGTATCATCGGTGGCCTGTCCGAGAAGCAGATCGTTAACACCTTCATCACCGGCGCTGCCGACATGATGTCCGTTGTTCTCGTCATCGCCCTCGCCCGTGGTATCTCCGTCCTCATGGCTAACACCGGCCTCGATGTCTTCGTCCTCGACGCTGCCGCCAATGCCCTGGCTGGCCTGTCCGGCGTGATCTTCGCTCCCATGAGCTTCCTGGTCTACTTCGGCCTGTCCTTCCTGATCCCCTCGACCTCCGGTATGGCCACCGTCTCCATGCCCATCATGGGACCGCTGGCTGTTAAGCTCGGCTTCTCGCCTGAGGTCATGGTCATGATCTTCTCCGCCGCCATCGGTGTCGTGAACCTATTCACCCCGACCTCCGGCGCCATCATGGGCGGTCTCGCCCTGGCCAAGATCGAGTGGACGACCTGGCTCAAGTTTGCCCTTAAGCTCATCGTCGCGCTCTCCGTCGTCTGCGCCATCATCCTGACCCTCGCCTGCGTGTTGATCTAAGTACCCAACGGGTACCCCACGGAAACCTTGACGATCCTGTAGAGGATCACCTGGTCATCGTCTGTCCGGCGGGGTAAACCCACCGGTAGACTCCTACCTTTAGCCCCCTTCCGTTCCGTGCGCGGGAGGGGGCGCTCTTGTGTTCCGGCGTTTTACCAAACGCCGGAACCACTCGACGCTGCAAGCCCGCCAGAGCGGCAATCTGACGTTCAATCGTCGGGCATGGCCAAAAGGCCTATGCCCTCCTCTTTCACGTCACCTTGCTCGCTCTGGCGGGCTTTCGCTGACTTTTGCTCCACCTGCGGCGCTGCCATTGTTGGTGTTATGGGGCGGTGCAATGGGGTCAGGTTAGTTTGCACCAAATATGTCCGACAAGAGGTTTGACGGATGTTTGGTTGGTGCCTGTTGATGGTCTGGGTATCGGGGAGGGCGGGCTCCGTTATAATCGCCTAGAACATTAAATGGAAACGGGACGGGAGCCATATATGCGCCAGGGTTTCGACAACGCGAAGTATATCGAGCTGCAGGCTGCTCGCATTAAGGAGCGCATCTCGCAGTTTGGTGGCAAGCTCTATTTGGAGTTTGGCGGTAAGCTGTTCGATGACTATCATGCGAGCCGCGTGCTGCCGGGTTTTGAACCGGACAGCAAGTTCCGCATGCTCAAGAGCATCGCCGACGATGTCGAGGTTATCATCGCGATCAACGCGAACCACATCGAGAAAAACAAGGCTCGTGGTGACCTCGGCATTACCTATGACGAGGATGTGCTGCGCCTGGTTGACCTGTTCCGCGGCAACGGCTTTGCTGTCGCGGCTGTGGTCATCACCCAGTACGCCGGCCAGCCCGCTGCCGATGTGTTCCGCAACCGCCTGAACGCGCTCGGTATTCCCGCCAAGCTGCACTATCCCATCGAGGGGTATCCGCACGACGTCGATCTGATCGTGTCCGACGATGGCTACGGCAAGAACGAGTTTGTCGAGACCACCCGACCGCTCGTCGTGGTCACTGCCCCCGGTCCTGGCTCGGGCAAGCTTGCCACCTGCCTGTCTCAGCTCTATCACGAGCACAAGCATGGCACGGCCGCCGGCTATGCCAAGTTCGAGACCTTCCCTGTCTGGAATCTTCCTCTGACGCATCCGGTCAATATTGCCTACGAGGCCGCCACGGCTGACCTCGACGACGCCAATATCATCGATTCGTTCCACCTTGAGGCCTACAACAAGACCACGGTCAACTACAACCGCGACGTCGAGGCCTTCCCGGTGGTCCGTGCCCTGATGGAAAAGATCCTGGGCAAGAGTCCCTACCAGAGTCCTACGGACATGGGCGTCAATATGGTCGGCTTTGCCGTCACCGATGACGATGCCTGCCGCGACGCTTCCAAGATGGAGATCGTCCGCCGTTACTTTACCGCGGTCGAAAATGTGCGCCGTACCGGCGTGGGCGATGAGCAAGTCGACCGTCTCAAGATTATTATGAAGAAAGCCGGCATCGATAAGAACTACTCACCGGCGCGCTCGGCGGCCCTCACCAGGGAGCAGCTGACGGGTGGTCCCGTGGGTGCCATGGTCATGCCCGATGGCTCCGTGGTGACCGGTAAGACCTCCACGCGCCTGGGCGCCGCAAGTTCGCTCATTATGAACGCCCTCAAGCATGTCTCGGGCGTCGACCTTGAGCTCGAGGTCATTAGCGATGAGGCGATCGAGCCCATCAGCAAGCTCAAGACGCATTTCCTGGGCAGCAAAAACCCGCGCCTCCACACCGACGAGACGCTTATGGCGCTATCGATCACCTCGGCCACGAGTGAGACGGCCGCTCGCGTCCTTTCGGGCCTGGAGCAGCTGCGCGGCTGCGATGCCTTCTTTAGCGTGATTATCTCGCCGACGGACGAGACGGTGCTGCGCAAACTGGGTATCAACGTGTGCTGCGAGCCCAAGTTTGAGCGCCGCGGTTTCTTCCATCGCTAAGTTTGAAGCACCGCGGTAATTGCATTGCATTTTGGCCGTATCGGGTTAGCGCCCGGTACGGCTTTTTGATCAATAAAGCGCCTATTTCGGCGAAAAATAGCTGTTTACCTGCCTAGAGACAATTTGAGCGGTATACAATAACCGTAACTGTTTCATCCTTAGCGGGATGCCGCATGATGGATATTACCTGCCATCGTGAGGTGTGTCGGTCGCGCACGGCGCGTTAGATGCTCGTGCTCGGTTTGAGGAGGCTGCTATGGCGGGCAAGGGTCGTGCGAGTGTCAACGATATGAAGCGTGTCGAGGTGCTGGTGTTGATGGAGATCGACCAGCAAACCAAAGACAATGGCGGGCCGTATAGTTTCTCGCGCAAAACGCTTGCCGAGCGCGTGGGGGTTTCGCCGTATCGTGCCCGCGCCGCAATCGATCGCTTGGATTCCAAAGGCATGATTGATGTCGTCTCGCGTTATAGCGACGACGGCGGTCAGCTTGCAAATGGCATTTGCCTCACCGAACGTGGCGAGTGGTATCTTGAGGGCGTCCGTACCGGCATGCTCGTTCAAGAAATGCTTGAGAACGAGGTTGCTGATCGATAGCAGCATGTAACCCTTGCCATAGCGACGCCGCCTGGGAAACCGGGCGGCGTTTTGTTTCAAGATTGAGAAATGCAATCGCACGCGAGAAAAATTGCGAACGGTCCGCGGCGCGAGTATTACAATGAAGACCCGTAAGATGTGGATAAACAACTTCTACGGGAAGCGCAGGTAACTCAATATGACCAAGCATGTGTTCGTAACCGGTGGCGTGGTTTCGTCCCTGGGCAAGGGTATCACCGCGGCCTCGCTGGGCCGTCTGCTCAAGTCGCGTGGCTACAAAGTAACGATGCAGAAGGCCGACCCGTATCTGAACGTCGACCCCGGTACCATGAGCCCGTTCCAGCATGGTGAGGTCTTCGTTACCGAGGATGGTTACGAGTCCGACCTGGACCTGGGTCATTACGAGCGCTTTATTGATGAGAACCTGACCCGCGATTCCAACTTTACGACCGGCGCCATCTATAAGAGCTTGATCGCCCGCGAGCGTCGCGGCGACTTTTTGGGCGGTACCGTGCAGGTGATTCCTCACGTCACCAATGCCATTAAGGACAAGTTCCGCCGCATCGAGGAGCAGACCGGCTCCGATGTAGTCATCACCGAGCTGGGCGGCACGATCGGCGACATCGAGTCGCAGCCGTTTGTCGAGGCCATCCGCCAGTACCGCAAGGAGGCCGGCCCCGAGAACGTCTGCTACATCCACGTGTCGCTCGTTCCCTATATCGCCGCCGCCCACGAGGTCAAGACCAAGCCCACGCAGCATTCCGTCAAGGAGCTCCGCAGCTTTGGCATCCAGCCCGATATCATCGTGCTGCGCTCCGACCACCATATCGATGACGCTATCCGCGGAAAGATCGCAAGCTTCTGCGACGTCGACACCGATTGCGTCTTTACCAACGAGGACTGCGCGAGCATTTACGATGTTCCGCAGCTGCTTGCCGAGCAGGACTTTGACCTGCGCATTTGCGAACGCCTGGGTCTGGATCCGCGTGAGCGCGACATGAGCGAGTGGAACGAGTTCCTGCGCAAACAGAATCACGCCAACCATCACGCCGACAAGGTGAAGATCGCCGTCGTGGGTAAGTACACGCAGCTGCCCGATGCGTACCTGTCGGTTATCGAGGCCCTGCACCATGCGGGCGTCTTCTACGATCGCCATGTGGACGTCCAGCTGGTCGACGGCGAGAGCCTCGACGAGCAGAATGTCTCCGAGGTTTTGGGCGACGCCTCGGGCATCCTGGTCCCCGGCGGCTTTGGCAAGCGCGCCCTGGAGGGCAAGATCCTCGCGGCCGAGTTTGCCCGTGAGCACAAGATTCCGTATCTGGGCATTTGCCTGGGTATGCAGGTGGCCGTGTGCGAGTTCGCCCGCAACGTCGTCGGCCTTGCCGGCGCCAGCTCCTCCGAGTTCGATCCGGACGGCCCGTTTAGCGTCATCGATCTGATGAGCTCGCAGGAGGACGTGACCGAGAAGGGCGGCACCATGCGCCTGGGCGCCTATCCGTGCAAGCTCGCCGCCGATACCCTTGCTCGCGAGGCATATGGCGAGGAGCTCGTCTACGAGCGTCACCGTCACCGCTTTGAGTTCAACAACGCCTTCCGTGACCAGCTCGAGGACGCCGGTTTGGTTATCTCGGGTCTGTCGCCCGACGAGCGCCTGGTCGAGATGGTCGAGCTGCCGCGCGACGTGCATCCGTGGTATGTGGCAACCCAGGCTCATCCCGAGTTCAAGAGCCGCCCGACCAACCCGCAGCCGCTGTTCCGCGAGTTCGTGCGCGCTTCGATCGGCCAGCACGAGGGTGTCGACCGTCTGCAGGTGACGCCCATGAACCTCGCTACGGACTAAGGGTGCCGGCGAATAAGGAACATACCGAAGCTACTCCCTCGTCGCTCGCCGTGGCGGCGGGGGAGTATCTCGATTACCTCGCGGTCGAGCGGGGTTTGGCGCGCAACACGATTGCGGCCTATCGTCGTGACCTGACGACGTACTGCGCCTATCTGGAGCGGGCGGGTATTGTGTCTTTTGAAGAGGTGACCCGTCAGGTCGTGGAGGGCTTTGTTGCCGACCGTCGCGATGGGGGCTATTCCGATGCCTCGGTGGAGCGTGCGCTTGCGGCCGTGAAGGGCCTGCATGCCTTTTTGGTGCGCGATGGGGCTGTGGCCCAAAATCCAACGGCGGCGTTGCGCCTGCCTAAAAAGGCTGAGCGTTTGCCGGAGTATCTATCGGTGGAGGATGTCTCGGCGCTGCTCGATCAAGACTTCCCCGAGGGCGAGATGGGCTTGCGCGACCATGCCATCTTGGAAGTGCTCTACGGATGCGGTTTACGTGTGAGCGAGTTGGTGGGGCTCGATGTGGGCGATATCCATATCGACGATGGCTTTGTGCTCGTTCGCGGTAAGGGCTCAAAGGAACGCCTGTCACCGCTGGTGGGAAGCGCGGCGCGAGCTCTGACGCTCTATGTAACTGAGGGGCGTTCTCGCTTGGCGG
Source organism: uncultured Collinsella sp. (assembly GCA_900541195.1). GTDB lineage: Bacteria > Actinomycetota > Coriobacteriia > Coriobacteriales > Coriobacteriaceae > Collinsella. Next base: position 648 of record UQIY01000041.1, on the reverse strand, counting down.
CCCATGCCCGCGGAACCGAGACCTCGGCGGTCTTTTTAAATAAGAACGGCCGCCGTCTGTCGCGCCAGGCCGTGCATGCGATATGCGAGCGGTATGGGCGTCAGGTGGGGCTGGTGGGGCTCCATCCCCATACCTTGCGCCACTCCTTTGCCACCCACATGCTCGCGGGCGGTGCCGACCTGCGTGTGCTGCAGGAGATTTTGGGCCATGCCGATATTTCGACCACGCAGGTCTACACGCATGTCGACCGCACGCAACTGACCGAGGTCTATCTGGCGGCGCATCCGCTGGCGCATCGTTAACACATCGCTGGCCTGCATATTTATAGGTATTTGGGGACGGGCCCCAGATTGCTGCGGCGTGCTTTTGCGCGCGCATGGGCAATCTGGGGCCCGTCCCATTTTTCGCCACTTGTCGTCGCGGTGGTGGGCCGCACGTGCCTTGGGTGGGGGAGTTTGGGGGCGATGTGAACGCCATGTAAAAGGACGCAAAAAACGCCTCAAGGTCAACTTGAAGGTTGAGGTTGAAAGGCGGGGTGCCACAGGTGGCATCCCGCCTTTGCTGTAAACACAACATATTGTGTTTTCGAACATATGCTCCTGTCTCTTATACACATCTCCGAGCCCACGAGACCGGAGCCTATCTCGT
>UQIY01000040.1 GCA_900541195.1 uncultured Collinsella sp. | reverse complement strand
AAGACGGCATACGATATAGGCTCCGGTCTCGTGGGATCGGAGATGTGTATAAGAGACAGGCTGCGCCCGCTGCACATTGAGCAGAGCCTCGACTGCATCGATTTTGATGCTCAGGCTCCGGTCGACGGTACCGTGACCGCGCCCGAAGTCGACGGCGTGACCGAGCTCGAGTCTAACTCCTGCTACACCGTCGATCGCGTGCGCGTCGACGGCAGCAAGACCCTCGACCAGCGCTGGCCCTTCATGTGTCTGTCGGTCATCGACGGCGAAGGCACCGTCTGCGGCGACCCCGTCCACAAGGGAAGCCACCTGCTGGCCCCGAGCACCGTGGACAAGATTGAACTCGAGGGCAAGATGGAACTAATCATCTCGCACCTGTAGATCGCACCAACAACCCAAACGAAACAAGGGGCTCCCCCGTCCATGTACGGGAGAGCCCCTTGCCATATCTATTTATCAGCCCACCCGGCTCTCCAGACCAAAAAGGCAGACAAGCAAAGCGATGTTCGCAAGCAACCTTAACTAAGGACCTGGGCGGGCGCATAGGGCAACATCGATCGCGAGTTCCGCACGCAAAGGAGAGCACTTAATGTGCTCTCCGTCTTGCGCAGGACTGTCCGAGCAGGCGATGTTGCCCTATACGCCCGCCCAGGTCCGCCGGGATCACGACAGCTTGACGATCGGCGCGAAGCCTTTCATTAGCTTTTTGGTCTGGCCGGTCTTTTCGAATTGGACCTCGATCATGTCTCCGGCGACCGAGATCACGGTGCCCGTGCCAAAGGTCTTGTGGCTCACGGTATCGCCTGCGGCAAAGTCCTGCGATGCGCTGGCACGATCGACCTTGCGCTCCACTGTCGGCGACACCTTAGATGACGGCTTTTTGGCTCGCGGCGCACCCGAACCAAAGGTCGAGGCAACACGGCCGGCGTCGGGCGAAACCCCACGATGGCGCTCGGTCCCGTAGCTGCTGCCGCCAAAGAAATCGTCGAAGCTCGATCCGCCGCGCGAACCGGAACCGCCGGTCGAGCGCGTATGCGAGCCAAACACCTTGCCGCCATACATATCCGAGCCCATGCCCGAGCCAAAGGTACCGTGGCGGTCGCCGCGCTTCTCCCAGCCCGTGCCCTCAAAACCGGCAGAGCCGATACCGCTAAACTCGATATCCTCAAACGGAATCTCGTTGAGGAAGCGCGAGCGCGGGTTGGCAGAAGTCGAGCCGTAGGTGCGACGCGTGGCCGCATAGGTCAAGAACAGGCGCTTACGGGCACGCGTGATGGCGACGTAGGCCAGGCGACGCTCCTCCTCGAGCTTACCCGGGTCATCGCTGCCGCCAAAGTCGTGCACGTGCGGGAAGATGCCCTCCTCCATGCCGGCCACGAACACCGCCGGGAACTCCAGGCCCTTGGCGGAGTGGATGGTCATCATGGTAATGGCATGCGTCTCGCCGGCCAGAGAATCCAAGTCGGAGCGCAGGGCCAGCCACTCCATGAGTGCCGGCAGCGCCTTACAGGTGAGCGGACCGTAGGTGCGCTCAATCTCGTCGGCATGCACGGCACCCGCCGACATCTCCGTCGGCGCGGCATACGCGTTGCCCGCGATGGCGGCGGCCAGGGCATCCTGCGGCGAGAGCGCCGGGGCGGCTAGGCTATCGAGCGGATCGGAGCCCGCGGCATCACGCGCGCCAACGAGCGCCTCAAACGAAGACGCGGGCGCAGACGGGCCGGGCTCGGGCGCAGGTGCGCTCACCACGACGGGCTCGGGCTCGGCGCCGGCAGGCACGTCAGCAACACCGGCTGCGCGCAGCTCTTCTAGGCTCTCGAGCGTACCCTCGATATCCTCGTGCGTCTCCTCAAATTCGGCAGCGACACCCAGGAATTCCTGGATGTTCTCGGCACGGCTCTCGGACTCCATGGTGCCCTCGGCGCGAAACGCCTGCAGCAGGCCCGTCTTATCGACGATCATCTCGACAACGTCCTTGAGCTCGCCGTCCATGCGACGACCCTCGCGCACCAGCGCCACAAAACTCGACAGACCGTTGCGCACCTTGGCGCTAAACATGCCCGTCTCGGCGCACGCGATCTCGCAGGCCTGGAAGAACGAACAACGGTTGTCGCGCGCCAGCTGCTCGATCTTTTGGATCGAGGTGGAGCCGATACCGCGGCGCGGCGTGTTGATGACGCGCTTGACGCTCATCTCGTCGGCCGGGTTCACGATCATCTTAAGGTAGGCCATGACGTCGCGGATCTCGGCACGGTCGAAGAATCGCGTGCCGCCCACGATCTTGTAGGGCACGCCCGCGCGCAGGAACATATCTTCGAGAATACGCGACTGGGCGTTGGTGCGGTAGAACACGGCGATATCGTCGTAGCTCGTGCCTTTGGCATGCAGTTTTTCGATCTCGCCGGCAATCCAGCGGCCCTCGTCGCGCTCGTCGCTTGCCTGGAAGGCCTGAATCTTCTCGCCATCGCCCTCGGCCGTAAACAGACGCTTGTCCTTGCGCTGCGAGTTGTGGCGAACAACGGCATTAGCGGCGCTCAGGATGTGACCCGTGGAGCGATAGTTCTGCTCCAGCTTGACGGTCTTGCAGTTTTTAAAGTCCTTCTCAAAGTCCAGGATGTTGGTGATGTCGGCGCCACGCCAGCTATAAATGGACTGATCGTCGTCGCCCACGACCATGAGGTTTTGGTACTTGGCGGCCAGCAGGTTGGCGATCTCGTACTGGACGTGGTTGGTGTCCTGATACTCGTCGACGCTAATGTAGCGGAAGCGCTCCTGGTACTTGTCGAGCACCTCGGGGCGGGTGCGCAGCAACTCGAGCGTGCGCACGAGCAGATCGTCGAAGTCCATCGCGTTGGCGGCGCGCAGACGGCGTTCCAGCTCCAGATAGACCTGCGCGGCCTTTTTGTCGTTGGGGCTGTCGGCGGATTTGAGCATGTCCTCGGGGCCGATCATGGCGTTTTTAGCCGAGCTGATCTTGCTGCGGATCATGTTGATGGGGAACTGCTTTTGCTCGATGCCGAGCGTCTGCATAATGTCGCGCACCATGCGCTTTGAGTCATCGTCATCGTAGATGGTGAACTGACCGGTGTAGCCCAGCAGGTCGGCGTCCTCACGCAGCATGCGCACGCACATGGCATGGAACGTGCACACCCACATGCCACGGGTGCCGCTGGGAATGAGTGCCGCCAGACGCTCACGCATCTCGGCCGCAGCCTTGTTGGTAAACGTGATGGCAAGGATCTGCCAGGGCTTAACGCCCAGGTCGCCGAGCATATGTGCGATTCGGAAGGTCAAGACGCGGGTCTTGCCCGAGCCGGCGCCGGCGAGCACCAGCAGCGGGCCCTCAGTGGTCAGGACCGCCTCGCGCTGGGCGGGATTCAGGCTGTCGATGTCGACGATCGGCTTGGCAGGCTTGGGTGCCGGCGCGGGAGCGTCGTAGATGTCGAGCGGAACGAGCTCGGGCTCCGGCGCAGCAGGGGCGGTGTATGCATCGAGCGGCACGGGTTCCGGCGCGGGCGGCACGGATACCGCGGCGTTCTTTTCCCAGGGCAAGGGCTGGGTCATGGGCGACTCCTCATCTGACGGACGGCGCGCCTGCGGGCGGCGCCATAGTTTGAGCCGTACCAGTATACCGAGCCGCGCGGACACCGACGCAAATCACACCACGACTCCGTGCGTCACCGTCAGGCCCACCCCATTGCGCCAATCACAGAGCCAGCGATGTCACGGCAGCAGCAGCGAGCGACGGTCAGGGCGAACAAATTGGCATGAAAAGGAGGCGGCATAGACCTTTTGGTCATGCCACCCCCTTTGAATGACAAGTTGTCGCCCTGGCCGCCGCGCAGCGTCGACTAAGTTAGAGGCCGAGCATCGGCTCCAAGACGAAGAAGTACGCAAGCACCACGATGCCCAGAATGATGCGGTAGACGCCGAAGCACTTGAAGTCGTGACGGCGGACGAAGCCCATAAGCCACTTGATAGCGATGAGCGAAACCACAAAGGCCACAACGCAGCCCACGCCCAGGATGGCGACCTCGTTGGCACCGAACGTACCGCCCTTGATGAAATACTTGACGAGCTTGAGCGCACTCGCGCCAAACATGACAGGAATGGCCAGAAAGAACGTAAACTTGGACGCCACCGAACGCGTGCAGCCCAAAAGCAGGCCGCCGATGATGGTGGAACCGGAGCGCGACGTGCCCGGCACCAGCGAGAGGATCTGGAAGCAGCCAATGCCCAGTGCAGTCTTCCAGCTCAGGTCCTCGAGCGTGGCGATGGAGCCAAAGTCCAGATTCTCGTCATCGTCCTCATCCTCAGCGGTAGCCGCGGCGGGCGCCGCAAAGTGCGCACCGGCGGGACGTCCACCCGACACCACAGCACGCGAACCAAACGAACCGGCAACGGCCATTTCCTCGCGCTTGCTCGCGCGCCAGTTCTCGATCACGATAAACAACACGCCGTACACAATGAGCGCCAGCGCCACGACGGGAGCATTGTAGAAATGCTCCTCCATCCAGTCGTTGAGCGGCAGACCGATCGCCGCCGCAGGAATGCAGCCGAGCACAATCTTGCCCCACAGCACCCAGGTGTCGCGACGGCCCTCCTTGCCCTTGCTGGGCGAGAACGGATTGAGCTCATGGAAGAACAGCACGCAGACGGCCAGAATGGCGCCGAGCTGAATCACGACCAGGAACATATTCCAGAACGTCTCGCTCACGTTCATCTTGACGAACTCGTCCACCAAGATCATGTGACCGGTCGACGAAACAGGCAGCCATTCGGTGATGCCCTCGACCAGGCCCATGAAGGCAGATTTTAGAAGCTCGATGATATCCAAAGGGACCCCCCTCGTTAGACACCCGCCGATATTGTTCTGCGGACGGTGCGGGCGATGTCCCATTATCAACCGTTCGGGCGCGTCTGCGCCTACCCTTACCAAAAAACTCGTCCGTTCACAGAATTGCGAGCGGTCAAACCGAAATCCTTGGGTATAACTGCAACAAGATAAAGTGTCCGGCGGCCAACGCGCCCGCGCCCGCCCGATGCACGAGCCCCGCGCCCGTGCGATAGACCAAGGAGGAAACCATGAACGAGGGCTACACCAAGGTATTTGTTTCACTCGATGGTACTGAGCAGCAGGATTTTGTGCTCGCACGCGCCATCAAGGTCGCCGCGAACAACGGCGCCAAGCTAATCATCGGCCATGTTATCGATTCCACGGCGCTCGAGAGCGCCGGTTCCTATCCGGTCGATCTGGTCAACGGCCTAGAGGAGGCATTTAAGAACTCCATCGCCAAGCAGCTCGAAGAGGCCAAGGCCAATCCCGACATTCCCGAGGTCGAGGTCATGATTCGCGCCGGCCGCATTCGCGAGACGCTCAAGGACGAGATGCTCGACGTGGTCAAGCCCGACCTGGTGCTCTGCGGCGCCCGCGGCCTTTCCTCGATCAAGTATGCGCTGCTGGGCTCGATTTCGACGTTCCTGCTGCGCAACACCGACTGCGACATCTTGGTCGTGAAGTAGCAAACGTACGCCTAACGCATCGCGGAGCGCAAGCCCACGTGCCCAAGTCTTCCAAGAGCGGGACCACCATTACGGTGGCCCCGCTTTGCTTTAGGCTGAGAATTGCTCCAGAACCCTCATTCTCTCAACGGAATCCGTCTGAATTTTCAGAGCGACCCGACCCAAATCTCCGGTTGCAGAGGCAAGTTCTGCAAGCTGGGCAGACACCTCTTCAGCCACTTCCGCCGCGATGTTCTTGATCATCTTGAGTGGCAGATGCAAATCTTGAGACATGAATTCGAAATCTTCAGGAGTCACCCCATCGATCACCCGGTGATCCCCAATATCAATCCCAAGATTATGGTCGTATCCCATTATCGTCGTGCAAACAATATCGTATGCAGGGGCCAACCTCTTTTCCCGCCAACTCGGACTATAAAGAAACGAATGGTTCTTGAGATGCGAGTCGCAATTCCCCAACGCATAATCGACCATTACCTGACGAGCGAACATTTGAGTATCAGCAATTACGTTAGACGATTGCTCTCTTATCAATCGGCCGCAAAGAGCCATATAGCAGCTATCGGGACGTGTCTCGTATTTCATATACGAAGGCCAGCCAACCGCTTGGCAAAAATCCTCCTGATGCAGCCTCAGAGGCACATCGAATCCGCTCATCGACGGCGGCTCATTGCTCCAGATTCTGTCATAACGCTCGGAAAAGAACGCACCAGGAATCGTATCCGAAGCTTCTGAACGGGCAATTTCAAGCCCAGCAGCAGACGCTGCCGTCATGCAAATTAATTCGTTGAACGGCAAATCCGGATGTTTAGTTGAAGCAATCTTGACTATGTGAGTCGAGGGGGCAGAGCCGAGCGGCAGCATCCAATCCCCCGACCCGGCCTTTTTTGCATCTTTACCGCGCGGTAAAAACCAACCGGTTTTAGACTGAGCGCCCGCCAACGACAGCCTCGAATCCTGCATATCATTTGCAATCTCAAACACTTCCGCCTTAGAAAGTGCCTCAAAATCCTCGTCTTGCAGAGGACGATAGCCCGGATCGTAGCTCGATTTCTCATCGCCGAGAAACCTCAAGGCACCAACGCACTCATCGCCCAAACGCTCGAGCATCGATAAATAGTCTGACTGGGGGATTTGAAAACGCATCGACAGCTCATGCCGAACCGGGCCCTCGGGAAGCATGCCCGAAAAGAAGGCCGAAAACTCATTGCTGGCATATGGCTCATGTCGCAAGGGAAGAGAAGCTGAGAGTGCGGCAGCATCGTCGCGTTCAAGATATCCCTCATCATATGCAAACGTCTCGTTTACGGGGTCGGCCCTCTCAAATTCTCCGACCAGCTCAAACGTTCCCCGATACTCACGATAAACCTTTAATGCCATGAGCCGTCGCCCCTCTCCCTCAGGATCAAATCGACCCCCAAGCTGTTAGCGATTTGAAGGGTTTGGCGAAGATTGGCACCCGCCTTTCCACGCTCAAGCTCGCTCACAAAGCGCAAACTGCACTGGTTGAAATCAGCCACATCGCGTTGGGTATAACCGAGCTTCTTCCGGCGCTCACGCAAATATGCACCGAGTTCAGCTGGGTCAAAAATCGTTCGCTCATTCCAGTCTTGCATGCTAATCCCCTATGATTATCCCAAACGGGATAATCATAGCACATCATGATGGAATTATCCCGTTTGGGATAATTGTCTTAACGTGAATGACGCTCCGGGACGTTACACCGCGACGACTACTCAAAGTATTGGAATTTGTTGGTCGAGAAGGCAAACGTGACGACGAAGCCTTCGCCGGGCTCGGATGCCGCGGTGACATCGATACCCATCTTGGAGCACAGGCGCGCCACCAGGTAGAGGCCGATGCCCGTTGCGCGCTTGGTGGTGCGGCCGTTGTCGCCGGTAAAGCCCTTCTCGAACACGCGCGGCAGGTCGGCCGCGCTCACGCCGCAGCCGTTATCGGCAACAGTGAGCTCAATGCGCTCACTTGCCAGGCCCTCGTCCAGCAACGCGCCCGAAAACACGATCTTCGCGCCGTCCTCGCGCGCGTATTTAATGCTGTTCTGGATGAGCTGGCCCAGAATAAACTCAAGCCACTTCTCGTCGGTAAAGACCTCGAAGTCGAGGTTCTCGCACACTGGGGCCACGTGCGCCGCGATGAGCTCGCGCGCGTTGGCCTTAATCGCGCCCGTCACCAAGGTCTTGAGATTCCAGCGGCGAATCAGGTAGTCCCGCTCCACGACTTCCGAGCGCGCGTAGTACAGTGCCTGGTCGATATAGCGCTCCACACGAGCCAGCTCACGGCCCAGGTCATCCACACGCGACAGATCGTCTTCGCTGCCGTCCAGGTTTTCCAAAATTAGATGGGCCGCCGCCAGGGGCAGCTTGGCCTCGTGAACCCAGCTTTCGATATAGTCGCGATAGTCATCGGTCTGACGCCGGCCTTCGGCAACCTCGTCGCAGGCAGCTTTGCCCACCCGGCGCAAGACCTCGTACTCGAGCTCGCCCTCGGCATAGGTCGGACATTGCACCATCTCCTGCACCCATGCGGGACTCTCGAGCTCCTCTGCCGCACGCTCCAGCTGGCGCAGAAAACGACGACGGCGCGCGTACTCGATCACGATGCCGAGCATACCAAGGATAAAGGACACGCCGACCGCCACGACCACGATAGAAACGGGTGCGCCGGCGACCGTCAGCACAAAGCAGCTCAGCAGCACACCGCACGTCCACACGGCGACGGGAAGCAGCGCATCTTTAAAGAACTTGCCAAACGACATAGCCGGCCCCTAGACCGAATAGCCTTGGCCGCGATGCGTGGTCAAATACCCCTTGATGCCGATTTTTTCGAGCGTGGTGCGCAGGCGGTTGATGTTGACGGTGAGCGTATTGTCGTCCACGAAGGCGTCGGAGTCCCACAGGTCCTGCATGATGGCCGAGCGCGAAACGATCTTGCCCGCGCGGCTCAGAAGCAGCGAGAGGATACGCAGCTCGTTTTTGGTGAGCTCGGTGCTGGTGCCCGTTTGCGTGTTGGTGACCATGGAGCGGGCGAGGTCGAGCTCCAGCCCCTTGTGGACAAGTGTGCTGCGCTCGCCTGCCGCCGTGGTGCGGCGCAGCAGTGCGTTGATGCGCGCCACGAGCACGCGCGCGCTATAGGGCTTGGGAACAAAGTCGTCCGCGCCGAGCGTCATGGCCATGACCTCGTCAATCTCGGTCGTGCGCGATGTGAGGACGATGATGGGAACCTCAGATTCGCGACGGACCTCATGGCAGATATGCTGGCCGTCCTTGACGGGAAGCGTGAGGTCGAGCAGCACCAGGTCGGGCGCGACGGCGAGAATATCGCGCGAGACATGCTCGAACGATTCGCAGGCCTCGACTTCAAACCCGGCGCGGGCAAGGATGTCGACAAGCTCACGACGAATGGGCTCGTCGTCCTCAACGACATAAATCAGCGCCATGTGTCCTCCCATTTCGCGTAACTTGCACCTTACATACCATTATGCCCACGGCGTCGCAGGTACACGCCTCGCGCGGTGCCAGGTGACAGAACTGTTCGCGAGCGGGGGCGTTTTGTCCGCCTCGCACTCGCAGCGGTGGCGGGGACCAAAATGATTCTTTAATCCCCGTCCCAGAAACATCATTTAGCGGCGGGCACGGAGCTTTTCGTAGCCGTCGGCAAAGAAGGCGACCGTGGCGGCGTCGGCCTCGGCGGCGTCCGTCTCAGTTGCGGGGACCACGCCGTGCTCGTCGCTCACCAGGAACAGCGCGCCCTTAAGCTGCGCGGGAATGTCTACGCGCGTGACCGGGATGCCCTTGGTCTGGGCCAGCTGCTCAATGAGCGTCGCCGTGCCGCACAGGAACTCGTCCGCCGGCGCCACAAAGGCAAGCTCGCCATTGTTGACGGCGGCGAGCAGCTCGGGCGCCACGCCGGTTTCGTCGGCCTCGGAGCGAGCCTCAGCGGAGCGGGCACGCAGCGCCTTGGCCGACGTATCGGCGAGCGGCTCGTACTCCCCCACCGTCATGGCGGCGTTGCCGTTGACGTCGATCACCAGCATGAGCACGCCGTCGCGTGCGGTGTAATCGCCCTCGGCAAGCGACCACTCAACGTGCTGCTTGGCCCAGCTGAGCATGTTATGGGTAAGTGGCTCGCCCTGCACCAGGCGCTCAGACAGCGCGCGGATGTGACGGTTGAGCATGGGTACCTTTTTGTTGGACATGCGCCAACGGCAGACAAGCGCGGGCTTGTCGAGCGTAAACTTCTCGACCGCCTCCTGATTGGCGCAAAAGTCCTCGTACGCATGCTGATCCTCGGCATTGCCAAACAGCTCGGCATCATCCACAACGGCCATATCCAACCTTTCTCAAAAACATACACCGCACCGTTATACCCAAAAAAGCCGCCCGCACCAACCGGCACGGACGGCAATAGATAGCTTTAGTTCGGGGCGAGCCAATACCGCTGGTGGAGCACAAGCCAGCGAGCCGGCACCAAGTGCCTCAGGTCGCCGCGAAAGAGGAGCGACGCGTACTTCTGTACGCGAGCGACGGTTTGAGCGGCGAGATGAGGTGCTTGGGGCCGGCGCAGCGTCGAGCAGTTACGCGGTTTGGTAAAACCGCGTAACGATATTAGTGGCGGAAGTGGCGAGCGCCCGTAAACACCATAGCAATATTGTGCTCATTGCAGGCCTGGATGCTCTCGTCGTCGCGCTTGGAGCCGCCGGGCTGGATGATGCAGGTCACGCCGTGCGCGGCAAGCACGTCGACGTTGTCGCGGAACGGGAAGAACGCATCGCTTGCGCAGGCAAAGCCGCCCTTCTCCACGCCCTCGCGCTCGCAGAAGTCCTCGGCACGCTCGCAGGCAAGCAGTGCGGAGTCAACGCGGTTAGGCTGACCCGGGCCCATGCCAATGCCGGCCTTATCCTTGGAGACCAGGATGGCGTTGGACTTGACGCCCTTGCAGACCTTCCAGGCAAACTCGAGCTCAGCCATCTCGGCGTCGGTGGGCTTGCGGTCGGTGGGGAACGTAAAGGTCGCGGGATCCTCGGTCACATGGTCGACCTCCTGCACCAGCATGCCGCCGTCGACGGAGCGCAGCTCCACCTGGGCGCCGTGGTCCACGCCGCCGGTAGCCAACACGCGCAGGTTGGGGCGCTTAGCCATGCGCTCGAGCGCCTTGGCGGTGTAGCTCGGGGCGATGATAACCTCGACGAACTGCTTGTTCTGATCGGCAAAGTGCTCAACCAGCTCATAGGGAACCTCGCGGTTGCAGGCGATGATGCCACCAAAGGCGCTCTTGGGATCGCAGACGAAGGCGCGGTCGTAGGCGGCCGTGATGTCCTCGGCCACGGCGGAGCCGCAGGGGTTCTGATGCTTGAGGATCACGCAGGCAGGCTCGTCGAACTCGCGGACCAGGTTCCAAGCGGCGTCGGCATCCAGATAGTTGTTGTAGCTGAGCGGCTTGCCCTGGATCTGCTCGGAGCCCACGAGCGGGAACTGCGAGCTCGCAGTGTTCTCGCAGCCCTCGGCAAAGCGATAGACCGTAGCCTTCTGTTGCGGGTTCTCGCCATAGCGCAGGTCGTCGACCTTCTCCAGCGAGATCTCGAGCTTGGCAGAAGTGTCCGCCACGTCGCTTGCCTGGGCGGCAAGCCAACGGGAGATGGCCGTGTCGTAGGCGGCGGTGGTCTGGTAGACCTTTACCTGCAGGCGACGACGGGTAGAAAGCGTGGTGCAGCCACCGGTCTCGTGCATCTCGGCCAGGACGGCATCATAGTCGGCCGGGTCGGAGATGACGGTAACGCTCGTGGCGTTCTTGGCGGCAGAGCGCAGCATGGAGGGGCCACCGATGTCGATGTGCTCGATGGCATCCGCGAAGGTGACCTCGGGGTTGGCGACGGTCTTCTCGAACTCGTACAGGTTGACGACGACCAGATCGATCAGCTTGATGCCGTGCTGAGCGGCCTCCTGCATGTGTTGCTCGGAATCGCGGCGGGCCAGCAGCGCGCCGTGAACCTTGGGGTGCAGGGTCTTAACGCGGCCGTCCATCATCTCGGGATAGCCCGTGAACTCCTCGATGGGGGTTACGGGGACGCCCGCGTCCTCGATGGCACGAGCTGTGCCGCCCGTAGAGATGATCTCGACGCCAAAGTCATCGACCAGCGTCCGTGCGAAATCGACGATGCCCGTCTTATCGGTAACCGAGATCAACGCGCGTGCGATCTTCACATCAGATCCCATGCAGTCCTCCTGTCTGGTACGCCGCCGTGCTCTGTGAGTCGGTGATACGTCGATCTGCAGCGCTCGCGCAGCGGCATTGAAAATACTGATTCAATGTAGCGCATCGAGCGCATCGATGCACCCCGCAACGGGCGCATATGCAGAAAAAGTTTGCGAGCGGAGGGGATGGGCACGGCACCGGGCACGGTGAGTTCATGGAACACAGGGGCACCATAATTAGATGCCAATAGCGTGGTAGAACTGTGCTCGATATGCATCCGCAAAAGAAAGAGGCACCATGGTCTCGCGGGTTCTCTACCGACCGTTTGATACCGAAGACTTCGACGCCATCGCGCTGATTCTGCAGCAGCTTTGGCATAACAATTCGGATAACGATGAGTACAACCGCCTTGAGGCCGCGTGCGACCTCGCCTATTGCCTTTCGTCATCGACGTTTTCGCAGGTTGCCGTAATCGACGGTCAGGCGCGTGGCATTTCGCTCGCACGTGCAGGACAGAGCTCCGGCGCCACCGTCAAGGAACATTGGATGGATGCCGAACGCGCGCTGCTATCGCAGATGCGCGAGCTGGAGCCCGATGCCTGCGCCGAGTATCTCTCGTTTGTGCGCGCAACCATCCGAACCAACAACCGCCTGCTCGAAAGCAGCCCGTTGCCGCACGACAACGAGGTTACGCTGCTTGCCGTTGATCGCGATGTCCACGGACTGGGCGTTGGCTCGGTTTTGCTCGATGCCGCGGTCTCGTACCTGTCCTCGCGCGGGGCGACGAGGGCGCACCTGTACACCGACTCCGACTGCTCTTGGAAGTTCTACGAGTTGCACGGCTTTAAGCGCACGGCCACGCACCGCGCCAACCGCGAAGAGCGCCGCCACGACATGCCGCGCGAAAGCTTCCTCTACGAACTCGACCTAACAGCCTAGGCCCAGCAGCCATACCTAGTCATTTAGGAACGTCCCCGGTGACTAGTCGTTGGGGACAGTCTTCGTAGGTAGCGCATAAAAAAGGGAATGGGCTTCCCCCGACGGCTGTCGAGAAAAGCCCATCCCATAGCTTACGACCGTTAGAACGTTCCGCCGCCGCCTCCGCCGACGCCGCCGCCTCCGCCGCCCGAGAAGCCGCCACCACCGCCGCCGCTCGAGCTATCGGAACTCGAAGCCAGCTCACGGATGCTCTCGTGATACACATCGTTAAACGAATCGAGCGGCGACTCGGTACCGTAATGATGGTAGTACCACCAGTAGCAGGGGTAATTGTCGTAGAAACCGTCGGCCTCGCGCACCTCGGGAGGAACAGCCTCGGCAAGCTGACGCAGGACTTCCTTCGAAACGCCCAGCGCCACACCCATCACCAGAAGTTTATTCCACAGGACCAGATCGCCGGGAACGGCTTCCTTTAGGCGCGTGAAGTCCTCGAGCCAATGCTTGAGCGCCTTGCAGCGGGCCGCCACCTCGGCACCCTCCGGCGTAAAGCGGCGGAACGTAAGCCCCACGCCAATACCCACCAGCACAATCGGCACCGAGATAACCGCGGCGACAATGTTCGCCTGCGCGCCGTCGGTAAAGAAGATGGATCCCGCGGGAACACAGGCGATCAGAATACCAAGAACCAGGCAAAACACCATTGCGACAATGCCGTCCGAGGCAACGTACTCGCTATCGGCCAGCTTGCCCTTAACGGTGTTCTGATAGTCCTCGAGCTTGTCGCCCACGGGTGTAGCGTGCTGCTTGACGTAGTGCTGCAGCTCGTCGAACGTGCGCGAACGGTCACCGTTCTCGTCGGGCTTAGCACCGGCAAAGAAGACCTTGAGCACCATGCGGTCAATGCCCTTGGCCGACTTCCAGCCCGCATCACTCACCGTCACGCGATACGTCTGCTCTTCTTTTTCGCGCCCCAACAGACCCTTCTTGGCCTTGGTCACGGTCGCCTGCTCCAGCTTGATCACACGGTCGTCAGTGAGCTTCATGAGCGTGGCGATATATGCCTGATCGGGCACCTCGTTCCAGCTCATGAGGGCCGAAAGCACGGCGGGATGGTCGGCCGAGGGCACATCGCGGAAATATTCGTCCTGGAAAAGCGGCTTGGGCTTGCGACGGCGCAGCTTGAGCACAACGATTGTGCCGGTAAAGGCTACCGCCGCGACAACACTTAGCACGGCAAGTGCATTGGCAATCATGCGAGCGTGAGCGCGGCGGGCGTTAGCTTCGTCGGCCCATTCCTTCTCTTCGCTCAGGATCGTTGACATGCGCTCTTCGCCCGAGGCGGCAAGCTGCGGCACCCAGTCCCTGGGGAAGGCGATGCGCGCCTCGGCGAATTCGCCCTGATGCACGCAGGGAATGGTATAGGTGACCATGGGTTCGTCCGCATCGAGCGATACGTCGCCCGTCAGCGGGCCGTGGCCCCATGCGCGGAAGTTATCGCCCTTGACGGCCGCCGTCCCGGCAGCGGCATTTGCGAAGCGCACTTCCATCTCGACATCGTCGGAATCCGCTGACCAGCCGTCGCCAACGAACTTCCAGTAGAGCTCGGCGGTATCGGCCCAGTTCATAACCGCACCGGTCATGGTGTAGCTCACGTAATAGATCGCGCTGTCGCCGCTCTCGTGGGGGCTGAACACCTTGATCTTTACGCCGCCGTCGGACTGCTCAACCGTATAGACGCCAGAGTCGCCCTTGTTCGCGCTATCGACTTTGTTAAACGCGGTGTCCTCTTCCTCGACGCTCAGCACGTCGACACCCGCCGCGCCGCCCTGCTGGTTGGTGTCCGCATTGATCTCCCAAAACACGCCGTTGATGTCGTCATCGAAATCGAACTGGCGTCCCTCGACAACGGTCAGCGAGCCGTCGGCCTCAACCGTGGCGCCGATATAGGTTTGGGTCATGGAGTAGCCGTCGGCACGTGCAACGGCGGGCAACAGCAGCAGTGCGCACGCGACGAGCGCGCAAATGGAAACAAATCGCGCAAACGGGCGGCGCTGCCGGCTGACTTTGGCGGCGAGGGTGTTCATAGGCACATCCTTTGTCTGTAAAACCAACAGCGCCATTGTCCCACGTTTGCGGGTACGCATGACGAATATCTAGGCGACCGGAGCGCCAAACGGGATGAAAGTCACGCCCGCACCCCGGCACTTGGAAAATGATCCATTGGGGACGGAGGAAAACGGATCATTGGGTTGAATCGACAGACAGCAACAAATTTGTCGTTTGAGACACTCTTGGGCTGAGTCCCGCGCCAGCAATAGATACCACTTCACAGCTCCGTCACAGGTGTAGCGGCTTTGTGTGGGCGCGGCATGCGCTGATTGAGCCGCCAGTCGAGGGGCATAAAGCAGTTGAGCGAAAACGGTTTGCCCCTTTGCCGTTCGCTCGAGGATCATGTCCCCCTTTTCCGCGGAAACCCCGGCAGTTGCGAAGAGCTGCCGGGGTTTCTGTCGTTTGTGAGGCCGAGTCGGCGTACGGCGATCGAGACGTTGGGCCGCAGACCCACCGTGCGCAATGCGCAGCGCCGCCAACTTGCGAGCCACGGAAACGCCTTCCCTACCGTGCCCCGCGCTATACTCGTCCGCATGGATATCAAAACACGCAACATAGTAACGCCCGCCGCGGATGCACCAACGTCGCAACCCGCCTCCGTTCCCGCACCTGTCGTGGGCCGTTTTGCCCCGTCGCCCTCGGGCCGCATGCACCTGGGCAACGTGTTCAGTTGCCTGTGCTCGTGGCTTTCGGCCCGCAGCCAGGGCGGCAACATCGTGCTGCGCATCGAGGACCTGGACGATCGCTGCAAGCGCCCCGAGCTTGCCGCTCAGCTGATTGACGATCTGGCCTGGCTAGGGCTTCAGTGGGACGAAGGCCCCTACTACCAGCACGATCGCCTCGACCTGTACGAGAGCGCCTTGCACCAGCTGCAAGACGCCGGCCTCACCTATCCCTGCTTTTGCACGCGCGCCGAGCTCCACGCCGCCAGCGCGCCGCACGCCAGCGACGGCACGCCCATCTACCGCGGCGCCTGCCGAGGCCTTTCGGCCGAAGAGGTCGCCCGCCGCAGTGCCCTGCGCGCCCCGGCCACGCGCCTACGCGTGCCCGACATCGACGACCTCGCAGGCGACGTGATCGAATTCGTGGACCGCACGTACGGGGCCCAATGCGAGGCACTCGCCACCGAGTGCGGCGATTTTTTGGTGCGCCGCAGCGACGGCGTGTTTGCCTACCAGCTGGCCGTGGTGGTCGACGACGCCGCCATGGGTGTTACCGAGGTCGTGCGCGGATGCGACCTGCTGGGCTCCACGCCGCGCCAAATCTACCTGCAGCATCTGCTGGGACTTCCCACGCCGCACTACGCGCATATTCCGCTGCTCATGTCGCCGGACGGCCGCCGCCTTTCCAAGCGCGATCGCGATCTGGACCTGGGCGAGCTCCGCGCCCGCTTTGGCACACCCGAGGCATTGCTGGGCTGGCTCGCCGGGCAAACGGGCATCGCACCGGACACCACACCGCGCTCTGCCAAGCAGCTGGTCGAATACTTTAGCTGGGACGTCATCCGTGCGCATCGCGAGAACATCACTGTAACTGCCGAGTAGCCAAACGCCTCGCCCCTACGCAACATCCCAGGGCTGGAGTTCGTCGCCCAGGCGAACGATGCAGTCGTAGAGCACGGTGTGGCGCTCGGCCGGGTTGGCGTCGCGATGAAAATGGCCGTAGTACCAGCGCTTGAAGTCCAAGCGATCTTCCAGTTCATCGAAAAATGCCGTAAGCCGATCAATGGCGGGGCAATTCCAGCCGGGTGCCGGATAGAGCGTGGGCGAAAGCATGCGCGTAGAGCAGGTGTGGGTGATTACGTAGTCGACCTTCCAGCCCACGCTGTCGAGCTTTGCCCGCGCCTCCTCAAAGTTGCGCTCGTCCGGCAGCTCCTGCGGCCACCAGCTGGAATAGGGAATGCGGTACTCTTTGTCAACGCTCGTGGCGCCGCCCATGGTAAAGATCGTTGAGCCGTCAAGCTCAAAAAACTCGCCACGCGTCAGGCGCCGTATGGGAGAGGTATCCGACAGGCGCTGCGTCAGCCCACCGTGCCACAGCTCCATGGGTCGCTCCGCCCAGTGATCGAAACGCTCGTGGTTGCCGTCGACGAGCAGCACGGTATAGGGGCGCGACTCCAGCCAAGCGATGTCGGCGCACTCCTCGGCAGAGAAATCCCACGGAAAGCCAAAGTCGCCCGCAACAATCAGATAGTCGTCGCTCGTCAGACTATCCCCAAGCTCCCAATCGCGCAGCTTTTGCATGTCGAGGCCGCCGTGAATATCGCCTGTCACATAGACCGTCATCGGATCACCACTTCCCTCTTATAGGCTTCGAGATCGTGCTCGATCTGCTCGTCACCCGTGGCGTTGACCCACCACGGCCATTTAACGCACCGCATCGGCTCGTCTACCTGCGCAAACCACGACCTGAGCTCCTCCAGGCTCACGGGGGCGTAGCTGTTAGCGTCCACACCCACGTCATAGCGCAGCAGCCCCTGCCTGAGGTTGAACTTGTTGTACTCGCCGCCGCAGCTGTGGATATGCCCGTGCAGATGCCAACTGCCGTGCGACATGCCCTGCCAGTCGACCATGGGATAGTGACTCAACACGATTTTTTGGCGGTTGATCTTGAGCACGCAAATGGGCGGCTCGACGATAAAAGCATCCGCTACCGCAGGCTGCGTCCAGTCCTTGTCATGGTTGCCGGGCAGCAGGTGGACGCGTTTGCAGGCAATGCTTTTGCGCAGCTCGTAGGCATCTTGGACCGTCATCTTAAAGCTAAAGTCGCCCAAGATGTAGAGCTCGTCATCCGCAGCAACTTTGCTGTTAATGTTGGCGACCATGGCGTCGTTCATCTGCGCAACAGTCGACCAAGGCCTATCGCTAAGCCGTAGCATGTTCTCATGCCCAAAGTGAGTATCGCTGGTAAACCAGATCACGGGGACCTCCTGTTGCTGCGGGGTATCCATCCTTTAGGGCTCACCCTTCATTCTTCCATCCAAACGGGTCAAGCACCCAAAAAATCAGATCGAGCACGCCACCGGTTATCATGGCGCCGGCAAGGGCCATGCAAACGTGCAGAGAGCTGGCACTTCGGAGCACGTCGAACGGCCCCAGAACAGCCAGCAGCGCGACCGCTGCGCCGGCAAGGCACAACGCGAGGCACGGCCCCGCGTCCTTGACGCACTTCTTTGCGAGATGCTTGGTGTTGTCACTCATCAATATCGAGCTCCTTAGAGGGTCGTTGTTCAGCTTCATGCCGCCGCGGCAGAGCAGGGCGGCAGAGCAAGTGTCACATGTCGTGCGGACACGTTTTTAAACCCATGTATCCGCAGGGACCCATATCCTTGCAGAACACCCCCGAAGAATCGTCTAAGCCACTGGCGGGCAACATACTGAACAGGGGGTCTTTCCTCGTTTGAGCGCGGTCGCCAGTGGCACGCTTGTTCTAATGGCATTTTGAGGAAGGTTTTTGCATCCCCCAGAACGGTGATAAATCTTGCCGTTCTTGGTGACGATCACCTTGGTTTTTGAAGCAGCCACGCTGCGGGACTTGATGGGCGCATCCGCCTTTTGACGAGCCGGTGCCGTTTTCCGAGGCCAGCCTCTCGGAAAATCAGAATCGCAGAATCGATTGATGTAGCTGTCGAAACATCCATCGAACAGCAGCCCCGTTGCCAAGCCCGCCATGAACCCACAGGCAATCGCGGCCTCTCCTCTAATTTGCATATGTCCCTCCTTAATTAATCTTGAAGATAAAAGCGGCGCGCGCCGCAGGACCCATGCCCTTGCGGCGCGCGCCGAAAATGATCCGTTTTCCTCCGTCCCTAACGGATCAGTTGGCGGCGCTTGTCGGAGAGGAATACGCCGGCGGCAACCAGGACCGTGCCGCCGATTACGAAGGTCTCGCCCAGCAGGTCGGACGCATCGCCCGTGGCGGGCATCGTCGTCTGCGGCGTGGTGACCCCTGACGCCGAGGTCATGTGCTTGGCCTGGCACGTCACCCGCGTCGCAGGCTGAGTCTGCTCGCCATTCCCGCGCTCGGCGGCCTCTTGGCGAGCGATCTCGGCGTTGAGCTCGACAATAGTCTGGTCGAGCTCGGCCTTGGCGGCGGTATAGTTGGCAAGCGCCTCCAAGTAGGCAGGTGCCACAGCATCCGTCGCAGCAACGGCAGCGTCGAGCTCAATCTTGGCAGCTGCGGCACGCTCGGCGGCATCATGCGCTGCGGCGATCTTAGCGTTGAGCACCTCATCCGCATCGTTGGCACGGCCGCTAGCGATGGCGTCGGCAAGGTTAATCCTGCGCAAGCGGGCAACCGCGGCGGCAGAAGCATCGCGATCAGCGGTCGCATCCGTTACGGCGTCATCCGCCGCAGTCACGCCAGACTCGGCATCAGTCTTCGCCGAAGCCGCGGCCTCAACAGCAGCATCGGCAGCGGCCTTGTCCTCCGTCGCCTGAGCAAGCGCCGCGGCGGCATCATGTAGCTGAGCCGCACGAGCAGCAGCCGCGACGGATGCGGCCTGAGCTGCGGTCACAGCCGTGCCGGCACCGCTCGCAGCAGCCTGGGCGGCAACAAGCTCGGCCTGGGCAGCAGCGACGTCGGCATCTGCCTGGCCTGCCGCACCCTGCGCGGCATTCACTGCAGCCTGCGCGTCAGCCTGAACGGCACGCGCCCCCTCGAGCGCCGCCGAAGCCGCATCAAGTGCACGCTGTGCAGCGGCAACGTCGGCAGAGTACGCAGCCAGCTCATCCTGGGCGGTAGCAAGCGCGCTCTCCTTGTCGCCAACGCCGGCGCGAGCGGCATCCAGCGCACGCCGGGCAGCGGCAGCCTTGCCCTTGGCGACATCGAGTTCATCAGACTTGGCAGTCACGACACTCTGCGCCGCGGCAACCGCAGCGCCGGCAGCATCCACGTCGGCGCGGGCATCAGCCACGGCACGCGCAGCGGCCTCAGCCGCGGCCTGCTTCTCCCCCACGGCAGCCTGGGTATCCGAGACCCCAGCGGTAGCAACGTCAACATCGGCGGCAGCAGCATCGACTTGAGCCTGCCTTGCAGCGGCGGCCTGCGACGCGGCGCTCACCTTGCCGCCAGCCTGCGCAGCCGCGCCCTGAGCGGCAGAAAGCTCCTGACGAGCCGCGTCCACGCCCTGCCCAGGATTTGCCAACGAGTCACACCACGCATTAAGCGCAGCCTCGTATTCGGCAACCGTCATCGGATTGGCGGCATTCGTGTACCATCCTCCAGACATAGAGAACGTCTGCGCCTGCGTAAGCCAACGGTTCATCGTCCCGCGCGTGCAAACCCCCATGCCCGTCACGGTGTAATCGGGATCGATCACATTCATGTAGTGACCGACTGTATGCACGCTCCCGCCATGCGCAGCAACGTAGCGGTCCACTTCGTCACCATGCTGACGATAAAAATCGAAAGCAGCATTCCCCGTAAGGCCCGTCGCTCCCAGCGTAGCCGCAGCGCGGTCAAAGACGGCCTTTTCCTGATCGACCCACTGGATGAACGGATCGCTTCCGTAGTTCCACGCCACGTTTTCGCCCACGTTGAACTGCTGAGCATGGGCAACCTTGGTGTCGGAGTAGTTCGCATCGGCAATGGCGGTCGCCATCATGTTGTACGTCACCTTGAGCTCGCTCAAGCCGACGCTCTTGCGGTACTCGTTGCACGCCTTGAGCCACACAATTGCTTGCTTCATGTTGGCCAGACTCGTCGCGTCAACCTCCTCGCCCACCTTGGTAAGGCTGGCATATTTGCAGTTGAGGATCAAATCCGCCGCATCGTCGGCACCCACGCTCTTAAAGAACGCGATGGCGCCCTGGCGGTAGTTTTCCGCCGAGGCGTTCGCCGTAGCCTGGGCAGCGTCGAGCTTGGCCTGTGCCTGAGCCACAGCCTGGTCGGCCTGCTGCTTTTGAGCCTTCGCCTGGTCGAGCGCTTGGTCGGCGGCAACCTTCTCGTCCTTAGCGGCCGAGAGCTTGGTCTGAGCGTCGGCCAGCGCCGCGAGCGCATTGGCATGCTCGGTCTTAGCCCTGTCTCTTATACACATCTGACGCTGCCGACGAACTCTAGGGTGTAGA
>UQIY01000039.1 GCA_900541195.1 uncultured Collinsella sp. | reverse complement strand
GCACACCATCGTGGGCGCGGGCAAGACCGAGGGCGCCATGGACGCGGGCAACCTGCTCAAGCCCCTGCTGGCCCGGGGCGAGCTGCACTGCATCGGCGCCACCACCCTCAACGAGTACCGCCAGTATATCGAGAAGGACGCCGCCCTGGAGCGGCGCTTCCAGCCCGTCATGGTCTCCGAGCCCACGGTGGAGGACACCATCGCCATCCTCCGCGGCCTGAAGGAGCGGTACGAGGTGTACCACGGCGTCAAGATCCAGGACGGCGCCATCATCGCCGCCGCCACCCTGTCCAACCGCTATATCACCGACCGCTTCCTCCCCGACAAGGCCATCGACCTCATCGACGAGGCCTGCGCCATGATCCGCACCGAGATCGACTCCATGCCCACCGAGCTGGATGTGATCCGCCGCAGGATCATTCAGCATGAGATCGAGGAGGCCGCCCTGAAGAAGGAGACGGATAAGCTGTCCCAGGAGCATTTGGCGGACATCCAGAAGGAACTGTCCGAGATGCGGGATGAGTTCAACGCCAAAAAGACCCAGTGGGAGAATGAGAAGAACGCCATTGGGAAGGTGCAGAAGCTGCGCTCCGACCTGGAGGAGGCCAACGCCCAGCTGGAGCAGGCCCAGCGGGAGTACGACCTCAACCGGGCCGCAGAGCTCCAGTATGGCCGGATCCCCGAGCTGAAAAAGCAGCTGGAGGCGGAGGAGCGGATCGCCAACGAGGGCAAGGCCCGCTCTCTGCTGCGGGACAAGGTCACCGAGGAGGAGATCGCCCGCATCATCGAGCGCTGGACGGGCATCCCCGTGGCCAAGCTGATGGAGGGGGAGCGGGAAAAGCTGCTCCACCTGGAGGACATCCTCCACCAGCGGGTGGTGGGCCAGGACGAGGCGGTGCGTCTGGTGAGCGAGGCCATCCTGAGAAGCCGCGCCGGCATCGCCGACCCGGGAAGCCCATCGGCTCCTTCCTGTTCCTGGGCCCCACCGGCGTGGGCAAGACCGAGCTCGCCAAGGCGCTTGCCGAGTGCCTGTTCGACGACGAGCGCGCGCTCGTGCGTATCGACATGTCCGAGTACATGGAGAAGTTCAGCGTCCAGCGTCTGATCGGTGCGCCCCCGGGATACGTGGGTTATGACGAGGGCGGCCAGCTCACCGAGGCCGTGCGCCGTCGTCCGTACTCCGTAATCTTGCTCGACGAGATGGAGAAGGCCCATCCGGATGTCTTCAACGTGCTGCTGCAGGTGCTCGACGACGGCCGCCTGACCGATGGCCAGGGTCGCCAGGTGTCCTTCAAGAACACGATTATCATCATGACGTCTAACGTGGGTTCCAAGGCTATCGCCGAGCTTTCCGGCAGGGACGAGGAGGAGATGCGCCATCAGGTCAACGCGGCCATGGCTCAGACCTTCCGCCCCGAGTTCCTCAACCGTATCGACGATATCGTGGTGTTCCATCCGCTCGGCATGGCGCAGATTGAGAAGATTGTCGACATCCAGCTTGCCGACGTCCGCGCGCGTCTGGCCAAGGAGCGCATGACGCTTGCCATCACCCCGGCGGCCAAGCAGATGCTCGCCGTGGGCGGCCTGGACCCCGTGTTTGGCGCCCGTCCGCTCAAGCGTCTGGTTCAGCGCGAGGTCGTGGATGCCATCGCCGCCGCTATCATCGACGGCACGGTGCGCGAGGGCGATCAGGTGACGGTCGATGTCGACAAGGACGGCGGCTTTACCGTCGTGTGCGACAATACGCCGGCGGCCACCTACGAGGTCCCCGACGCCGAGTAGTTTTTTGGGAGATGCCTTAAAACCTGCCAGTCGTCTCTAAACGCCAAGGGCGGCGGATCCAATTGGGTCCGCCGCCCTTTTTCGTGCGACAATCGATGATGTTGAGCGGATGCGATGCAAGGAGCTATGCAGATGAAAGACGAGAACAAGACGAACGCACCGGCGGCTGAGGCAGTGCCCGCCGCACCCAAGCCTGCGCCTAAACCGGCGCCCAAGCCGCGCGACCCCTACATCCGCGCCGAGAACGAGGACGACGACGGCTACGATCCCTACAGCGATCGCCGCCCCGAGCGCGAGCCGATGTTCGAAGCCGACCCGTGGCGCTGAGTGCCACCCAAAAGGCCACCAATAAGTTGCGGTGAAATAGGGACTGTTTTGCGGTTTGACCAGCAAAAACAATCCCTATTTCACCGCAACTGCGTTAGGGATGTGGATGTCGGGCGGCTGTCTTCGGGCTGGCTAGTCCTGGGCCTTGATGCTCGGCAGGAGAATCTGGGCGAGGTAGTCGGTCTCGAGTTTGGTTGCGGCGTCGGCCTTGCCGTCTTTGCCGACCAGTACGTTCTTGATCTGGCTATAGGTATAGCGGTTGCCGGTCGTGAGCTCGACAAGCTCAATCGCCGTGTCCATGGGGTAGGTCGACACGGGGTTCTGCGTGCGCCCGTTGATGGTTTGCGGAATCACGTACGGATAGACAGGGCCGCTGGCGTAGACGGTGTAGCCGTTGCCCAGGCTGACCGTGCCCAAAACCGTATCGCCGTCATCGGGGGTAAAGGTCTCGCCGTCGCGCACTGCGACAAGCGTCACGAGCGGTGTGTTGGTGTCGCTGTCCAGATAAATGCACAGCGTGCTGCCGTTTTGCCAGGTTGCGACCTTGCCATACCACTCAACCGGAATATCGAGCTGATACAGGTTCGTCGCCTTGTGCCGAGCGTCGGCATCGCAGGCGGACTGAGCCTCGCTTGCGCTTACGGCGTTGGTGGCGGCATCGCGGCGCGTAATTGCCGCCTGCTGGAGTATCTTTGCCGCGGCGGCAGAGCTTGCGCCCCCTGCCTCGGCATACTTGGCGGCGGCATCGATCTGGTCGTCAGTCACCGTGTCGGCCGAAGGTACCTTGAGCTTAAAGGTGGCTTGAGCGCGCAGATCCTGCCCATCGCTCTTAATGGTGACCTGCGCCTTGGTGGTCGGGACGGTGTAGATGGTGCCGTCTTCCGCGATGGGGGATCCAGCAATGGAGAGCGTGTAATCGCCGGGCAGCAGCTTAATGCCGCGACCGTGCTCGTCAACGTAGAGCGTTTCGCTCACAGAGGAGCCGTCGGAGTCCTGGCCACTCACCTGCACGGGGATCTTTGAGCCGGTGGAGCAGTCGAGCCCCGCGGCATGTACGCCAATTTGCACCGACATCATCGTGTGCGCACTGGCGGCAACCACGGCGGCCTGCTCTTGCTGATATCCGTTCCAAGCCGCATAGCCCGCGCCGCCGGCGACGAGCGCGATGGCAACAACGCCTGCCACCATCAGGTTGCGTCGCTTGGGCGACATCTTGCGATGGCGAACCTCGGCCTCGCGTGCCGAGGGAACGGACGGCAGGGGAATATCGCCCATGGCGATGGTCTCGTCTACGGCTGGTGCGGAACCCAGGCCAGGAAGCTCGCGGGTCAGCGAATCCTCGGCCGGCAAGCTGTCGAGCAAGACGGTTTTCTCGCCCGTGTCGGATTCGGGCTGGTCGTCGGCCTCGCATTCGGATTCCTCGTGCCCCGCCTCGTCTTCGGTGGGCGCGGCGCCATCGTCTTTTGCATCCTGATCATCGGGCTGCGCTTCGATTTCCGGCTCATCTCGCACATCAACGCTCGAATCGTCAAACGCAATCTCGGCCAGTGCAATCCGGTCAAGGCTCTCCAGGGCCTCGGCACACGCTTCTGCATCCTGGGCCGCATCCTCTTGGCCCATCGTCTCATCTTTCATATATCCCCCAAGCTCAATATCGGGACAACACTGTACCCAAAAATGGAGCTATATAAAGCGCATGCGAAATATAAGATCCGATTTAACCCGAGTGCATCGTTTAGCCGCATCCTCGCGGCAGCAAAAAGCCCCCGGAACGCGGACGAATCACATTCCGGGGGCTCTGCAATGCGTTGAGTTGCGCGGAGCCGGCTACGCGGCTTCGTACTCAAGCGATGTTTGCGCCAGGCGCGTTACTCGGCGTGTGCGTAATCAACCTTGGCGCGGCGAGCGGTAGCCTTCTCCCAATCGCTGGTGCCCTCAAAGACATCCTGCTTGTAGGGATTGCGGCCGAGCTTCTTGGCGCGGTAGGCGATGTAGATGATCGCGGCGACGTTGGCGACCAGCGCGGCGATCGAGACCGCGGTGGCGGCGCCGGGGTCGAGCGTGGAGTGGGTCACAAAGATGGACTCCTCCTGGAAGTACGGGAACACCTGGGCGAACATGCACCAAATAGCAAGCGTAAAGGCGCGGTTCTGGATCCAGCCGCCCTTGTTCCAGATAAAGGCGGCGACGGTGGGCGCCAGCAGCAGCGCAAAGCCGCAGAACCAGGAGTGGGTGGGCAGGCAGTTGTAGGTGTAGCAGAAGTTCCAGATATCGTAGGCGATGATGTAGACCCAGGTCATGTCGGGCCACAGCATATCGGTCTGATCCTCGGAGGCGTAGACGCTCCACCAACCGGTCATGCAGAAGATGTTGATGATGCCCGCGATACCGTTGAACACGTTGTTCCAGCCGGCCAGCTGCGTGGCGCCCTCGGAGGTGACCCAGGTGGACTCGCCCAGGACAAAGAAGTGATAGGCGCTCTCAAAGTCAGACACGACGGCGATCATGATGTTGATGGCGACGATCACAAACGGCCACGCGCGGAACCAATGCGCCTTGCCGATCTTGCCCCACTGGTACTTAATGGCAATGAAGCCCCAGCAACCGGCCAGCGCCGCGTACACCTTGGCGTAGTGGAACCAGCTGTTCTGGTACACATGGGTGGGGTTGGTGAGCGCCCACTCGGCACCCTGCGAAACGCCGACGGCGATGGCGACGCAGTAGATGGTCATGGCCAGCGGAGCCACGCCAAAGATGATGGCCGCGCCGAGCTTGGTGCGGCGGCCGACCTCGTTGAGCACGATCAGGCCAATAAAGACCATGGCCCAGCCGGCCCAGTGGATAAGGGTATCGCTACCCCAAACATCGAACAGCATGCTGCTCTCCTTTCACACGCCCGCGGCCCCTCTTCTGATCGCGGACAGTTTGGCCAAATGTCGTCAGTTCTGGGGCTTGCGCTCCGGATACTTGGCGGTATAGCCCTCGATGTGGAGCGTCGAGGCGATGATTTCCTTGACCGTCTCGTCGGGCACATCGGGGTGCGTGCGGATATACATCAACAACCCCATGATGAGGGTGTAGAACGTCTCGTAGACATGGTCGATGCGTAGCTCATGATGGGCGACAAAGTCCACCACGGTGGTGTCGCAGATATACTGCGCCACACGCTGGACCACGTTGTGCAAAAAGCCGCCGTAGAGCGCGCCGCTGCTCGAGGTGAGCGTACTCGGCAGTTCGTGGCCGCTGGCGACCAGACGCTTAAAGAGCGGGGCGACGGTGTCGAGCGCGCCCTCGATATCGCCGACGGTGCGGCCGGCGTTCCACTGCTCGAGTTCGGAGATAAAGCCGTCGATCGCCTCGTCCATAACAGCGGTGACGGCGGCGTCCATATCGGCAAAGTAGTGGTAGAACAGCGAGCGCGTGCAGCCGGCTCGCTTGGTCACGGCCGATACCGATAGGTGGGATACGCCCAGCTCGGAGCTTACGGTGCGCACGGCATCGAGGATCTCGCGACGGCGTTCGTCGCCCGTCAGGCGCTTTGCCGCGCTATCGGATGCGGGGACGGCATTGACTACAGAGGTACCTGCTGTGTTGTTGCCCATGTTTTTGCCGCCTTTCATCCTCTTTTGCCTGACCGTTCGCCTAACAGTCTTGAATATTGTTGACGGTTCGTCAATACTATTTTTGACACAATGTCAATAATGGCGGGTGAACGGCATGGGGCATGCCCGGCCTGCAAAAAAGAGGGGCGCCGCGGCCTCGTCGGGCTGTGGCAAGAGAAGGGACAACCATGATTCTCAACGGACCGGGAATTAGCTACACCGAGCCCGATATCGGCGCGGAGTTTGTGCCGCCGCTGCCGGAGCATCCGCGTGAGGCCATCGTCAAGCTGTGCGAGCACTGCACCAACCGTCTGCTGCATCGCGATGAGCTGCTGGGCTACGAGTACTGGTCGTTTGCCGAGGCCGCAACCGACGAGCAGGCCGAAGTGCTCTGCAAGATGAAGATGCGCCGTCCCTATACGCTGCCCGAGATGGTCAAGCTCACCGGCATGCCCGAAGCCGATATCGAGAAGATGCTCGACGACATGAGCTACACGGGTCTGCTCGAGTACAACTGGGAAAACCCCGAGCGCGCCAAGCAGTGGGTGCTGCCCATGCTGGTGCCGGGTTCCGCTGAGTTTCTCAACATGCGCGTGAGCCAGCTCGAGGAGCATCCGGTCTATGCCAAGTTCTTTGAGCAGGCGTCCAAGGGACCGCTGTCCAAGGCCACGCCGATGGTGCCGCCCGGTGGCGCCGGCATCGGCATGCATGTCATTCCGGTCGAGAAGGCTATCGATGCCGCGAGCACGTCGGTGCCGATCGAGCATATCGAGCATTGGCTCGACAAATACGATGGCAAATATGCCGCCAGCACCTGCAGCTGCCGCGCGAGCCGTCGCGTGATGGGCGAGGGCTGCGCCGACGACCCCGCCGACTGGTGCATTGCCGTGGGCGATATGGCCGACTATGTGGTTGAGACCGACCGCGGCCATTACGTGACGCGCGACGAGGTTTACGACATCCTGCGCCAGGCCGAGGACAACGGCTTTGTGCACCAGATCACCAATATCGACGGAGAGAACAAGATCTTCGCCATCTGCAACTGCAACGTCAACGTGTGCTACGCCCTGCGCACCTCGCAGCTGTTCAACACGCCCAACCTGTCGCGCTCGGCCTATGTCGCCAAGGTCGAGAAGGACAAGTGCGTGGCCTGCGGTCGCTGCGTTGAGGTGTGTCCGGCCGGCGCCGCCAAGCTGGGCCAGAAGCTCTGCAGCAAAAAGGCGGGCGGACAGGTGCCCGAGTATCCGCGCCAGGAGCTGCCCGATGCCACCAAGTGGGACCACACCAAGTGGTCGCCCAACTACCGCAACGATAACCGCATCGAGACGCACGAGTCCGGCACCGCTCCCTGCAAGACGGCCTGCCCCGCGCACGTTGCCGTTCAGGGCTATTTGAAGCTCGCGGCTCAGGGTCGCTATGACGAGGCGCTGGCACTCATTAAGCGCGAGAACCCGCTGCCCGCTATCTGCGGCCGTGTGTGCAACCGCCGCTGCGAGGACGCCTGCACCCGCGGCCGTGTGGATGCCGCCGTGGCTATCGACGAGGTCAAGAAGTTCATCGCCCAGCGCGATCTGGATGCCGCGACCCGCTACGTCCCGCCCGTGGTGACCCCAACGCGTGCCGGCGGCTTCGACCAGAAGATCGCCATCGTCGGTGCCGGTCCGGCCGGCCTGTCCTGCGCTTTCTATCTGGCCGAGAAGGGCTACAAGCCCGTCGTGTTCGAGAAGAACGAGCGCCCGGGCGGCATGCTCACCTACGGCATTCCCAGCTTTAAGCTGCAGAAGGATGTTATCGAGGCCGAGGTTGAGGTCATTCGCCTGATGGGTGCCGAGTTCCGCTATGGCGTGGAGGTCGGTCGTGATGTGACGCTCGACGAGCTGCGCGAGCAGGGCTTTAAGGCCTTCTACGTTGCCATTGGCTGCCAGGGCGGCCGCCTTGCCGGTATTCCGGGCGAGGATGCCGTGGACGTGACCGTGGCCGTCGACTTCCTTCGCGAGGTTAACAGCGGCAAGATCGATACCCTGTCCGGCCGCACCATTGTGGTGGGCGGCGGCAACGTGGCCATCGACGTTGCCCGCAACGCCTGCCGTCTGGGTTCCGAGCACGTTGAGATGTTCTGCCTGGAGAGCGAGGTCCAGATGCCCGCCAGCGAGGAGGAACGTCGCGAGGCCGTTGAGGACGGCGCTCACATCAGCTGCGGCTGGGGCCCCAAGGAGATTCACCTGGACGAGGCCGGTCGTGTGTGCGGTATCACCTTCAAGCGCTGCACGCGTGTCTTTGACGACGAGGGCCGTTTTGCGCCCGAGTACGACGAGAACGATCTGCGCCGTGTCGATGCCGACCGCGTGGTCATGTCCATCGGCCAGTCCATCGTGTGGGGCGACCTGCTGGCTGGCTCCAAGGTGGAGCTTGGCCGTGGTCAGGGCGCCCTTGCCGATCCCCAGACCTACCAGACCGCCGAACCCGACATCTTTGTGGGCGGCGACGTCTATACCGGCCCCAGCTTTGCCATCGATGCCATCGCCGCCGGTCACGAGGCCGCCGTGTCCATCCATCGCTTTGTGCAGCCGGGCTCCACGCTCACCATCGGCCGCAACCAGCGCCGCTATACCGCGCTCGACCGCGACGACGTTGTTCTCGAGGGCTACGACAACGCGAGCCGCGAGGTTGCGCATGTGGACCGCGAGCGCGAGAAGGCTGCGCCGTTTAGCGAGTACGTCGAGACCTTTACCGAGGAACAGGTGCGCGCCGAGACCGCCCGCTGCCTGGGCTGCGGCGCCTCGATCGTCGACCCCAACAAGTGCATCGGCTGCGGCCTGTGCACCACCAAGTGCGCGTTCGACGCCATCCATCTAGATCGCGACCGCCCCGAGTGCTCCACGATGGTCAAATACGAGCAAAAGCTCCCAAGCCTTGGCAAGTACGCGCTTAAGCGTGCTATCAAGATCAAATTTGGTCGCAAGTAAGTAGCCATAACGGGAACGGCGGAAGGAATTAAAAGTGCACGAGCTCGGAATCGTCTATCACATCATTCGCGATGTCGAGAACGTGGCGCGCGCCAATGGCGTGAGTCGCGTTTCGAGCGTCACGCTGCTGCTGGGCGAGGTCTCGGGCGTCGTTCCCGACTTGCTGCTCGACGCTTGGCGCTGGGCGGCAGATAAAAAGTCCATCACGCAAGGTGCGGAGCTTATTGTGGAGCCTGTCGA
Source organism: uncultured Collinsella sp. (assembly GCA_900541195.1). GTDB lineage: Bacteria > Actinomycetota > Coriobacteriia > Coriobacteriales > Coriobacteriaceae > Collinsella. The sequence continues at coordinate 12,296 of UQIY01000039.1, read as the reverse complement.
GGCCGTGACGCATTGCGAGGCGTGCGGCCGCGACTATGCGACCGTCGAGCATGGCAAGACCTGCCTCCATTGCGGCAGCGGCGAAACATACCTGCTGCAGGGTCAGGAGGTCATGATCAAGCAGATCGAGACCCCCGACGAGGACCCGGTAGACGCTGTCCCCGACGGCCCTTCCGACGTCCCCGACGCCGTCGACGCCGCCAACCCCCTCCACATCGCCTAGGATCCCCTATAAGTTGCGGTGAAATAGTTCCTAAATCCAGACTTCTGGCTCTTAAACAAGAACTATTCCACCGCAACTTTTTTGAGTGGTTTCGTAGATCATAAGTCGCGCAAATAGTCAAGTCATACCTGTTTGAACAAAGTAGCGGCAGTACAAGCGCATTCGCGCTTGCCTAAAATCGATATTAATGAACAGGCTGCTTGTATCTGTAAAGTACATGGCTTGATGAGTGACGTTTTGGCGGGTAATGAGTCGAAAAGCAGCAACGTAATCAATTTGTAACAAACTTAGACGTTTAAACAAATAATGCAACCTTTTACGAATTTAGCTATAATTCCACAAACCAAACAGGTATACTTCCTTCATGTCATGTAGGAAATACGTAGACAAAAAGGAGGTTATGTGATGGTAAGTATTGTTCTTGCTAGCCACGGGGACTTGGCAGCTGGAATCAAGCAGACGGGCTCGATGGTCTTTGGCGATCAGCCGTCTGTTGCCGTGGTCTCGCTCGAGCCGAGCATGGGCCCCGACGACTTCCGTGCCAAGGTCGAGGAAGCAATCGCTTCCTTCGAAGACCAGGAGCAGGTGCTCTTCCTCGTTGATCTGTGGGGCGGCACGCCGTTCAACCAGATCAGCGGGCTCATCGAGGGCCACGATTCCTGGGCTATCGTCACCGGTGTCAACCTGCCTATGCTCATCGAGGCATATTCGCAGCGCTTTGACGCAAAGAACACTGCACATGCGATCGCAAAACATCTCGTGACTGAGGCTAAGGCTGGCGTGCGCGTCAAGCCCGAGTCTCTGGAGCCCGAGGAGAAGAAGCCGGCTGCGGCCGCCGCTGCTCCTGCGGGCGCCATCCCTCCGGGAACGGTCATCGGCGACGGGCACATCAAGATTGCCCATGTCCGTATCGACACCCGTCTGCTGCATGGTCAGGTGGCCACCACGTGGACCAAGCAGATCAACCCCAACCGCATCATCGTGGTTTCCGACGGCGTTGCTCACGACGAGCTCCGCAAGACCATGATCGAGCAGGCTGCCCCTCCGGGAGTCCATGCCAACGTCGTGCCTATCAAGAAGATGGCCGAGGTCGTCAAGGACACGCGTTTTGGTGACACCAAGGCCATGCTGCTCTTCGAGAACCCGCAGGATCTGCTCAAGGCCATCGAGGCCGGCGTCGACATCAAGGAAGTCAACATCGGTTCCATGGCTCACTCCAAGGGCAAGGTCGTCGTCACCAACGCCGTCGCTATGGGCGATGACGACGTTAAGACCCTCGAGGCCCTCAAGGCCAAGGGCGTCAAGTTCGAGGTCCGCAAGGTTCCTTCGGATGCCTCCGAGGATCTCGACGCCATGTTGAAGAAAGCTAAGGCCGAACTGGCCGCTCAAGCATAGTAAAGGAGGGTCCGATACATGTCTGCAATCACTATTCTGCTTGTTGCGATTGTCGCGTTGCTTGCCGGTATGGAAGGCATTCTGGATGAGTTCCAGTTCCATCAGCCGCTCGTGGCATGCACGCTTATCGGTCTCGTAACCGGTCACCTTCAGGAGGGCATCCTCCTGGGCGGTTCGCTCCAGATGATGGCCCTTGGCTGGGCTAACGTCGGCGCCGCCGTCGCGCCTGACGCCGCTCTGGCCTCGGTCGCTTCTTCGATCATCATGGTGCTCGCCCTCAACGGCGGCGCCACTGATTCGGCCAAGGCCGTTACCGCGGCCATCGCCGTCGCCGTCCCGCTGTCGGTCGCTGGTCTGTTCCTGACCATGATCTGCCGTACCCTGGCTACCGCTATCGCTCACGCCATGGACGGTTGCGCCGAGAAGGGCGACTTCTCCGGCATCGAGCGCTGGCAGTACGCTGCTATCCTCATGCAGGGCCTTCGTATCGCCATCCCGGCAGTACTTCTGTGCATCATCCCGGCCGAGGCTGTTACCAACGCGCTTAACGCTATGCCCGACTGGCTGTCCGGCGGTATGGCTGTCGGCGGCGGCATGGTCGCTTCCGTCGGTTACGCCATGGTCATCAACATGATGGCCACCAAGGAGACCTGGCCGTTCTTCATCCTCGGCTTTGTCCTTGCTGCCATCCCTCAGCTCACGCTGATCGCCCTTGGCCTCATCGGCATCTCCCTTGCCCTCATCTACCTTGGCCTTAAGGATCTGGCCAAGCAGGGTGGCGGCATGGGCGGCGGCTCCGGTGACCCGCTCGGCGACATTCTGAACGATTACGAGTAGGAGGGGAGTGATACATATGGCAGAGAACAAGATTCAGCTCACCAAGGCTGACCGCAAGAAGGTTTGCTTCCGTCATCAGTTCCTTCAGGGCTCGTGGAACTACGAGCGTATGCAGAACGGCGGCTGGTGCTTCGCAATGATCCCTGCGATCAAGAAGCTCTACACCAGCAAGGATGACCAGATTGCCGCTCTTAAGCGCCACCTGGAGTTCTATAACACCCATCCCTATGTTTCCGCCCCCGTCATTGGCGTTACCCTCGCTCTCGAGGAGGAGCGCGCCAACGGTGCTCCGATTGACGACGTCGCCATTCAGGGCGTCAAGGTCGGTATGATGGGCCCGCTCGCCGGCGTCGGCGACCCCGCCTTCTGGTTCACCCTTCGCCCGATCCTGGGCGCTCTGGGCGCTTCCCTGGCCCTGTCCGGCAGCATCGCCGGTCCGTTGCTGTTCTTCTTCGCGTGGAACATCATCCGTTACGCCTTCCTGTGGTACACGCAGGAGTTTGGCTACAAGGTCGGCTCCTCCATCGCCAAGGACCTCTCCGGCGGCCTGATGGGCAAGGTCACCGAGGGTGCTTCCATCCTGGGTATGTTTATCATCGGTGCCCTGGTCGAGCGCTGGGTGTCCATCTCCTTCACCCCGGTCGTCTCCAAGGTCACGCAGTCCGCTGGCGCCTTTATCGACTGGGCTAACCTGCCCTCCGGTGCTGAGGGCGTCAAGGAAGCGCTGACGATGTACAACTCCGTCGGTGCTACCGCCCTTGATCCGGTTAAGGTCACCACGCTTCAGGCTAACCTCGATCAGCTCATCCCCGGCCTTGCCGCCGTGTGCCTGACCCTGCTGGTCTGCAAGCTCCTCAAGAAGAAGGTCAGCCCGATCGTCATCATCCTGGCTCTCTTCGCCATCGGCATCATCGGTCGCGTCTGCGGCTTCATGTAAGCACGCTTCGGCTTAAGACCGAGAGTAGCTAGACAAGGGCTTTTGAGCCATTGAAACGGACCGCACCCGGTGGGTACACTGGATGCGGTCCGATTGTTTTATTTGGAGGGCGAGGCGCGCATGGCGCAATCTCAGAACAGCACGGTCGATCTGGCAACGCCGGCGACCTGCCTCATGGGGCTTACCAGCCACGGTAACGTGATGGTGGGAAACAAGGCGTTTGAGTACTATAACGAGCGCAATCCCGAGGATTATATCCAAATCCCGTGGGATGAGGTCGACTACATCGCCGCCGAGGTTTTGCGCGGCACCAAGAAGATTACGCGTTTTGCCATCTTCACCAAGGACAACGGTCACTTTACGTTTTCGACGCGCGACGACAAAGAGACGTTGCGCGCGGTCCGCAAGTACGTCGACGAGGATAAGCTTGTGCGTTCGCCCGACTTTATCGATGTGACGGCCAAGGGCGCCAAGAGCATCCCCTCCGTTATCAAAAACCTCTTCCACAAAGGCAACTAGTCATTAAAGAGCGCCCCCCAAGTGGGACGCAGTTTCCCATGGGGCTCGATCGGGAAAGTGCATCCCAGTTCGAGCGCCGATTCCGGGATGTAGTTTCCGGAACGGGGTCGTTTGGGAAACCGTGTCCCGTTTCGAGCCGAAATTCTGGGACACAGTTTCCAGCGAGGTCCCATTGGGAAAGTTTGACCCAGAATTTGCCTGGATAGTGGGACACACTTTCCGGAGGGCTGTTCCACCGCAACTTCGAAGAGTGGCTATACGCTGTATTACAACGGCGTAAATCTGCTACACTAGTACAACATGCCTCCGTAGCTCAGGGGATAGAGCACCGCTCTCCTAAAGCGGGTGTCGACGGTTCGAATCCGCCCGGGGGCACCAGAAGATTATTACGGCGTCGCGAGAGCGGCGCCGTTTCTGGTTTGTGGGGGCCGTCGGTGGATTCGAGCCGTCGACACCCGCGTCACTCATTTCCCCGCGGGGGAGTTTTCGAATCCGCCCGGGGGCACCAGAGGAATATCGAGCCCGGTACCGCTACGGTGCCGGGCTCTTTTGGTTTAAGGCATGCCGTAGTATTCGCTGCTTCAGATAAAGAAAGCGCCCGCTTGCTGGGGGAGCAAGCGGGCGCCTGTGAGCGAATATGTTTGCGGCGAAAGCCGCGATGAGCGGTGGGGTGGCGACTAGTTGGTCGTACCGGAATCGTCGCCCGTGCTCGTGCCCGAGCCCGAGCCCGAACCAGAAAGTGCGACCGTCAGCGTAATCGTGCTGTCGGTGGACTGCTTTCCAGTGGGGGAGACGCCCGTAACGGTGGCATCCTCGTTACCGCTTACGGGATTGCCGTTCTGGTCACAGAAGCCAATGTTATAGAAACCGGCGTTGTTGAGCGCGGTAACGGCGGCGGAAATGCTCTTGCCGTACAGGTTGCCCGGGACGGTGGCCTTGCCGGACTTCTTGGCGATGACGACGGTAATCGTGGCGCCGGGCTTCTGCTTGCCGCTGGGGTTCCAGCTGATCACGGTGCCCTCGGTAACCGAGTCGTTCTCCTGGTAGCTCACGTCGACACCAAAGCCTGCCATATCGAGGGCGTTGCGCGCCTGGGCCTCGGTCATGTCGGTCAGGTCGGGGACGGACGTGGTATCCGGGCCGCTCGAGACCTTGTACGAGATGGTCGTGCCCTTCGCGACTTCCTTACCGGCTTCGGTGCCCTGCTCAAAGACCTGGCCCTCATCAGCCTCGTTGGCCTCCTCGGAGGCGTTGCCCTTCAGGCCAACGCTTGCCAGTGCGGCTTCTGCTTGGTCCTTGGTCAGGCCGACAAGTTTGGGAACCTCAACCTTTTCGGAGGGCTTGGGGCCCTTGGAGATTACCAGGTTCACCTTGGTGCCCTTGGTCTTCTTGGTGTTGCCGTTGGGCGTCTGCTCGGCGACCTTGCCCTCGTCGACATCGTCGTTGTAGCTTTGGTCGATGGTGCCGACCTCGAGGCCGGCTTCCTTGATCAGCTCGACGGCAGTCTGCTGGTCCTTGCCCAGTACGTCGGGCACGGCGACCTGCTCGCCGCCAAAGAGTCCTGTGGCAAAGGCCACCACGATGCCGATGACGGCAACCGCTGCCACCACGGCGGCGATGATCTTGTTCTTGTTGGATTTGGGCTCTTCGACCTCGTAGGAGCCGGTGGAGCCCGAAACCGAGCTACGGGCGGTATTCTGGCCGCTCACGCCCGAGACGGGACGCACCATGGCGCGCGTCTGATCGGAAAGCTCGCGAGTCTTGGTGGCACCCAGCTCACTGGGGGCACCGATGATGCGCGTGGGCTCCGAGACGTTGACGGCACGGCCCGACAGGTAGCTGTTGAGCACCTGACGCAGCTCGTCGGCGGTCTGGAAGCGGTTTGCCGGGTCCTTCTCCATGCACTTGAGGATGATGCGCTCAAGGTCGGCGTCGACACCGGAGTTGATCTGGCTCGGCGGAATAGGCAGCTCGTTGACCTGCTTGAGTGCGACCGAGATAGCGTCGTCACCGTCAAAGGGGACGCGGCCGGTGGCGCACTCGTACATCACGACGCCCAGCGAGTAGATATCCGAGGTGGGGCCGAGGTCCTGACCGCGGGTCTGCTCGGGGCTGACGTAGTGGGCGGTTCCCAGCACGTTGTTGTCTTGCGTGAGGTGGCTGTTCTTGGCGCGCGCGATGCCAAAGTCCATCACCTTGATGTTGCCGTCGGGCAGCACCATGATGTTCTGCGGCTTAATGTCGCGGTGGATGATCTCGTGCTTGTGGGCGACCGAAAGCGCAGAGCTGATCTGCGAGCCGATCTGGGCGACCTTCTTGGGGTCGAGGGCGCCGTGGCTCTTGATGCCGCTCTTAAGGTCGGTGCCGCGCAGGTACTCCATGACGATGTAATAGGTGTCGCCGTCCTTGCCCCAATCGTAGACGCCCACGATATAAGGGGAGGAGAGACCGGCTGCTGCCTGGGCCTCCTGCTTAAAGCGTGCGGCGAAGGTTGCGTCGCCAGCATACTGCGGCAGCATGATCTTGACGGCTACCGTGCGGTCGAGGACCTGGTCCTGTGCGCGGTAGACGGTCGCCATGCCGCCTGTTCCCACCTTATCCTTGAGGAGGTATCTTCCCCCGAGGACCCTCTGTTCCATTCCTGCTCCTAACATAACTATTCGCTCAACGATGTGTGTAGTACCTACGATGTGGCCGCTGGGGCCGTGTGGCGCGTTGCCGCTAACTCTTCGGCCGCGGCGCGCCTCGGGTGTCCGATTCGATCATGGGCATCACGCTCCCTGTGCGGCAAGCGCCGCGGTCAGGACGATACCGGCGATCTTGGCGGCCTCGACGTCATGCTTGTCGTAATCCTCTAAGGCCACCGAGATGGCGACTGTGGGTGAATCGTAAGGTGCAAAGCCAACGAACATCGAGTTGACGTTGGTGCCGCCAGTCTCGGCCGAGCCGGTCTTGCCGGCGACCTTGACGCCGGGGATTTGGGCATCGGTGCCGGTGCCGGACTGGACGACGGCAAGCATGGCCTGCTTGACCTGGTCGGCCGTGGCGGAGCTGACGGCCTGACCAAGCGAGCGGGACTGCGTGGTCTTGACCACGGTTCCGTCCGGGGCGAGTACCTGGGCTACAAAGTACGGGTCCATGACCACGCCGCTGTTAGCGATGGCGGCGGCAATCACGGCGTTTTGCATGACGGTGGTCTGCGGGCCGGGCGTGTGGTCCATGCCGACAGGCTGGCCGGCGCCGGCCCAGGCGGTCTCCCACTCGGTCATGAGTGACGGGTCGGCCATGATGGAGGCCGCGGAGGTCAGGTCCTGGCCGAGCTTTTGGCCGTAGCCAAAGGCGTTGGCAAACGGTACGAGCGTGTTTGCGCCAACTTCGTTTGCCACCTGGCCAAAGACGACGTTGGAGGACACGGCAAAGGCCTGCTGCAGGCTGATGGTGCCGTAGCTCTCGTTGGCATCGTTGGTGACCGGTGCGTTGCCGATGTCCATGGAGCCGGGCGCCTGGTAGGTGCTGGTAAGGCTGGCGGTACCGGTCTCGAGTGCCGCGGAAAGCGTAACGACCTTAAACGTTGAGCCCGGCGTGTACAGCGCGTCCATGGCGCGATTGTACATGGAGCCGTCCTCGCCGCCGCCCGCCTGCAGCAGGGCGTCGATGTTGGTGTTGTCGTAGGTGGGCGAGCTGGCACATGCGAGCACCGCGCCGGTACGCGGGTCGATGACCACTACAGCGCCCTTAAAGCCCTTGAGCGCCTGCTCGGCCGCCGTCTGGATACGCGAGTCGATGGTGAGCTTGGCGGTGTTGCCCGGCTGGGTCTGGCCCGCGAGCGACGCGATGGCGTTGTTCCAGCTGGAGTAATCCTTAGAGCCGGTGAGCGTGTCGTTCATGACGCTCTCGATGGCGGTGGTGCCATACTGCTGGCTCACGTAGCCAACCACGTGCGCTGCCAGGTTACCGTTGGGGTAGGAGCGTACGTAGGTGCCGTCCTCCTGCTGCAGCGACTCGGCCAGCGTCACGCCGTCGGACGTGATGATGGAGCCGCGCTGGATGTACTTGGAGCGGGCGATGGTGTGGTTGTTGGTCGGCATGTCCTGATAGTCCTTGGCCTTGATGACCTGGACATAGGTGAGGTTGCCGATAAGGATGGCGAACAGCGCCGTAAAGGCGAGCACCGCGCGGGTTAGACGGTTGGCGAGCGCCACGCGGCCGAGCACACCGGATTCAGGCGTGTCGAGCAGGCGACGACGCATGCGCGAGCCGACGGAATGGCTGCCGCTGCCGTAGGAAGATGAGGTGGCAAAGCGCGTGCCCGTCGGGGCGGCGGCCGATGCGACCTGATCATCGGTGATGGCGGCCATGGTGCCGGTGCCGGTAAGCTCGGCCTCGCGTCCGGTCGCCTCGTCACCGGCGCGCAGCAGGAGCGTGACGATGATAAAGCTTGCCAGCAGCGAGGAGCCGCCCTGGCTCATAAAGGGCAGAGTGACGCCGGTCAGCGGGATCAGGCGGGTGACGCCGCCCACGATCAAGAAGGCCTGGAAGCTGATGGCTGCCGTAAGACCGGTGGCGCTAAAGGCGGCGAGGTCGGATTTAGCGCGGGCAGCTGTGGTGAGGCCACGCACGGCAAAGAGCATAAACAGGATGAGCACGGCGCCGCCGCCCAAAAGGCCCATCTCCTCGCCAATGGCCGAGAAGATAAAGTCGGACTCGACGACAGGGATGTTGTTGGCCATGCCGTTGCCGATGCCAACACCGACCAGGCCGCCATCGGCAAGCGAGAAGAGCGACTGGACGATCTGGTAGCCCTGGCCCTGGGCGTCCTTAAACGGATCGACCAAAACCTGGAAACGCACCTGAACGTGCGACAGGAACTTGTAGGCGCCCACGGCTCCGACAGCTAAGAGCGCAAGGCCGATAACGACATACGAAAAGCGCCCCGTGGCAACGTAGAGCATCAGCAAAAAGATGGTGTAGAACAGGACGGCCGAGCCTAGGTCGCGTTCGAAGACAACGATGAGCAGGCACACGCCCCACACGGCAAACAGCGGCAGCAGCAGGCGGAAGCGCGGAATCTTGAGGCCCAGGATCTTGCGGTTGGAGATGGAAAGCAGCTCGCGGTTCTCGGCCAGATAGCCTGCCAGGAACAGGACGATGAAGACCTTGGCGAACTCGCCGGGCTGGATGGTGAAGCCCGCGATGCGAATCCACAGCTTGGAGCCCGAGATCGTGGTGCCGATAAAGATCGGCAGCATCAGCAGGATGATGCCGATAATGCCAAAGGTGTACTTGTAGCGCATGACCACGTCGAGGTTCTTGACCAGCGCGAGCGTTCCCACCATGAGCGCCACCGAGACAAACAAGATGATGAGCTGCGAGATGGCGAGGTCGGGGGCCAGGCGCGTCACGAATGTGATGCCGATGCCCGAGAGCACAAAGACGATGGGCAGGATGGCGGGATCGGCGCCGGGCGCCAGGATGCGTACGGCGATATGCGCCGCGGCGAAGGCGGCGAACAGGCCGATCGGCACGGCGAGCGTCTCAAAGGAAATCGTGGCACCCGCGGTGAGCACGTACATCGCATAGAGCAGGATGACGGGGAACGCCGAGGCGATGAGCAAGAGCAGTTCGGTGTTGCGGCGACTCATAAGCGGCACTCCCTTTCTAATTCTTATCGGAGGCTTCGGCCTCGGCTGACTGTTCGGCGGTTTTCTCGGAATCTGACTCGGAGGTGGATTCCTGATTGGTGTTGTCGCGAATCGTTTGCGCGTCAATCACCTGACGGGTCTGCTCCTCGTCAATCTGATGGCGGTACTTGGAAATGGTGTCCTGCGCATCGTCGACACTCGTTTGCGGAATGCCTGCCTTCAGGCGGTTTTGCGTGTCTTCGGGCAGGTCGGACAGCTTGATGCTGGTTTCGCTCTCGAGCCAGTGGAGTTCGACCCCGAGCGTCTTGCCGGGCAGACCGCGCCAGACGGCGACATTGCCGTGGGAGGTTCCCAAGTAATAGGAGCCGGTGACGCCCGTGTATGCCCAGATGCCTGCTACCAGCACAAAGACAAGGGCCAAGATGGCGGCGATGGTGACATTGCGGCGTCGGACGCGTTTTGCCTCGCGCATGACGCCGTCGTCGACCAGGTCGACGACCACCACGGTCACATTGTCGTGGCCGCCGGCGGCGAGCGCCGCGTCCACCAAGTTGTCGACACAGATCTGTGCGCTCGAGGACTGCGTAGCAATGTTCTCGATATCGCTATCGGGAATCATGCTCGAAAGACCATCGGAGCACAGAATCAGGCGGTCGCCTTCCTCGATGTGCAGGGTAAAGTGGTCGGCATACATGGCGGGATCCGAGCCCAGCGCGCGGGTGATGACCGAGCGGTTGGGGTGGACGCGGGCCTCGTCGGCCGTAATCTCGCCGGCATCCACGAGCTCCTCCACGTAGGAGTGGTCGCGGGTCACGCGGATGAGCGTACCCTCGTGGAGCAGGTAGGCGCGCGAGTCGCCCACGTGGGCGATGGCGAGCGTGTCGTTTTCGATGTAGGCGCAGGTGGCCGTGCATCCCATGCCGGGTTTGCCCAGGCCGTTGAGGGCGGCCTCAATCACAGCGGCGTTGGCGGCCTCGACGGCTGCGGCCAGGCGCGCGGCGTCGGCGGACTGCGGCGCCGTCTTGGCGATGGTCTCGACGGCGATGGAGGATGCCACCTCGCCGGCGGCGTGTCCTCCCATGCCGTCGCACACGCAAAAGAGCGGCGACTGCACCAGATAGGAGTCCTCATTGTGTGGGCGTACGCACCCGACGTCGGAGCGGGCGCCCCACATAAGCTGCGTGGTGGTGCCGGCGTCGTAGGTCGAGTCGGTCTCGATGCGCTCGTCGGTCAGCGGCTCGAAGCTCATGGTCGAGCCGGGATCTTTGAGCTTTGCCTCCACGGCGGCGACATCGATCTCGGCGGTGTCGCCGGGGGAGACGGTGTCGGCATCGTCTCCCGACTCGGCGTCGGAGACGTCCGGAAGGTTGAGATCTTCGGTTGCGCGGTCGGCGGGATCGCCGTCCTGCTGCGGTTCGGCAGCCGTCGGCTCGGGCGTCGCAAAGTGCGACGGCGCGGGTGTGCTCTGGGGTTGAGCGGGGGGCTCGGGAGCTGCGGCGGGCGCGGCAACGGGCTGCTCGACTTCGGCAGGCGTTGCGGATGCGGGTGCCGCCTCGCTTGCCGGGGCGACGGGGAATACCGGCGCGGCAGGCTCGGGGGCTGCAAACACGGCAGCGCTCTCGTTAATCGCCTCGGCGACGGGCTCGGCAAAGTGAGCCGGTGCGGGCGTTGCCTCCGGTTCCGCCGATTGCTCGGCAGCGTGCGCGCCGATGGGGGCATCGAGCTGCTCGGTGTCGGCGTCCTCGTCATCGACGAGTGCCGGATATTCTTGAGTTACATGCGAAAGAGGCAGGGAGAACACCGTGTCCTCGGGCTCCACGGTCGCAGGGCGCGCCGGAGCGGCATGAGCCGGCGCAGCTGCGGGGGCGGTCGGCGTCTCGGGCATGGTTGCGGACTTGTTCTCCTCGTCGATCATCGACGGTTCACCTTCATGACCACGTCGCCAATCTGGACCTCGTCACCCTCGCGCAGCGTTGCGGGCTCCACCAGCTGACGGCCGTTAACGAGCGTGCCGTTCAGCGAGTTGAGGTCTTCGATGATGAGTGCCGGGCCCTGCAGCGAAAAGCGCGCGTGCGAGGCCGAGACAAACGGTTCGTTGATGCAGATGTCCGAGGACGGCGAGCGGCCCACGATGACGGGGCCGAGCATGTCTACATGGATGCCACGGATGCCGCGCGGACCCTTGTCCACATCGATCGTCCAGATAGCGGAGTCACGGCGCTGGCCGCGTACGAGTCCCACGCCGGTTTTCATGACGGCGAACAGGAAGATGTAGAGCAGGGCGACCAGGACGATGCGGCCTGCAAAAAGGACGATATCGATGTTCATAAGCGACTATCCCCTAAATTCGAACGTGCTCAGGCCAAACGTCAGCAGGTCGCCGTTGCGCAGCGGACAGCGCGTGATGCGGCGGTTGTTGACGAGCGTGCCGTTGGTGGAATTGAGGTCCTCGATCGACCAGTCCGAACCGGTAAAGGTGAGCTGGGCGTGACGGCGCGACACGTTGGGGTCGCGCAGGGCAATGTCGGAAACTGAGCGCTCGCGACCGATGGTCACCTGTGCGGAGGTGATGCTATGGCTCTCGCCGCTCACGACATCGACGAGCTGGGCGAGCGGGCGCTGCGGGGCGCGAGTGCTCGCCATGTTGGAGGCGATGCCGGCTGCGGCGCCTAGGCCCACGGCGGCACCGGTCGCGGCGGCTCCGCCCATGCCGGCAAGCGCGTCGCGCGAGACGGTCTGCGGC
>UQIY01000038.1 GCA_900541195.1 uncultured Collinsella sp. | reverse complement strand
ACGAGATAGGCTCCGGTCTCGTGGGCTCGGAGATGTGTATAAGAGACAGCTCCTCGGACTCCTCAACACGCAGGCTGCCGCCGCAAAGAGCCTTCACTGCAAACACGATGGCAAGATCGAGAACGAGGACGATGGCGACCGTGACCACAATGCCCAGGACCTGCGCGACGAGCAGCGTGGGATCGCCGGTGTAGAGCAGACCACCAAAGGACGTCCATGACAGCTCGGGCACGCAGAACAGGCCGGTGAGGATGCCGCCAACGATACCGCCGATGCCGTGGCAACCGAACGCGTCAAGCGCGTCGTCGTAACCGAAGCGAGCCTTGAGGTGCGAGATGGCGAAGTAGCACACGGGCGGGACCGCGGCGCCAATGATCAGCGCAGCCCAGGGCTCGACGAAGCCCGCGCTCGGCGTGATGGCAACCAAGCCTGCCACCAGGCCCGTGCTGGCGCCCACCAGCGTGGGCTTTCCCGTTGCAAGTCGCTCTACAATCAGCCACGACACCAGGCCCGACGCACTTGCGGTGACGGTGTTGAGCAACGCGAGGGCGGCAACGCCGTCGGCGGCAAACTGCGAACCGGCGTTGAAGCCAAACCAACCGAACCACAGCAGACCAGCACCGAGGGCAACAAAAGGCACGTTGTGCGGACGGTAACTCATGACACCGAAACCGCGACGGCCGCCCAGTGCGATGCAAAGCACCAGACCGGTGAGGCCGGAGGAAATGTGGACCACGTCACCACCGGCGAAGTCGAGCGCGCCGATCTGCTCGCCAATCAACGAGCCTTCGCCGCCCCACACCATGTGTGCGAGCGGGGCGTACACAACCAGCACCCATATGCCCAGGAACAGCACGATCGCCCTGAACTTCATGCGGCCGGCAACGGAACCGGTGATAATCGCCGAGGTGATCATGGCAAAGGCCATCTGAAAGGCGATGTTGACGATGGCGGGATAGGTGGCATCGACCGGTGGGTTCACGGCCTGCTCGAGAACCTGCTGGACAACGGGCAAGCAAAGCAGCTGGTCAAAACCGCCGAAAAACGAGATGGATCCGTCTCCGCCATACGCGAAAGACCAGCCGGCGAGGATCCAGAGCACACCGACGACACCAATGACCACAAAGGTCATGAGCATGGTGTTGGCGACGTTCTTACGGCGGGCAAGACCCCCGTAGAAAAATGCGAGACCTGGGGTCATAAGGAAGATGAGCATGGTGCAGATGAGCATGAAGGCCGTTGAACCGGTGTCGAACATGGTATCCCCTAACAATCCGGTTTTGCGTACATAACCTGGTGGACCGGTCGCGCCGGACCACATTGGCCCACGGCGCAATTGCAACTTGGCCATCATGCCACCCGGAACGCTCAGGACTGGCGCGAGACCCACTCGTTAACGTATAGATGCAAAGGGGAAACAGCCCTGTCAGCATTCTGAAACAGGCGTGCAACTCCCGAAACTAGGCTGAAAAGGGCATGTAATGTGGATAAAAGATCAACCTTATTACTAAAGCCGAAGCGATATGCGGTCCGAGGTAAATGGGCACCCAAGACGCTCGCAACGCAAACGTTGTATAAAAAACCCGGGCCGCTTAGACGACCCGGGTCCTCATTTCGACTGGTGCGGCGTACAGGATTCGAACCTGTGACGTTCTGATTCGTAGTCAGACCCTCTATCCAGCTGAGGTAACGCCGCAACGCACGGATTATTATGCACGCGAGCCCCCGATGGGTCAAGCGACAATTTGAAAAAATTTTACGGAGTGGTGATTGGGCTGTTCACACCCCGACCGAGGTTCGAATCCATGCATGGTTTCCAAAAAAGAAAAGTCCCCGTTGCCGGAGGCTTCAAGTTCGATTGGTGCGGCGTATAGGATTCCGCGCATCCGCTTCGCGGATCCGCACCGGCTTCGCCCGCCTGCCGGCGCGCTCGCCCGCTCGCTACGGACGCTCCGTGTCCGCTTCACGCTCGCGCCTCGACCGAGGTTCGAATCCATGCGGTGTTTACGTAAAAGAAAAGCCCCCGTTGCCGGAGGCTTCAAGTTCGATTGGTGCGGCGTATAGGATTCGAACCTATGACGTTCTGATTCGTAGTCAGACCCTCTATCCAGCTGAGGTAACGCCGCAGCGCAAGACATATAAAACCACTTTAGTTAGTTGGAGTCAAGCACAATCTCAAACTTTTTTGAGAATATGTTCCTCACGCTGTTCCGCATGCGTCAGCGTCCCCCATACGATCAATCGGTTTTTCAACCACATCGAACCCAGCACCGAGCTCCCTCAAAAGCGAGCGCGCCCGCTGGGCACAGTCATAATCGGCAAACGAGATGCTCAACATGCGCGCGACCTGGTTAGAAGTCCCAACTCCATAGAACCGCTCAAGCGCCACAAGCCCCTCGTGCGTCACAAAGGTCTCGACCACATGCGGCGACTCCTCAAAGCACCATTGGGTCAACGGGCCCTCGCTCGTCTGCCGCACCACCAAACCACCCATACCGGATGGCTCACACGTAACCGCGAGACGTTCCCCACCTTCATCGCTCTCAAACAAAACTACCCGCTCATCAAACAGCTCCATCGCATCCCCTTCCTCTCGCTTCTATTTAACAAAAGCATAGCAGGTAGATGCCTGTATACAGAACGTTTGTTCGTGTGTTTTTTATTGAGCTGTCCGCGCGATATGGTAAAGCTCCGCACACAAAAAGGGCGCCCCAGAAAGGAGCGCCCTTGCAAATCGCTTATGCAGGCAACCTACGCAACCGGCTCGATCTTCTCGAGGCCGCCCATGTAAGGACGAAGAACCTCGGGGACCGTGATGGTGCCGTCGGCGTTCTGGTAGTTCTCCAGAATGGCGGCCATGGTGCGGCCAGCCGGCAGGCCGGAACCGTTGAGGGTGTGCAGGTAGCGCGAGCCCTTGAAGTTCTCGGGGTCGCGATACTTGATGTTGGCGCGACGGGCCTGGAAATCGCCGCAGTTAGAGCAGGAGCTGATCTCCTTGTAGGCGTTATAGCTCGGCAGCCAGACCTCGATGTCGTAGGTCTGACGGGCAGAGAAGCCCAGGTCGCCGGTGCACAGGCTAATCACGCGATACGGAAGGCCCAGCTGCTGCAGCAGGAACTCGCCCTCGGCGGTCATGCTCTCGAGCTCCTCGTCGGACTCCTCCGGCTTGGCAAACTTGACCATCTCGACCTTGTCGAACTCGTGCTGGCGGATGATGCCGCGGGTGTCGCGACCAGCGGAGCCGGCTTCCTCGCGGAAGCAGGGGGTGAAGGCGGTGTAGCGGCGCGGCAGGGTATCAGCATCGAGAACCTCGCCGGCGTGCAGGTTGGTAAGCACGACCTCGGCGGTGGGGATCAGGAAGTTGTCGCCCGAGACGTGATAGGCGTCGTCCTCGAACTTGGGCAGCTGACCCGTGCCAAACATGGTCTGACGCTTGACGACGATGGGCGGCCACCACTCCTTAAAGCCACGGCTGGTGTGCGTGTCAAGGAAGAAGTTGATGAGGGCGCGCTCAAGACGGGCGCCGGCGCCACCGAGAACGGTAAAGCGGCTGCCGGAGAGCTTGTTGCCGCGCTCGAAATCGAGGATGTCGAGGTCGGTGCCCAGGTCCCAGTGCGGCTTAAAGTCGAAGTCGAACTCGCGCGGGGTGCCCCAACGACGGCGCTCGATGTTCTCGTCCTCATCCTTGCCGTACGGCGTGGCCTCGCAAGGGATGTTGGGAAGGTGAGCCATAAAGTCGTACTGCTCCTGCTCGAGAGCGGTGCGGCGCTCGGCCAGACCGTCAATCTTCTCGTTGACGGCGCGCACGGCCTCCTTGGCGGCCTCGGCCTCGTCCTTCTTGCCCTCCTTCATCAGGGCGCCAATCTTCTTGGACTCGGCGTTACGCGTGGCCTGGAGCTCCTCGACCTCGGTGATGACGGCACGGCGCTCGTCGTCGAGTTCAAAGAACTTCTCGCGATCCCAAGACGTCTGGCGATTTGCCATGGCGGTATCGATGGCATCGGGGTTCTCGCGAACAAACTTGATATCAAGCATTAGATCCTCCGGCGATATACATTCCATTTAGGTTGCAACCTTGTACATGTATGGGCAAGTATATACTTATGAGCGTTTACGACCCAACCCAACTACGCAAGAAGGCACCCAATGGACGCAGTTTTTTCCTTTTTGTTTGGCACCCGCACCGGTTTTGCCATCCTTTTCGCCGGCGGCATCCTACTGTTTGCGATTCTTGCCTTTGTAATGGAGAAGCGCACCCATAAGATGTATGTCGACCGTGGCCCCAAGTCCGAGGACGAAGAAGACGGCTTCTGGGACTAGCCTGCCAAAAAGAGACAGGCTTATTTTGGTCGGTTTTATCTGGGCAAACGCAAGCGCCCCGCAACTGGAATTGAGCCAGTCGCGGGGCGCTTTTCGTACATGCAACAAAACCGCAGGAAAAAACCTGCCAAAATAAACCTGTCCCTAAATGGCGGGTTTTACTGGAGGGTGGCGTCGATGGCCTTGACCAGAGCGCTGCGCATGCCGGCGTCCTCGAGCGCGACGACGCCCTTGATGGTGGCGCCACCGGGTGAGCATACGGCATCCTTCATCGCCGCAGGATGCTGGCCAGTCGCAAGCTGTAGCTTTGCCGTGCCCAGCACCATCTGGCTCACAATGCGATAGGCATCGGCGCGCGGGATACCGTGCTTGACGGCCGCGTCGCCCAAGGCTTCAATCGCCATGGCGACAAATGCCGGTGCGCAACCGCCCACGGTACCGCCCACAAACAGCAGACTCGTGTCGAGCTCGACGACGGTGCCAAGCTTACCGAGCAGGTCGAGCACCACGGCACGCTGCTCGCCGTTGAGCGTAGAGGACTTCTCGCAGGCGATGACGCCCTCGCCCACCGAAACCGGCGTGTTGGGCACCGTCGAGATGTGTGCGACACCCGGCAAGACCTGCTCCCACTTGGCGCTATCCCAGGTCCAGGCGACCGAAAGGACAACCTTGTCGGCAAGGGTTTCTTTGAGCGGAGCGAAGACCTTCTCAATCATGTATGGCTTGACCGCAGCAACCACGATATCGGATGCGGCGACAACCTCCGCCGCATCACGACAGGCAACCATCCCACGTGCCTCACAACGCTCGACCAAGGCGTCGTAGTGGCCCGCGCAGGCGCACATATCGCTCGCAGCCACACCGGCGGCGATCCAGCCATCGGCCATAGCGCTCGCCATATTGCCAAAACCGACAAATCCGATCTTCATATCTCATAGTCCTCTCAGACACGCTCTTCAAAACGAAGGCTATTGTCCCACGGCATTGTTTCGTATTGCCGACCTATTTGTGATACGGCTCGCCACGGCTGATCTTGCAGGCGCGGTAGATTTGCTCCAGCAGCACCACGCGCGCCAAGTTGTGCGGCAAGGTAATACGTCCAAAGCTGAGCATCTCGTCGGCTCGTGTGCGCACGTCATCGCTCACGCCGTCCGATCCACCAATCACAAAGGCGATGTCGCTGTTACCACGCAGCATAAGATCGTCGAGCCGCGCCGAAAGCTCCTCGCTCGAGCGCTCTTTGCCCTCAATGGCAAGCAGGATCACATGCGCTCGAGGCGGCAGGGCTGCAAGAATCGCCGCACCCTCCTTGTCGCGTGCGGCATCCACGCCGCCCGCCTTAGCCGGGTCGATATCGGCCACCTCGCGGATATCCACCTTGGCATAGGCACCTAGGCGCTTGGTGTACTCAGCGCACGCGTCCTTCCAAAAGCGCTCCTTGAGCTTACCGACGCAAACGACGGTGTATTTCACGCGCGTCTACTCCTTCGAATCGTTTTGAACTTTGCTGGCGGTCAGCATCTGCTCGAACATCGAGGCCGACTGCGAGAAATCGCTCGGCAGTACGACCGTCGATGTTTTACCCATGCGAGCGAACTCTGTCATCATCTCGGACCACTGCGTAAACATGAACAGCTGGTTGGCCTCGTCGTTACCGACACCCGTCTCCTGGATGATCTCGAGCGAATCCTTGATGCCCAGCGCGATGGCCTTGCGCTGGTTGGCGATGCCTTCGCCCGCCTTTTCCATCGCCTCGGCCTCGGCGGTCGCCTCGGTGACGCGCTTGATGCGGTCGGCCTCGGCGAGCTCCTGCGCAGCAGCGCGCTTTCGCTGGGCAGCATTGATGTCGTTCATGGAGTTCTCGACCTCGGTCGGCAGCGCGATCTTGGTGATGAGTGTCGACACGAGGGTAAAGCCGTAGGCAGCCATCTGCTCGGACACGGTGGCATTAACGTCCTTGGCGATGTCATCCTTCTTGGCAAAGACCTCATCGAGCGTATAGACAGGGATGGAAGAGCGCAGGGCGTCGGTGATGAAATCACGCATCTGGTCGACGGGCTCCTGCAGCATGTAGTAGCTCTTGTAGATGCCCGAATCTGCCGGGCCGGCGCCCATGTCATAGCTCACGTGGTACTGAGCAGAGACCTCAAGGCCGATGGTCACGTTGTCCTGGGTCTTAACGTCGATGCCGAAACCGTTTTTCATGGTGCGCAGACTCACCGTGGCGGCCTTGCGGTCGATCACGGGCACCTTCATGTGGAAGCCCGCGTTGACGATGCGATTGAACTTGCCCAGACGCTCGATGATCACGGCATGCTGCTGTTCAACGACATAGCAGGCGTTGGGGAGCAGCAGCAACAAAATGATGATGGGAAGTAGAAAGCTCGTAAGAGCAGCGATGATACCGGACAACAGCATGGTCTCTCCTCTGATAGGCACACGTTGGCATTAGTATACCCGCACGAAGCAGCCACGTGACACCAACAGGAGGCCCATAACAAAAAAGCCCCCATTACTGGGAGCTCTTTCATTTAGTGGTGCGGGCGAAAGGACGTCCGCGTATCTGCTTCGCGGATCCGCGCCGGCTTCGGCCGCCTGCCGGCGTCCTCGCCAGCTCGCTAAAAACGCTCCGCGTTTTCTTGGCGCTCGCTCCTTCGCAGGTTCAAGTCCCCGCGATGGGCCCATAACAAAAAAGCCCCCATTACTGGGAGCTCTTTCATTTAATGGTGCGGGCGAAAGGACTTGAACCTTCATGGGGTTGCCCCCATACGGACCTGAACCGTACGCGTCTGCCAATTCCGCCACGCCCGCGTGCAGGAATTAGAATAACGGAGCACCATCGCGAACGCAAGAACTATTTTTGAAAAAGTTTGCAGGCATTTTCCCAAGCTGCTCGCGCGATTGCCTCAGCATCCTCGCCGGTACGATCGACACGGTCGTTGACCAGCGTGTTTGCCGTGATAGAAATCATTGCCGGCTCGCACTCAAGACCACGAATGGGCTCCGGCGCCATATAGGGACAATCCGTCTCGAACAAAATGCGATCGAGCGGGGTCGCCGCAAATGCCTCGCGCACGTCGTCGTTGCGCTTAAAGGTGGCCGCGCCGCCATAGGCGATATAGCAGCCCAAACCCACAAAGCGCTCCATCGTAGCTCGATCCTCGCCAAAGCAGTGCAGCACGCAACCGGCCTGAGGCACACCCACCTCGCGCAACACGTTGTACGCATCCATATGCGAAGTGCGCTCCCCATCCGAGTCCTCGTGCCGCAGGTGCAGCTCCACCGGCACATTGCGGCGCACGGCAACTTCGAGCTGACGTACCATGCAATCAATCTGCACACTGTGGGGCGCCGGCGCGATGTCGTCGTCGTAATCCATGTGATAGTCCAGACCGATCTCGCCGATGCCGACGCACAAAGGGTCATCGAGCGCAGCAACAACCTGTGCGTGAATGTCGTCGGTATAATCCGGCGCGCCATAGGGGTGAACGCCAGCGAGATACTTGATCTGCGGAATATCCCGCATCGGCAGAATTTCGCGCACGAGCCAGTCGCTATAGTCCGTCACGCTGCGCTTGTCGGCGATGGGGTCGAGCATCGTCACCAACAGATCGACGCCCGCGGCTTTGGCGCGCACGAGCGTTTCGGGCACTTCTTTGCCCCAAAACGAAAGCAGATGCGCATGCGTGTCGGCAAGCGGTGCCAAGGGCACGGGGCAGGCAACCGTCTTCTTTTTCTTGGTAAACGTCACGCGTTCGGCATTAAGCGTCATGGATTAGCTCCTGGGCCAGGCGGACAAAGTCAGCAACATCGAGCGTCTCGGCGCGCGTGGTGGGTGAGATACCGCAAGCCTCAAAGGCGGCATCGAGCACGTCCTTGGCAAAGCCGTTGGCGCTCATGGAATTGCGGATGGTCTTGCGACGCTGAGCAAATGCGGCGTCAATCACGCGGGCCACAAACTCGCGATCGAGTCCTTCGGGCACCACGCCGTCAACACGGTCGATACGCACGACGGCCGAGTCCACGTGCGGTGCCGGCATAAAGCAACGCGGCGGCACCTCAAAGCGACCCGTAACCTGCGCATACAGGCCCAGCTTTGCCGTATAGCCGCCATAGGTCTTGTTGCCCGGCGTTGCGGCAATGCGATCGGCAACCTCCTTTTGAACCATGACGACGGCGCGCTTGAGCGCGGGCATCGTCTGGAAGAACTGAAGGATGATCGTCGCCGCCACGTTATAGGGCAGATTCGCGACAAACACCGTGGGTTCACCACCGGCGGCCTGCTTAATCTGCTCCAGCGTCACCTTGAGCGCGTCGCCCATGATAAAGCGGAAGTTGGCATAGTCGGCGGCGTGGGCATCGAGCACCGGCTCGAGCTCGGGATCGGCCTCGATCGACGTGACGCACGCCGCCTCCTGCAGCAGCGCAAGCGTGAGCGTACCAACGCCCGGACCAACCTCGAGCACGCGCTCATCGCCCGCAAGCTCGGAAAGCTCGCAAATGCGCTCAATTACATGGTTGTCGATCAGGAAGTTCTGGCCCAGGCGATGCTTGGTCGCAAGGCCAAACTCCTCCAGCAGCTCCCTTGTTGCCGTGGGGTTTGCCAAAGGCGAAGTTGTCATAGTTGCCTCCTTAGCATGGTGGCGGCGTCTTGAAACAAAAGGGCATGGACCGTTGCGGCCATGCCCTTACATCTAAACAGTAAATTGCCGATATGGCGCGCGGCGTCTTAGCCCAGACGCGGGAACAGCGGCTCGCCCTTCTCGACGGGCTGACCACCTGCAAGCAGGCCCCAAGCGCAAATGCCCTTGAGGTCGTCGGTCGCGGCCTCGTCCTCGCAGGACAGGCGGCGCAGGGCCTCGGCAGAGGTCTGGGGCATGAGCGGCATCAGCAGGTGAGCGGCAATGCGGATGGCCTCGAGCAGGTTGTAGATCACAAACGCCAGCTCGTCAGCCTTGGCCTCGTCCTTGGCAAGCGCCCAGGGCTCGGAGTCCTCGATGTAGTGGTTGGCGGCGTGGATGAGCTCCATGACCTCGTCCTTAGCTCCACCGTAATCGAGCACGTCCATCTTGGCCATGTAGCGCTCGACCAGACCATCGGCGATCTTTGCCAGCGGGTTGTCGAACGCATCGAACGATGCGGGCTTGGCGGGCGCGCAACCGTCAAAGTACTTGCCGCTCATGTTGAGCGAACGCGAAATGAGGTTGCCCCAGCTGTTGGCCAGGTCGGCGTTGTAGACCTGCTCCATGCGATCGAAGCTGATGGCACCGTCGGTGCCGGGGACGACGTCGGTCATGAAGTAATAGCGATAGCCCTCGACGCCCAGCATGTCGATAACGTCCTGCGGAGCGATGGCGTTGCCGCGGCTCTTGGACATCTTTTCGGCCTTGCCGGTCTCGGCATTGCGCACGGTCAGGAAGCCGTGGGCAAAGACGTGCTCGGGCAGGGCCTCACCGATGGCCATGAGCATGGCGGGCCAAATGACGCAGTGGAAGCGGATGATGTCCTTACCCACGATGTGGAACTGCGCGGGCCAACGATAGGCCAGCTCGGTACGCGCCTCGTCGGTGTCGACGCCGTAGCCGACGGCCGTCATATAGTTGAGCAGCGCATCGAACCACACGTAGGTCACGTGGCCCTCGTCAAACGGGACCTGAATGCCCCAGTCAAAGCTCGTGCGGCTCACGGAAAGGTCGTTAAGACCGCCCTCGACAAAGCTGCGCACCTCGTTCATGCGGAACGCAGGCTCGACAAAGTCGGGGTGCTCGTCGTAAAGCTTGAGCAGCTTGTCCTGGAAGGCGGAAAGCTTAAAGAAGTAGGACTCCTCCTGCACGCGCTCAAGTGGACGGTGGCAGTCGGGGCACAGGTGCTGGCCGACGCTGCCGTACTCCTCGTCGCCCTTCTGGACCTGCGTATCGGTGAAGTAGGTCTCGTCAGGCACGCAATACCAGCCGTCGTAGCTGCCCTTATACAGGTAACCGGACTCCTTCATGCGCTCCCACAGGTACTGCACGGCATGATGCTGGCGCGGCTCGGTGGTGCGAATGAAGTCATCGTTGGAAATCTCGAGCTTGCTCCAAAGCTCCTTGAAGTGCGGAGCCTGGCTGTCGGTCCACTCCTGCGGCGTCATGCCATGCTTGGCTGCGGCCTCGGCGACCTTCTCGCCGTGCTCGTCCATGCCGGTCAGGAACTTAACGTTGTAGCCGGCGGAGCGGCGATAGCGAGCCTGAACGTCGGCGATGATGGTGGAATAAGCCGTGCCCAGGTGCGGATCGGCGTTGACGTAGTAGATGGGCGTCGTGATAAAGAACGAAGGCTTGCTTTGATCCATGGGGTTTGTCCTCCAGAAAAACGTTGCATACAGGGGATGATTCTAGCGCAAGGGCTGGATATCCTCCATCTATTGCATATCGAGCACCATGGCATAGACATCGCGCTTGCGGCGCGAATACTTCTGAGACAGGCGCTTGGCCACCGCAGAGGCGGGCTCCCCCTCCTCGAGCGCGGCGCGGATATCCTCGCGCAGGGCCTCGTCGGGATCCGCTGCCGCGGCGCCAACCGGTACGATGCCAGCCTCCTCGTCCTCGCTCGGCGGCGCGATGACCAGCGCAATCTCGCCCTTTACCTCGCCGCGAGCACGCAGCTCCTCGGCGAGCTGGGCAGCGGGCCCGCGCAAGACCTCCTCGTGCAGCTTGGTGAGTTCGCGGCAGACGGCAACCTCACGCTGGGGAAAGACCTCCGCCACGGCCTCGAGCGTCGCCACGATGCGATGTGGAGACTCGTAGAAGATGAGCGCGCCGGGTACTACGGCAAGGCGCTGCAAACGGCGCACGCGGTCGCCGTGCTTTCGGTCCAAAAAGCCCTCGAAGAAAAAATGCTCGCAGGGAATGCCGGACGAAACGAGCGCCGTGACGCAAGCAGAGGGCCCGGGAATAACTTCTACGGGCACATCGGCCTCACGCGCTGCCTCGACCAGCACCTGGCCGGGGTCGGACACACTCGGCATGCCGGCGTCCGAGGCAAAGGCGAGGGTCTCCCCCGCCAGCAGGCGGTCGACCAGGCCGGCGGCGCGACTGGCGATCACATTCTCGTCGCAACGGACAAGCGGCTTGGAAATGCCCAGGTGCATCAGCAGCTTTGACGTCACACGCGTGTCTTCGCAGCAAATGGCATCGGCGGCGGCAAAGGCCTCGCCAACGCGCGGGGACAGGTCGCCCAGGTTGCCGATGGGCGTGCCGACCACATAGAGTTTGCCCGTATGGGCGCTGTTTTGCGTCATGTCAACCTATTCAATCATGCCGCGCTCGAGCGTACCGAGTGCCGCGCGGGCGTCCCATGCTGCAATGCGCTTCTCGGTCTTCCACGTTTGGAAGAACCAACCGGCAGCCGGCGCAAACGAAGCCAGCTGGTTGGCGATAAACACGCGCTCGTAGGCATTGCGGCCCTCGGGCGTAACCGACGAGTTGGCAAAGATCGCCGCGCCCGACCATTCGCCCACCAGCACGGGGAACCCTGTCGAGATCGCTTCTTTAAGCTCGCGCTTGTTACGCGAAATCGCCGTCGTCAGCCCGCGGGGGCTCGTGATGTCGAGCGCATACTCGTCGCGGTAATGGTACAGGTGAAGGTCCATGTAGACGTTCTTGTACTTGGCACCGCGCATAAAATGCTTCCACTCGCTGGGATGCCCCGAAGACGAGAAGACGACGATCTTATCCTCGGGCATATACGAACGGACGAGCTCGTAGGCATCGCGATAGAAATTGCGCAAGTAGTGGGCCGGAATTCCATCCGTCATGGTAAAGAGGCTCTTGCGGACGCTCATCTGCGGCGTGTCCAGCAGCTCAATGCCCAGCAGGCTCTCGGCCTCGCCGTAGCGATCGGCCAAGCGCTCGAGCACGTCGAGTGCGACATGACGGCCGTTGGTGGACGAATGCCACTCGGCAACAGTCTCCGGCGTGGTGGGCGAATCGTTGGAATCGCCCTGGCCACCGGGCACCGTCTCCAGATCGAGCAGCACGCGGATGTCGTACTTGGCAGCCCACTCAATTGCACGGTCGATGTAGTCGACAACCGAGATGTAGGACGCATCGGCCTCCTGCGAACCAAAGGCATACCAGGGCACCGGCAGACGCACGGCATTGAGACCGATCTGCGCCATGCGGCGAAAATCGTCCTCACTCACAAACGTCTCGTAATGACGGCGCATGCGCTCGTTATAGGCGGCGGTGCCCATGGCCTCCTGCAGCTCGGCCGCGTTGGATGCACCGGTCGCCGCGTATAGCGACGGGGTCACCCAAGGCTCGGGAATAAACCAGCCAGAGAGATTAACGCCGAGTATCCTCTCCATCACTGCCCCCTTCGGATCGTGCAGGCCAAACCTGCATCGTATTGCATAGGAAAAGTATCGTTTTGAGTATACCCGCGCGTGCGGACAGACGACCGAACGGTCTGTAAAGTGGCGCAAAAGCGGGAGGAATGTCTGGGGCGAGCGGGGTCAAGATGACGTACCGAGATGCGCATACACGCCGAGGGCAGGCGCCGGAAAGCGCATTCCATTCTTTCGCTCATTAATGGGATGCGCTTTCCGCGGGTCCACATAAAAGAAAAGGACCCCTTTGCAGAGGCCCTAGTCAATTCAAGGTGGCGGGGAAGGGAATCGCGTCCGCGCGCTGCGTGGACGGACCGCCGCGGCGCTTGCGCGCCTTGCGAGCTACGCTGGAAAACGCTTGCGCGTTTCCTCAGCTCCGCGCCCTCACGGGGTTCGATTCCATGCATGGTCCACATAAAAGAAAAGGACCCCTTTGCAGAGGTCCTAGTCAATTCAAGGTGGCGGGGAAGGGAATCGAACCCCTGACACGAGGATTTTCAGTCCTCTGCTCTACCAACTGAGCTACCCAGCCATTTGAGGTGTGCCTTGTTTCAAGGCTTGATTAGTATAACCAAGGACGCGCTCCGGTCAACCGAGAATTTGAAAAAAGTTTTTGAGCACGGCGCCAGCCACAAGGCCGACCCTATAGAACAGCACGTTAGAGACATCAACCCACCGCAAGAAGTTTTTCGCTCAAGGCTGCACGGGCAAACTCACTTGGCGTCATTCCTTCAGCCGCCGCCCGACGACGAATCGCCTCCTTCATCCCTAGGGGAATCTTGACCGATAGCGTTGCCGTCCCTTCGCTTGAGAGTGGAGGCCGCCCGTGCACGATCCCCCCAACGGTATGCTCGCCGTCCGGAAACCCGCCATGCTCGTACGGCTCGCACCACGCGTCAATCATTTCATCCGTTACAACCTGACCATTGGCAGCCGTATACGCCTTGCTCATCATCGGCCCTTCCGTCAAGTGTTTTTTGGCGTTGGGATGGATCTCAACATCCATGCATCTTCTCCTCCATCTTACCCAATTTCGTATGACGAAAGTCCGCCGTCGCCAATCTCTTACGCCGGCACTTGTTGGAGGGCGGGAGGTGTAGCGAGGATTGAAGGGCGTTCCAATACCGCCCAGGCACCGGGACAGGAGCACATGCGCCAAGGACGAACGTTTTCGTAGCGCGCGAGGATATTGCCGTCGCGATCGATGAAGGCGATGTCGATGGGATAGGCCATAAAACACGTATGGACCGAAGAGCAGCGTGGAAACGCCATGACGAGCGGCAGGCCGTTGGCGGCAACCGGACGCCGTCCCAGCATGCCGCGCAGGCGCACGACAAACGACTCCGCCACCACAAACTCGGCCGGCGTCCAACCCAGCCTGTTGAGTGCCCGCGCGTAAGCGATGTAGGACGAGACCGCGGTCACATGACCACCCCCGGACGCCATGGATCGACCGTCACCGCGCGCTCGTGCGACAACGTTGTCGGCGCCCCCAGCGAAACGCCAGCGATGCTGAGAGAAGTCGGCCACGGCTCATAGTGCATGGTGCAGGTGTAGGTCCTAAACGTACCGGATAGGGAGAGCAGGCCACCATCTGATGCCTTCGCGCCTTGCTCGCTCGACACTTCGATCTGCAAGTCATAGCCTTCCATGGCATTCAGAATTTGAGTCTGGACCGTCACCGAGGCATCGGCAGAGTTCTCGTCACCCTCCCCGCCCGGCGCCACAGCGTGCGCCAGCACGATGTCGGGCACCACGCGGTCGAAGCGCGCGACAGCGCTGGCAAAGATCATGACGTTGTACACGATGAGTGCCAGCACCAGCAAAACGGGCGTAACCACTGCCATCTCCACCGTCGCTTGAGCGCGCTCCTCGCGCAGACGCATGCGGATACTCATTACGACCCACCGCCCAGAGCGCCAACCAGCGTGGCGACATCGACGGTGAGTGGGATGGAGCCGCCGCCGGGCAGAGGAATCTCCGCAAGCGTGAACACCGTACCGCTAATGGTGCGTTCGACTTGATATTCCAACGCCTCGCAAAGCGCCTTGGGATCGGTCACGCCCAACGGAATACTTCGCAGCTTGTCTTGCGCTTGAGAAAGACCAGCAATGTCAGACCCCGGACTCTTAATGACGTTGGCGGTGTCGGTCAGCACCGGCTTTCGCAGGCGCAAGTCGCACGGTTCCAGACCCAACGCCGCCATGGACGCCGAAACGGTATCGCCGAGCCACGATGCGATGGAACCCAACGCGCCGCTGCCCCCTCCTAGGCCCTTAATCATCTCGTCCATAAGTTCGTCGGCCGAACCTTGGATATCACCGTATCCTACGAGCAGCCGTCCCCAAACATCCATGACGCCATCGAGTACGCCGGCAACGCCGCCCGAGCGCTCCTTCAATGTCGAGAAAAATCGCGAAAGCACGTTGTTTTGCGCCGTCGCCTCATCGGGCGCCAGCACCGCGGCAGAGATAGCACCGCGATCGCCAAGCCTGACTGCCGTGTTAAACGAAGAGTTGAGCTCATCGGGGCTCGAGATGGCACCCGAAACCGCAAAGGCGACCACGCCGTTGCGACCGGGCGGAGCGATACGCGGGCGCTCGCCCGAAAGCGCTTTAATGGCCTGGTCAAACGCATTGCCCGCACGGTCGGCCTCATCCTCGGTCTGGCGCATGAGCTCAAGCTCTTTGTTCCGACATTTGACGTATTCCTCCAAGGCCTTTTTGAACTCGTCGAAGTGATATTCGAAGCCGTTTTCGATGAACGACGGCGGCATGAGGGCGCGACCCAGGGTGACCACGTCAAATTCGCACTTATCGCATACATTGTGTCCGTCGTAATCGACAACGGACGCCAACCCACCCGGCGATCCACTCTTATAGTTAGGACATTCGGTCCCATAGTGCAGGTATGTCTTGTCGCCGTTGGTACTTGTAGGCCACATGGCATCAGTGTAGAGCTGGGTTCCCTTCACCTCGCCCGGCGTGCGCGGCAGGAATGGGATCTGGGACGAAATTTTTTCACCATCGTCTTCAATGTATGAGTGTTCGAGTTCTTCAATTGCATAGATGTAGAACGTTTTCCGCGCGACGGACTCGGCCTCTATCTTCGTGCTCGAGCCTTGAGACTTTTCATTCGCTAGGCGCCGATGGTAATAGGCCTTCGCTCGGTTGAGGGCAACCTGCGGCTCCCATGTGATGCTCGAGGCATAGTGTGGATTCTCAATATCCGAAAGCTTTGCCAGACTCCCCGCGCGCTCCCACATACATGAATACCTACCAACCGCGCTCTCATCCGACCCGCCACAGTCCGCAAGCCAGGCGCGCTCCTTTGCCTTCGTCGTCTCCTCCGAGGCCTTCCGCAGCTCCTCGGCCGCACGCTCTAAATCATCTGATGTGTCTTTAATGGTATCGGTCGAGATCTCGGACCCCTCGAGCGCAGCGAAGTCCGACTCGGATGTCCTGGGCACGGCAAGCGCCGTACCGGTATAGGCCACACTATCGGTATCCTGCGCCGACACCGCCTGCGTGGCACGCGCGGCGATCAGATACGGCAGAGCCGTCTCGATTTTCTGCAAGCCTTCCGATGCGCTTTTAGCAAACTTGTTGCGCGTTTTAATGATCTCAATCCCGGTGTCGACCATATTGCCGGCAACTGGTTCGGCACCTGGGATGAGGATGGCGACCAGGCCCGTCCCGATTGTGGCAAACCCCGCTAGGCCCAAACTCAAAATGCTCGCATCCACCACCGTGGCAGCCGTGTGATAGGACGACACCACATTGGCGCCTGCCAGCGCGCCGCTATCGGCCGCCACCTGGGTATCCCCGGCACGCGACATGCTCCATATCGCCGCGGTCGACGAAAACAACAACGTGAGCACCACTAGGATGACCACGGCAGAAGAAAGCGTGGTGTAGGCACCGTCTTCGATAAACAGGTCGATACCGGCGCGGCCCATAAAGCCGCCTCGCTTGCGATGGCAGCTCGGACGGCGCGTCAAAACGCATCTAGACCAGAAACGCTTAATCCCATGCAGCAATCCACGAATCATAATCTCCCTCCAGCCATTCGGGACGCGATTGATACGAGACATCGACCTTGAGCTCAACGTAGCCGCCCTCGGCGGTACCACCCATAGCCCGCGCAAACGCACCGATCACAGGCAACGGCTTGACCTCGCCGGAAACGGACACGGACGAGACGCCACCCGCACCGGCCCGGCCAAGCTCGATATCCCACGACAACGGCCCGCCGGCATGAAAGATCGAAACGTTGGGCACTGCGGCAAGCCGGCGGCGGGTGAACTCCTTAAGATCGTCGTCCTCCGCCGTCGTCGTGGTCATGAGCCGCGCGGTCTCGGCGGCGGCAGACTCCATGACCGCGCGCGTATAGAGCAGGCACACCGGTTGCAGGGCGAGAAGGATGAGCGTCAAAAACGTTGGCAGCAAAAAAGCGGCCTCGACCGTAGACTGCGCCCGGTCCTCGCGCGCGATATCAATACAACGCGATGTCCTTAGCGCCCGCGGCGGCGTCGATAACCGACGTCGAGGCAACGCCATGGGATGCCGCCCGCTCAACCAGCGCCGCCAAGTGTCCATCGGTGCCAGCACGCCAAAGTCCCACAATCGCCAGCACGATCGATAACAGCGCCACCGTGACGATGGCGTATTCCACAGTCGCTTGGGCAACCTCTTCACGCAGAACGCCATGCATTTCACGATCCCTCCTTTGAGCTTATTGTTTGCGGGACCAGGCGCACGGCGCGCAAACGACACGAAGCATCGCCGGTGTCCGCGGCAACCGTCACCATATCGACCCAGCCGCGCCCATCGCGCACGATGGCGCCCCACACGTTTCCCTTGATGTCGAGATAGCCGCTCAGAGCAAGTTGGGCCGTTGGCACCTCGCGGTAGGCACGCAGCATATCCGCCGCCGCTTCGGTCATCGGTCGGTCTTCGGACCATGCAAGCCGGACCGCAATCGCGTTGCCTTCAGGCGAATCCGTCGCAGTGCCAGACCGCTTGTCGAGCGTCCGCAGAAAGGTTTGCGCCGTGACAGCGACATCCGAATCGTCCGTATCTCGCATCTCATCTTTTTGAGACGCCACCGCCGAATCTGAGCCCGAATCGAAGGCGGCCCCAGGACGCTGCTGCCGCGCGGCGTTAAGCCCCCAAAGCACCGCCGCTATCGCCACGGTCAGGCAAGCAAACACCAGCAGCACCCCGATGGGGCGCTCGCCCTCTACAGGCTGTTGATGCCCTCGCTGATCGCATCCCATAGCTCTTTAACCTTGCCCTTAAATGCGACGATGGCGATAATCGCGATCACCACAAGCACGCCCACCAAAATGGCGTACTCGGTGGTACCCTGCGCGCTCTCCTCCCGCAACAGCTCCTTGGCATGCTGGCGAGCGTGGATCGCCCGGCAAAAAGCCCAACCCTGGACCTTGCCGGCAACGTCAGTCATCGTGTTCATGTATTCCTCCCTACATCATCCCGCCTGCTCCCAGCAGCGGGCCCAATATGGACAGAAGCAACGCCGGCAAGATGAGCGTGCCGGTGGGAATCAGCAGCTTGACGGGTGCACGCTCGATCTCGCGCTCGACCGCGGCACGGTGAGCTGCACGGATCTCGCGACTTTGAGCGGCCAGTGTCTCGGCAAGTGGGGCACCCAGGGCGAGCGCCTGCCCCACCGTGATGGCAAAGGTCTCGAGCGCTCGCACGTCCAGGTCGCGCGCGGTGGCCAATAACTCGTCCTCACGCGTGCCCACGCCCACCTGCCACGCCATACAGGCCCGCTCAAGGCGAAGAGCCAACACTGACCGGCGGTTGGCGCAGAAAATCTCAAGCGCCGCATCAAACGAAAGGCCGGCCGAAAGACCCAAGCGCACAACATCGATCATCTCGGACACTTCGCCGAGCGACACTCGCGCCGGGCCGCCCGCTCCAACCGCGCCCTTCACTCGCGCGGTCAGGGCATCGACCACCGAGCGACCCGCGGCAGCGACCAGCACCGCCTCGCGCTTGCAGGCCCCTGCGATCTTGCGTGCATCCGCCCGATCCAAACCCGTCGCGACAAATACACTCAGGGCGCACAGGCAAGCCGCAACTGCAACCGGGGCGTTCATAGCTCCACCCGCATAATGCGCCTGATAACCACCAGGGCAACGGCGTTGAGGGCAAGACCCAGCACCACAGCGCCCGCGCCGGCAGGCGTCGCAAGACCGCGACGAAAATCTGCCGAAAGCAGCGCCAACACCGCGCACATGCCCGCTGGCATCGCCGCGACCATATGCGCCGACATGCGAGCCTGCGACGTCTTAACATCCAGGCGGCGCTTGAGCTCGATGCGCTCCCCCACCATGCTCGACGCCTCGGACAGTAAGTCGGCAAGCGGAGCACCGGTGCGCTGAGACACCTTAAGCGCCAAGGTCACAAGCGAAAGACCGGGGGCGTCGATGCGCACGAGCAAGTCATCGAGCGCGTCGGTCGCCGAGATGCCGCAATCGATCGCCGCCGCCACCCGCAAAAACTCGGTATGCACCGGCTCTTGCGCATGAGCGCCCACAAAGCGCATGCCCTGGGCCAGCGAATGTC
This sequence comes from uncultured Collinsella sp., assembly GCA_900541195.1. Classification (GTDB taxonomy): domain Bacteria; phylum Actinomycetota; class Coriobacteriia; order Coriobacteriales; family Coriobacteriaceae; genus Collinsella. The sequence goes on along the minus strand of UQIY01000038.1, from coordinate 2,237 downwards.
CCGAGGCAAGCGACATGGAAAGCGCGGTAAACGCCTCGGGCATGGCCTCTTCTGCATCGTGTTGCTCGCGCTGGCTCTCAAAGCCATCCCGAGCGGCGCCAACGGCAATCGGAGCAACAAGTCCCAAGGCAAATCCGAGGGGCGATAACGACACCATCGTTAGTAAAACGCAGCAGACACCGCTCGATAGCAGCAGAAGCGCCAAACGCCCCGAAGCATCTTCGATCACGAGGCCAAGGCGATGTGCCGGAGCCAGCGATGCCCACGAACGGGCGATCTTTTTCAGCAGATCGTTTTCCACCAGCTCACGCGGCAGCTTCTCTGCCACCGTCTCGAGCGCCTGACGCGCCAGCTCCGCCGGCGGTACCTGCGGCACACGAGGTTCCGCCCCGCACGCCGTCGCAACAGAAAACCCTGCCAAACCCCCTACGACGAGGGGCACAGCGACCTCCATTCGTCCACCTCCTCTTGTGTGAGCGTCCCCGACCGCAGGCCTTCTGCGATAAACGGCGGCTCGCGGTCAAGCTTCCAGGTGCGCTCGGCGGCATCGAAAGTCACATAGCGCTCGAGCTCTACGCCGCCCGACGCGGCGCGACGCACCCCCGAATACGAGGAGACGAAACGCCTGCCATCGGCGTGGCGCTCGGACATCACGATGCCGTCGAGCGCCATGGCAATCTGCTCCTCGATGAGCTCGCTCGGCAGATCGATGCCATAACGTGCAAGCAACGTCAGACGCACCACGGTCTCCTGCTCGGAACCCGCATGAAGCGTGGTGAGCGACCCGTCGTGGCCCGTGTTCATGGCCTGCAACATGTCGCAGCACTCGGCACCGCGCACCTCGCCCACCACGATGCGGTCGGGGCGCATGCGCAGGGCATTGGTCACCAGGTCGCGGATCGTCACCGCGCCCTCGCCCTCAATTGAAGCCTCGCGCGCCTCTAGGCGCACCACGTGCGGATGATGCGTAAACTTGAGCTCGGCAGAGTCCTCGATCGTCACGATGCGCTCGCCGGTGGAGATCTCGCATGACAACGCGTTGAGCAGAGTGGTCTTACCAGATCCCGTGCCTCCCGCAACCGCCAGGTCCTGTCGCAGCGACACAGCGCACGACAGCAGCTGCGCATACCAAAGCGGCAGCGACCCCAGCCCCACAAGCTCGTCCAGCGAGCAGATACGGTCCGAGAACTTTCGGACGGTGAGAATCGGTCCGTCAATCGCCACAGGCGGAATCACCGCGTTGACGCGATAGCCCGTTTTGAGGCGGGCGTTGACGATGGGGCTGCGCTCGTCGATACGGCGGCCAAGTGGCGAGATGATGCGGTCGATAAGCACCCGGATCTGCTCATCATCCTCAAACGCATGCTCGATGGGGTGCAAGACGCCGCCGCGTTCAAAGAAAGCCGAGCGGCAGCCGTTAATCATGATCTCGGTAACGGTGTCGTCCTCGATGAGCGGCTGCAACGGCCCCAAGCCCACCACGTCATCCAAAATCTCGTCGATGATGGTCTCGCGCTCGGACGTCGCGAGATCAGTCGGTTCCTCAACATTGAGCGCCGCCTCCACCGCGGGACGCAATTCCGAGCGGGCAAGTGCCGGGTCGATATAGGCGCTGATACGCGCCACTTCGTCGTAACCCATGCGGTCCATCACGGCGCGCTTGGTGCGTCGTTTCACCGCGCGGCGACGCCCCGCATCTACAGGCGCTGCCCCCGCTGCAGCGCCGGCAGCCTTAATCCTCGTTTGCAGGCTCATCGCTGATCACCCTCGCGCGACCAGGGAAGGCGGATACGCGGGCGTTCGGTGCGCGTTGCACGGTCGGCGACCATATCGCTCCAAGGGCCGACGGCGCACCCCAGTTCCACGAGCATCTCGCGCGTGGCCTCGCGCACGCTGGTCGCGAAAGCGCTCGTCTGACCCACTGCCTCGTCAGCGCGCCCAAACGCCATGAGCGCGGCGAGATCCTGCCCGCCATCGGCGATACGAATCTTGGAGCTCAACGCACAGGCAATCTCAAAGCGCATGGCGACGTCCTCGTCTGCCCCGCGCGCACCGAACCGGTTGAACACGGCGCTCATGCGCGTGCGCGGCACACCTACTCGACTTGCCAGTTCAATGACGCGCGACGCCGACGTCGCGGACGACACCGCAGCATCGCCAACGACCAGGCAACGGTCGCTCGCCGCCACCGCAGCCGCCACGGCGTCGCCCCAAAAGACCGAGGTATCGATAAAGAC
>UQIY01000037.1 GCA_900541195.1 uncultured Collinsella sp. | reverse complement strand
TACGAGATAGGCTCCGGTCTCGTGGGCTCGGAGATGTGTATAAGAGACAGTGTGAGAGGTGGGCGGGCGTCTACTCGCTTGAAAACAATAATCAATCTTTCTGATATGCAGATGCGACAAAGGATCAATCCCCTTGCCGCATCTGCTAACTGCAATTAATTACTTTGGTTCACCTTTGCAGCTTCTAATATGAGGATCCGGCGCAGCTTGTAGTGCGTAAACGCAGCTGACCGGCCCGACCCGCCTATATATCGTCCCGCGCGCAGTTTCGCAGCGAAGCGAGAATGTTTGAGCATGGGATGATATATAGGCGGGTCGGGCCGGTCAGCGGACAGTACGTAAACGACTAGGATACGCCACTGGAGCCGAAGCCTCCGTTGCCTCGGTCGGTTTTGTCTAGTTCTTCTACTTCTACGAGATTGACCGTGGGGACTTCTTGGATGACGAGTTGGGCGATGCGGTCGCCTTTGTTGATCTGGATATTGTTGGTGGGATCCAGGTTGATGAGGATGACCTTAAGTTCTCCTCGATAGTGGGCGTCGATGAGACCGGGCGTGTTGACTATAGACAGGCCCTGCTTAATGGCTAGGCCGCTGCGAGGTTGGACAAAGCCGGCGTAACCATCGGGCAGCGCAATGGCCAAGCCAGTGGAGACCAATCGGCGTTCAAAGGGCTTGAGGGTGCAGTCTTCGTTGGCGCGGAGGTCAAGGCCGGCATCCGTGGGATGAGCGTATTTGGGAAGCTCGACCGTGGAATCGAGACGCTTAATGTTAACGGTAATGTTGGACATGAAATCACCTTAGCTTGTCGAGCTCTTGCAAAAACTCGTCGACGTCTTTGAAATCGCGATAGACCGAGGCAAAGCGAATGTAGGCCACCTTGTCGATCTTGGCCAAGCGCTTGAGCACCATATCGCCCAGTTCGTGGGACGTTACAGCCGTCAGCGTACGGGAACGCAGCTCCACCTCGATATCATCGATGATCTCGTTGAGCTTTTTCGTATCGATATCGCGTTTAATCGTGGCGCGCATCAGGCCGACCAGCAGCTTGTTGCGATCGAACCGCTGCTTTGACCCGTCGGATTTGATGACCTCGATGGGATCTTCGCAGCGCTCGAACGTCGTAAAACGATAATTGCAAGAACAACACTCGCGGCGACGCTTGATAGTGTTGTTCGACTCCTGCATACGGGAATCGACAACGCGGGTATGTGCCTTGCCGCATTTGGGACAGCGCATGGTACCTCCTCTTAAACGATAACAAGGGTACCATGCGACCGAGCCGAAATCTTACGAACGAGCAGGAACTTTCAGAACTGCACCAGCATCAAGAGAGCCGCGATCGAGGTGATTGACGCTACGGATCATGTCGGAAGTCTCCTGCGTGGAAAGACCATCGATGGGATGCTCCTGAGCAAGCGACCACAGGGAATCGCCGGACTGCACGCGAACCGTCTCGTAGGTAACGTTAGCTACGGAATCGGCATATGCTGCGTGACGAGCAGAAAAAACTGACGTGGCGAGCACGAAGAACAGGGTGAACGCTACGGCAACAGCAACAATCGTCGAGGCCTTCAGGGCAACAGGAGCCAAAGCAACGGACGCACGCTGGGTGCGAACGGGTTTAGTGGCCACGGTCTGAAAATGAGAACGTCCACCCTTCACGACCGTAAAGGCCGGCGATGCGGGCACCTCAAGCTTAAGAGCGAGGTTTCCCTGGACCATATCCGCTGCGTTCATTCTGTTCTCCTCTCGTTTGTTTTGACGAGAACTGTTTTATCAAGCCGCGGGGACAAAAAAGTCTAGCGCGGGAACGAGTGTTCGGTTATTATTATCTTCGAACAGTTGTTCCTGTCAAGCAAAAATAGAACATTTGTTTGGTATGGGTAGAGAGGAATCCCTGATGGCTCGCAAAATTACCAAGCGTCAGCAGCAAATTTACGACTTCATCAAGGAATATCAGCAGGAAAAGGGCTATCCGCCCAGTGTGCGCGAGATGGCTTCGGCTGTGGGCCTTTCCTCCCCTAGCACCGTACATGCGCATCTCTCCGCACTCGAAGCACGCGGCCTGCTCAAGCGTGATGCCACCAAGCCTCGCGCTCTCGAGCTCTTTGACGAGGACGGATCTTCCGTCTCCATCGCAAAGTCCGATGAGCCCACGGCGCCCCGCGGCACCGTATCGCTGCCTCTCGTAGGCCGCGTCGCCGCAGGGATTCCCATCCTTGCCGAGCAGAATATCGAGGACACCTTTACCATCCCAACCGAGATCGCAACGGACCAGGGGTCCTTTATTCTCGAGGTCCACGGCAATTCGATGATTAACGTCGGCATCTATAACGGCGACTACATCATCGTTCGCGAGCAGAAGAGCGCCATGAATGGCGAGATTGTCGTGGCCATGATCGATGGCTCCGCAACAGTCAAAACATTCTATAAGGAACAGGGACGCGTTCGCCTGCAGCCCGAAAACGACACTATGGAGCCTATCTACGCGACAAATCCCACGATTCTAGGCAAGGTCGTCGGTTTGATGCGCCGGTTTTCGTAATGCAAAAACGCATCACGGTCTTTGATACCATTCGCGGGTTTACCATGCTGTCGATGGCGGGATTTCATGCCTGCTACGACCTTGCCTACCTATATGGTTGGAAGATGCCCTGGTTTACCCAGACCATCTTCCAAGACATCTGGCGAGCCAGCATCAGTTGGGTATTTTTGTTTATTGCCGGCTGGATGTGCACCCTCTCGCGCAACAACATCAAGCGTGCCGCCAAATATGCCGTAGCCGCTTTGGTCGTATGGGTCGCAACGACGCTCGTCTCAGTCGATGACTCGGTGAACTTCGGCATCATTTTCTGCATGGCGGCGTGCACCGCCATTGTTGCACTCGCGCGCCCGGTTCTCGATAGAATCCCGGCAGTTTGGGGTATAACGATTTGCCTCATACTCTTTGTCTGTACCTGGAGCATTCCTAAAGCGGTCTACCCTATCCCCTATCTAGCTTGGCTGGGATTCCCAGGTCCAGACTTTGTCTCCGGTGATTACTATCCGCTCATACCCTTCTTATTAATGTACCTCGCAGGCTTCTTTGCCGCCCGCACGGCACAAAAAGCAAACCGTGAAGCGCCAGCATGGGCCTATGCGAATCCCATCCCGGCGCTCGCAAGCCTCGGACGCCATGCGCTGCCGTTCTATCTGCTTCATCAACCGGTTATCTTGGGTGTACTGGAGCTGATTTATTCCGTTCGGTAACGCTCGAGACGCGGTGCGATACGGGCCGGAATCTTTACCACAATACGAACGCCGTCCTCAAGATATTCCTCGTGCAGAAGAGTTCCCTGTTCGTGCACGAGCGTGATTAGCGCGCCCTCTCGATACGGGATATCGGCCGAGAGCAACACGTCTGTAGCGGCCGCTTCACGAGCAATGCGGTCGACTAAGTCATCAAGACCCTCACCCGTCTGAGCCGAGAACAGCACTGCCTCGGGATAGCGCCGGCGGAAGCTCAAGCGGTCGACGCTATCGAGCAGATCAATTTTATTGAACACGGTAAGCGTCAGGCGCTCACCGGCACCAATCTCGTCAAGGACACGATCAACCGCCTCAAGCTGACGCTCGTAATCCTCATCGGAAGCATCTACAACTTTAAGTATCAAATCGGCGCCGAGCACCTCGGAAAGCGTAGATTTAAACGCGTCGACCAGGCCATGGGGCAGCTTTTGAATAAAGCCGACGGTATCGGTGATCGTCATGCCACGGCCACCGGGTAAACGGTACGAGCGCGTCGTAGGATCGAGCGTGGCAAACAGCTTATCCTGTGAAAGTACCGTGGATCCCGTCAAACGATTAAGCAATGTCGACTTGCCGGCATTGGTGTAACCAGCCAACGCCACACGAAACGCCGGCGATTCAATACGGCTTTTCGATTGCACATCACGACGTTGTTCAACCTGCTTCAATTCGCGTCGAAGCGCAGCGATCTTATTGCGAATCAGACGACGGTCGACCTCGAGCTGGCTTTCTCCCTGGCCAAAGCGCGAGCCAATACCGCCACGCGTCTGTTCCTTGGCAAGATGGCTCCACATACCTCGCAGACGAGGCAACAGGTACTGCAACTGTGCCAGCTGCACCTGTAAGCGGCCCTCACGAGTCTGGGCATGCAGGCCAAAGATATCCAAAATCAACGCCGTGCGGTCAATAATCTTGACCGGTTCGCCCACGGCTTTCTCAAGATAGGACTGCTGCGAGGGCGTCAGATCGTCGTCGAAGATAACAACATCCGCATCCATGCGATGCACCAAACCGCACAGCTCCTCGACCTTGCCGGAGCCGATAAACGATTTGGGATAGGGCTTGACCAGGCGCTGCGACAAGCGTGCCACGCATTGGGCTCCAGCGGTGTGGGCCAGACGCTCGAGCTCGTCGAGCGAACGGTCGAGCGGCCAGGCATTATCGCGCCACTCAACACCAACCAAGATGGCGCGCTCGGGTTCAGGCGCCGTGGGGACCAAAGGAAAACGAGCCATTAGGCAGCCTCGATGCGATGGTAAATATCATCAACGACCTCATCGATCGTAAACTCATCCATATCGAACCACACGATGCGATCGTCACGCTTAAACCAGGATAGCTGGCGCTTGGCATAGCGACGTGAGCGCATCTTGATAAGCTCACGGGCCTCATCCATGGTAATAGCGCCACGCAAGGCATCAATAATCTCTTTGTAACCAATTGCCTGCATCGACGTGAGCGCATCGCCCAGGCCCTGGTCCATAAGACCACGGACCTCATCAACCAGTCCCTGCTCAAACATAAGGTCGACACGTAGGTTAATGCGCTCATACAGCACTTCACGGCTACGCGTCAGACCAAACCACAAGGCATGATAGCGCTCGCGCGGAACACTGAATTTCGACTTCTGCTGGGCATATGACACGCCGTCATCGTGCATCTCGAGCGCACGAATCACACGACGCACGTTATGGGGATGAATCACGGCAGCCGATTCGGGGTCGCGCTCGGCAAGCAGGGCATGCAATGCTTCCTCGCCAATGCGCTCGGCAAGCTCCTGATAGCCCACGCGTCGTTCGTCCTCGAGTTCTCCCGAAGGAAAATCCATTTCATCGAGAGCGGCCTTGAGATACAAGCCCGTACCGCCGCAAAAGACCGGAAGACGCTGCTCGCCAAGCAAACGCTCGACATGTGCTCGGGCGTCCGACTGGTAGAGCGCAGCAGAATACGCGACGCCGGGATCCACGATATCGATAAGGCGCAGAGGTGCCGAGCACTCCTCGGGCATCATTTTGGCCGTACCGATGTCCATGCCGCGATAGATTTGCATCGCGTCGCACGACAACACTTCGGACGATAGACGAGCGGCCAGGCGGTCGGCAACATCGCTTTTTCCGACCGCTGTCGGACCGACAATCGCTACAGCAGAAAGGCTTGCACCAGGAGAAATCATTAGCGAGGCTCGCCCACGACGGAGCCAGACAGATACCACGTCTTGGCGACATCAATATCAACATCGACGATCTTGCCGATAAGCTGATCGATGCTATAGCCAGCAGGAATCGGCGCATGCACCGTCTGGTTCTTAGGGCTCTTGCCCAGAAGGACAGCGTCGTTCTTCTTGCTCGTGCCCTCAATGAGCGCAGGCACCACAGTGTGAAGCTCGCCCTGGTTAAACTCGTGTGCCGTCGTCTCGATAACCTTGACCAGACGGTTAAAGCGCTCAAGGATAACCTCATGCGGGGTGGGATCATAAATTTCAGCTGCCGGGGTACCGGCGCGCTTGGAGTAAATAAACGTGTAGGCCTGAGCATAGCGCACCGTCTCGGCAAGCGAGAGCGTCTGCTCAAAGTCTTCCTCAGTCTCACCCGGGAAGCCCACGATGATGTCGGTCGAAAGCGCAATATCGGGCATACGGTTACGAATACGATCGACCAAGCCCAGATAATCCTCACGTGTATAACGACGATTCATCTCTTTAAGGATGCGCGTGGAACCCGACTGAACGGCCAGGTGAAGCTGCGGCATGACGGCGGGCGTCTCGGCCATAGCATCAATGGTCTCGGGCAGCAGATCCTTAGGATGAGAAGAGGTAAAGAAGATGCGCTCGACGCCCGTATCGCCCACGGCGCGCAGCAGATCGGCGAAACGCGGCTTGCCAAAGAGATCGCGACCGTAGGAGTTAACGTTCTGTCCCAGCAGCGTAATCTCGCGCACGCCCTGGCGCACGAGCCCGGTCACCTCATCGACAATCTCCTCGAAGGGACGACTCTTCTCGCGACCACGGACGTAGGGCACGATGCAGTACGTACAGAAGTTGTTGCAGCCCGTCATAATGGGCACCCATGCGTGATACTGCGTCTCGCGATGCCACGGCATACTCATGGCGTCGGTATCCTCATGCTCATTCGTGCGGATATGGCGCTTGCCATCCAAAAACGCCTCGGCGATAAGCTCGGCCACGTGCGCAATGGAATGGGTGCCAAAAATGACGTTGACGTTATCGACGTTGGTGAGCAAGCCCTCGCCATCGCGCTGGGCGATGCAGCCGCCCACGGCGACCACGCGCTTACCCGAAGGCGAAGGAGGAAGGCTCTTGCAGGAATTACACTGACCGTACAGGCGCGTATCGGCAGCCTCGCGCACACAGCACGTCATGAACACGACAATATCGGCATGCTCGGGATCGAGCGCCATAAGACAGCCATATGAATCGAGCAAGCCACTCACGCGCTCGGAGTCGTGCTGGTTCATCTGGCAGCCGAATGTGCGGATAAAGTAGGTTTTACCGGCAAGAATATCGCGTACGGAACGCTGGTCCATGAGCTTACATCCTAACGATGGTATCGACGGGGCGCATAGGTGCTACAAGCGTGCAGGTGGATCGTTTACGCAACAGGCTTAACGTCGTCCATGACGACGTTATCCATAGCAGCCCGATTAATCTGGTGAACGTAGATAGAGAGGCGGATTGCCGTGCGCGACTCCCCGTTAATGAGGATGTCGGAGAACACCGGCGCGCAGGAGACATCGAAGCCGGTCGGAATCAGAAAGCCGCGCGCAATGGCAACGGCCTTGATGGCCTGGTTGACGGCACCGGCGCCAACGCATTGAATGTTGACGGGGACGCCATCTTTGACCATGCCGGCAATGGCGCCGGCAACGGACGCGGGCGATGATTTGCTTGATACCTTCAGGCAATCCATGAAGAAACTCCTGCGTTTAAAAGTACGTTTTAACTGCAATAACTGTATCGTACCGAGCGGACTCGGTAAAGATTTTATTCCTCTTTGGCAAGATCGAACGTCACCGTGATGCGATCACGCGAAACGCGAATCTTAGGGTCGCCGCACAGATTGAGGTAATACCGGGCGGCGAGGTCGTTAAAGTCACGCTCGACCGCACGCGAAAACTGCGCCATATCATCCTTGGCGATACGAAGGCCTCGACGGTCCTTGGCAAGATCGACGGGAGCCGGCGCATGCGAGGTGGAATCGCGTTCGCGCAGCAGACGCGCGGACACGCCGCGAACGGGCTTAATCTGTCCCGACAGAATACGGTGGGCAGTGCGCTCGGACATCTCGAGACCCAGCCCGGAGCAGATCCGGATAAAGTCCTCGGCATCCGAGGCAAGGCCCAAGCGATCGATAACCGGAAGCTCGCACTCGTCGTCGATAAAGAGCAGGCGCGACGTATCGAGACGGTTCGAAGCCTGAGCATACAGGGTCGCAGCAATCTCGGACGGAGAGCCCAGATACACATCGCAGCCACGCAGCTCCTCAAGGGCAAACTCACAGGCCGCGCGAATGATGTTATGAGGACCACGAGCGCATACATAGCGACCGTCTTCGTCTTTAACCGCCTGAGGCCAGCTCGACTGGTCGGCGCGCTCGCCCAAGCGATCGGTGGCAACGCACACCTTAAACGCGGAACCCAAATCGACGCCCGATGTAACAACGCGTGCCTCATCCGTGTTCTGCTTGATAGAGAACAGCGCCATACCACGACCGTGAACACCCCAACGGTCCATTTTCATGCTCTCCAGCTTGGAGGTAACGCGGGCATCAAAGATACGCTCCTGCATATCCTGCGGCACACCCGAACCGTTATCCAGGAAGAGGAGGGTGCGAACACCCTCCTCCTTGGTCGTGGCAAGATAGACCTTATCGGCTCCAGCATCACGAGCATTACGCAGCATCTCGATGACAATGTCCTCTACATGCTGAATGTCATGCTTGGCCTGACGGCGCTCGGCCTCCGAAACGCGGAGGCGGACATACCCCTCGCCAAGGTTTTCCTCGACGCGAAGGTTGCCCTCCCCCGACATCGACGCGATAAATGAGATGAGCTCGTTCGCGTCGTTCATGTTATTTAGCGATATCGACGGCACGACTCTCGCGAATCACGACAACGCGCACCTGACCGGGATACTCCATCTCTTCCTCGATCTGATGGGCGATATCGTGCGCAAGCACCGTGGACTGGGCATCGGAGATCTTGTCCGGCTGAACCATGACATGAACCTCGCGACCGGCCTGCATGGCATAGGTGCGCTCGACGCCGTCGTGAGAGTTGGCGATCTCCTCGAGCTTCTCAAGGCGCTTGATGTAGTTCTCAGCCGACTCGCGGCGGGCACCGGGGCGAGAAGCGGAGACGGCATCGGCAGCCTGGACCAGAACGTCGAGCACCGTGTTGGGGTCAACATCGGCATGATGGGCCTCGATCGCGTGGACGATAACGGGCTTCTCGCCATAACGGCGGGCAAGCTCGGCGCCAATCACAGCATGCGGACCCTCAACGTCGTGGTCGATGGCCTTGCCCAGGTCGTGCAGAAGACCGGCACGCTTGGCGGTCACAACGTCCAGACCAAGCTCGGAGGCCATAACGCCGCACAGGTCAGAAACCTCAAGCGAGTGCTGCAGCACGTTCTGACCAAACGAGGTGCGGTAGCGCAGAGCACCCAGGGTCTTGACGATCTCGGGATGCAGGTCGTGGATACCGGTATCGAAGGCGGCCTGCTCGCCGGCCTCGCGCACACGCTGCTGAACCAAGTCGGCGGCCTTGTGGTACATCTCCTCGATGCGGGCGGGGTGAATACGACCGTCGGCAATGAGGTTCTCGAGCGCCACGCGGGCAGTCTCACGACGGACCGGATCGAAGCTCGAAAGCACAACGGTCTCGGGGGTGTCGTCAATCACGAGGTTGACACCGGACACCTGCTCAAAGGTGCGGATGTTGCGACCCTCGCGACCGATGATGCGACCCTTGAGGTCATCGGAGGGAATGTGCACGGAAGTGACGGTAACCTCGGCGGTATGGTCGGCGGCGCAACGCTGAATCGCCAGGGAGAGAATCTCCTGAGCGGTCTTGTGGCACTCGGCGCGGACCTGCTGCTCGGACTCACGGATGATGGTGGCCGCCTCGTGGGTAACCTCGCCGCGGACCTTGTCAAGCAGCTCCTTGTGAGCGTCCTCGCGCGTAAGGTCGGCAATACGCTCAAGCTCGGAAGTCTGCTTGGCGCAGAGCTCCTCAAGCTCGCGAGAGCGCTTCTCGACCTGACCGGCCTGGCTGGACAGCTGATGCTCGCGCTTATCGAGCGCATCGTTGCGGCGATCGAGCGATTCCTCACGCTGCATCACGCGATTTTCGAGCGTGCGAATCTCGCTCTTGCGCTGCTTGTCCTCGGCCTCGGCGGCCTGTTTGTTCTTGATGATCTCTTCCTTAGCCTCGAGCAGAGCCTCTTTTTTGAGGGTCTCGGCCTGACGCTTAGCATCACCGATCAGGGACTCTGCCTGCGCGTGTGCCGACTGAATCTTTTCGTCGGCCTCGTGAAGACTACCCTTCTTGGCGGTGCGCATGTAGGCAATGGCGGCGATGGCACCCAAAACGAGGCCAACGAGCGCTGCAATGATAGGCATGCTCACTCCTTTTTATGGATTCGTTACACAGCAAAGCGAACCGTCCTTACGAACGGCTCGCGACATTTGAGTAATATGGGCGCAGCTTATGCGGGTCGGATACAGATAAACATATAAACAAACTCATCACAGATGAGCACATATCACAAAGCAAATGACAGTAATTATCCTACGTTGAACCGCAACAACTGTCAAATAAACGCACCCAGCACGGCGCCAATCGAGCGGTGAACGGCAGGGGCGTAACGGATGCACGCTTACACGGTGCATTCCTCGCTTAAGGCATCGAGGCGCGCCCTAACGGCATCGGCGGCGATGTGATACGAGAAGCCTTTACCCATCAAAAATCTGACGAGCTTTTCGAATGCACGTACTTCGGGAACGCGACGTTTAGCGAGCAAAGCCGAAGCGCGGGCCAAGTCATCATCCGCGGCAAAATACGCCTCGGGATACCCGGGGATATCGTCAAGCACAACATGACGGCGTTTGAGCTCAACCTCGATCTTGCGCTGTCCCCAGCCGCGACGCTTACGCTCTTCGATAAAGTACGAGCAAAAGCGGTTCTCATCCAAAAAACGATACTCGGTCGCTCGAGCAACGGCAAAATCGATCGCAGGCTGTCGAAAGCCATAGCGCGCCAACTTATCGCGTACCTCACCCGTGGCATGATCGCGGCGCGAAAGCATCTCGGTCACCATGGTGAGCGCACATTTACGTTCGATAAGCTGCACTACCTCGCGAAAGTCATCCCAATCACAGGGAAGGTCGGGGCGGTTTTTAACGTACAGGCGCGCCACGCGCACGGGAATCCAGATGGAACGTTCGAAACCGCCCTCGAGATCGCAATCGATATGCGCGCAGGGCTTTTTAGACGCATAGCCGCTCGAGAACGAGGAGGCCGCCTTCTTATCGGGAAAGACGACCGTGGTCTCGGTCACCGTATATGACATGTCGGCATCCGCTACTCGTCGTCATCGTCGAGCATCGCGGAGCCATCGATGGCGTACAGCTCGTCAAACTCCTCGGGGGCGGGCTGATCGGTCAACTCAACCTCGGAGGGGGCATCATCGTCATACTCAAGGCCGCAGGCAAGGCGAACCTTGTGCTCGATCTCGTCGGCGCAATCGGGGTGCTCGCGCAGGAACGTCTTGGCGGCCTCGCGACCGTTGCCGAGCTTATCCTCGCCATAGGCAAACCAGGACCCCATCTTTTTGCAGATGCCGCACTCGACGGCCATATCCAGAATCGAGCCCTCTTTGGAGATGCCGGTGCCATACATGATGTCAAACTCGGCCGAGCGGAACGGGGCGGCCACCTTGTTCTTAACGACCTTGGCACGCACGCGATTGCCGATAACCTCGTCCTTGAGCTTGATGGTATCGATTTTGCGAATATCGATTCGCACGGAAGAGAAGAACTTGAGCGCGCGGCCGCCCGTGGTGGTCTCGGGGTTGCCGAACATGACGCCGATCTTCTCGCGCAGCTGGTTAATGAAGATGCAGGTCGTGTTGGACTTGGAAAGCGAGCCGGCAAGCTTGCGGAGTGCCTGGCTCATCAAACGAGCCTGCAGGCCCACGGTCGTGTCACCGATCTCGCCCTCAATCTCGGCACGCGGAGTCAAAGCGGCAACAGAGTCGACGACGATGGCGTCGATGGCGCCGGAGCGCACAAGCATATCGACGATCTCGAGCGCCTGCTCGCCCGTATCGGGCTGGGAAATGAGGACCTCGTCGATATCGACACCGATGCGCGCGGCATAGGTGGGATCAAGCGCATGCTCGGCATCGATAAATGCCACGACGCCGCCCATGGCCTGCGCCTCTGCAAGGATCTCGAGCGAAAGCGTCGTCTTACCGGAGGACTCGGGGCCATAAATCTCGACGATACGGCCGCGCGGCACGCCGCCGATACCCAAGGCGGCATCGAGCGCCAGAGAGCCCGTCGGAATAGCTTCGACCTCGAGCTCGGGACCGCCGTCGCCATACCTCATAATAGAGCCCTGGCCGAACTTCTTCTCGATCTCGGCCTTGGTGGTGGCGATCATCTCGTCGCGCTCTTTGCCCGTCGTGCGTGCATGAACGGTACGTACGGGACCTGAATTCTTGGCCATGAATAGCCCTCCTCTTAACAACCTGAAACGATAATAAACGAACGGCTGTTCGTGGTCAACCGTTCAGATTCATCATATGCACCTGACCATTCCAAAACCCGACCAAACGCCGACCAATCACCGACCAAACGCTTGACCGCGCCAATCACAAATACGACTGCTCGAACAAATTTAGGCCACATACCAGCGCAAACACCAATACCGTCAAAGGTCCCTATCTCCACAATTAAGGGGCCCTAAGGCCCCTTAAACCACGTCTATTCCATAGAATTGAGCACGCGGACAATGCACTCCAAAGCCTCCGCGACCGCATAGGCCCGAACGCACGACCGATCGCCCTCATAATGACAACGTGCAGACTCGACAACCGGCGCTCCCCCATCGGCCGCGCGATACGCCCAGCCAATATAGAACGTGCCGGCAGGGTCTTGCTCGGTGCCACCACCGGGCCCAGCGTAGCCCGTTGCGCTTACGGCAATATCGCTCTGATAGAGTTCAAGCGAGCCCGCGGCCATCTCGCGCGCCGTCTGATGCGACACGGCACTAAACCGATCGAGCGTTTCCTGCTCGACGCCGAGCACGCGATGTTTGATCTCATCGCAGTAGGTCACCGCACCGCCACGAAGCACCGCCGAGGCACCCGGGATATCGGCAATCGTCGAGGCGATCATGCCCGCCGTCAGCGACTCCGCCGTCGACACCGTCACACCACGGGCACTCGCGCGCTCGACAATATCGCGCGCCAACTCCTCGTTGTTTGCGGCGATCTGCAAATAAGACTCCGTCATACCCACCAGGACCTAGACCGAAAAGACGATCTTACGGCAGTTCCAGAAGTACTGGGCACCCGAGACAATGGTCAAAATCACGGCGATGACGTACAGGAAGCGCGACACCGAATAGACACCGAGCAGCAGCGACACCGGCCCCAGCTGAAGACCGGCCATCGCAAAGACGCACAGATAGCCGCAGATAGAGACCATCGTGGTCGCCGTCTTATACTTGCCGAGCTTATCGGCGGCAACGACCACACCGGCAGCACTTGCGACCATACGAAGGGCGCTCACCAACAGCTCACGGAACAGGATAATGAACACGGACCACACGGTCACCGCGCCAAAATCCAGGAACAGCAGCAGGGCCGAGAACACCAGCAGCTTGTCGGCGATGGGGTCCAAGAACTTGCCGAAATCGGTGATCTCGTTGCGCGAGCGTGCCAGATAACCGTCGACCTTATCGGTGCACGACAGGATCACATACAGAATGAAGGCGGCGGCTGCAAGCGGACCGTCGAAGGTGCTCCAGTCCGTACCGGCAACGCTCGTGTGAGACAGAGCCGAGACGATCATGAACACCGGGATAAAGACGATGCGAACGCACGTCACGATGTTGGCGGGCGTCCAAACACTCGTCAGTTCCTTATTGCTCTCGTTTGCCACGACGCTCTCCTACTCCACAACATGACCGATAAGCTCATAGCAGAAGCTATCGGTAAACTCGACAGTCAGAATATCGCCCACGGACGCCTCGCTGGCATCCAGATGCACCGCGCCATCGGAATCGGGCGCCTGGAACCAAGCGTGACCGATCAGCTCGGCGCCGTCCTCGGTCTCCTCGATGCCATCGACGATCACCTGGGCGCGCTCGCCCACATGGGCCGCCGTGGCGGCAAAACCGAGCGACTCGGCCAGATCCATGGCCTCCTGGGCGCGCTCGAGCTTGACCTCCTCATCGACCTGGCCCTCCATCTTGGCGGCCAGGCTGCCCTCCTCACGCGAGTAGGCAAAGACGCTCGTGTAGTCAAAGCCGACGGTGTCCATAAAGTCGATAAGATCGCGGAACTCGTCGTCGGTCTCGGTCGGGAAGCCAACCATGGCCGTGGAGCGAATCACAATACCGGGGATGCGCTCGCGAAGGTCGCGGAACAGATCCTCGAGCTCCTGGCGCGAACCGGAGCGACGCATGGCCTTGAGGATGCGCGCATCGCAGTGCTGTACGGGGATATCGATATAGGGCAGCACCTCAGGCGTATCGCGAATCGTCTCGATAAGCTCGTCGGTCATGCCCTCGGGCTGCAGATAGAGCACGCGGACCCAGACGTTATGCGGGCGCACAGCCTCGGCGACGGCACGCAGCAGCTGCGCCAGATTGCGCGGCGAGCCCTCGGCGACGTCCTCGTCGGCAAAGTCGGTGCCCCAAATGCCCGTGTCCTGGCCGATCAGCACGATCTCGCGCACACCGCCGGCAACCAGGTCACGCACCTCGGAGATAATGCTCTCGGCATTGCGCGAATGATAGCGACCGCGAATATAGGGGATCATGCAGAAGCTGCAAAAACGATTGCAGCCATCGGAAATCTTGACGTAGGCAACGGCACCCTCGACGGTACGCTTGACCTGCGGGATATAGGCCGCGATCTCGCGCTCCACGCCCAGTACGCCATCGATGACAGAAACGATACCGTCTTCCTCATCGGCCTTCACAAAGGCCGCGACCTCGGGAAGCTCGTCGGGCAGGTCGTCGCCGTAACGAGACGGCACGCAACCGCACATGACGATGGGGCATGCGCGAACGCCGTCCTGCACCTCGTTAGCGAGCTCGAGCGTGGTCTCGATACTCTCGGACGTCGCCGAGGCGAGAAACGAGCACGTGTTGACGATAGCGATATCGGCATCCTGCGGATCGAATGCCTCCTCATAGCCCGCGGCGGTCAGCAGCGAACGCATGCGGTCGGTGTCAACCTCGTTCTTAGCGCACCCGAGGGTGATGTAGAGCACGGAGCCCAAAGGTGTATCCATGTTGGAGAACGGTCCTTTCGAGTAAGTTAGCGGTAGTTGGTAAACTGCAGCGGCTGGCCGTAGTCTTGGTCGCGCAGGAACTGGATCACGGTCTGCAGCGCGTCCTTAGAGGCCGAGGAAACGCGCAGTTTATCGGCCTCGATGGTCACCTTGACCTTGAGTTTTTGATCCTTGATGTCCTTATTGATCTTCTTGGCGGTCGCCTGGTCAATGCCCTCGACGATATGGCCGAGCACGCGCACGGTACCGCCCGAAGCCGCCTGCGACGCGTCCCAAGAGACAGCCTTAAGATCGATGCCGCGCTTGATGAGCTTAGAGCTCAGCACGTCAATGATCTGCTTGGAGACAAAATCGGCCGGGGCATTGATCGTAAAGAGCTTGTCGCCCTTCGAAAGCTCGATGGTGGCGCCGGAGTCCTTGAGGTCATAGCGCTGAGAGATCTCGCGGGTGGTCTGTTGGAAGGCGTTATCGACCTCCTGCATATTGACCTCGGACACAACGTCGAAGCTGGAATCTTTAGCCATGGTTCTTCCTTTCGGTACGGGGAGCCTTAGTAGCTGTCGTACGAATAGTCATCTGAATCGTTTGCAGTCTGGCCGTCGGATGCCGTGTCGGTACCGTCGGTAGATTGGGCGTCGGTGCCGTCGGTAGACTGGGCGTCGGTGCCGTCGGCGGTATCGGTGCCGTCGGCACTCTCACCGTCTTCGGAGTCAGTGGTCTCCTTCTTAGGAACGGTAATGGTCACGCGCGCCACGCCCGATGTCTTGGTGTCGTAGCGAACCTTTTCACCGTTCTTGGTAACCGTGACATCGGAGGGCTTGGACGTGGTGATCTCGATCGAGGACTCGGGCGTGTACTCCTGCTCAAAGGGACCGGTTGTCTGGGCGCCAAAGACCGATTTACCGTCGACCTTGACCTCGATCCAGGCGGTCTTGCCCTTGGCAACGGAGACCTTGACCTTGATAACCTCGTCCTCTTTCTTTTTCGCGTTCGCCTTGGCGGCATCGGAATCGGCAGAATCCGTCGCCTCGTCGGTGCCTTCATCCTCGTCAACAGATTCGGTCGTCTTGGAAGACTTCTTGGTCGTCGTCTTGGTGGCCGCGGGCGTCTCGGGCGTCGACTCGGGTGCAGAAGAGCCGCAGCCACGCAGGAGGACCACGATGAGCAGAATCAACAAAAGCGCCACGGCACCGATGCCGGCGTAGATGATGCGCGGATCGAGTCCATTGTTCTGGGGGGCACGTCCACCGCCGCGTCCGCGATTAGAGCCACCGCGACCGTTTACCTGCGGCATACGGCCGCGACTGCTATCGGGACGACCACGATATCCGCCTTGGCTCTGCGAGCCGCGCTGACCCGAACGCGGCGCAAGCTCGCCACGGTTCTGATAGCCACGCTGGCCAGAGCGAGGCGCCGAAGAGCGCTGCCCGTAAGGCTGCGATTGAGAACGGAGGCGCGGCGTCACCTGCGTGGTATCGGCGTCGGCATATCCACCGTGGGAACGCCCGGCAGAAACTCCGCGATAACCACGACCGGAGTAGCCACCGTCGCCGTAACCGGCGCGGGGATCGCGACTCAACCCGCGAGCGGCGGGAAGCGCACGATCATCCGGCATGGGCGTACTGCGAAAGCGATCTCGCTGAGAACGAATCTCCTCGCTAGAGCCCGTCTCGGTGATATAGCCCGCCTGCGGAGGGCGCTGGCCGTACCGCGTCGAGCGACCACCCTGAACCATCAGAAAGCGTCCGTTATCGACCGACGAACGCGAGTTAACGTAGCCGGCAGCATCCTGAAAACGACCGCCCTGCTGCGAGGTCTCGCGTTCATATGCCATGAGGTCATCAAAATAAGCGTTGACGACCTCGCGCGGGTTAAGCCCCAAAAAGCGAGCATAGCTCGAAATCATGCCCTGCGCATAGCCGCGCGGGGGCATCGATGCAAAGTTACCGGTCTCGAAAAACTCGATGATCTGCGGCCTGATTTTGATGGTGTTGGCGACCTGCTGGATGGAAAGGCCCATCCGGCGACGCTGCTCGAGCAGCATGTCACCAAAGCGTGCAGCCATCAGAATCCTCCAAACTCACGATCTTCACGTGCCATCTCGGCGTCGACAGACTCCAGCGCGGCAAGCCCCTCCTCGTCCAGCAGGACCTCGCGCGGCTTGGAACCATCGGGCGGGCCGACGACACCCTTTTCTTCCAGCATGTCCATAATACGCCCGGCGCGCGCATAGCCAACCTTGAGGCGGCGTTGCAGCCCAGATGTGGAGCCCAGCTGCGATTCCACCACAATATGGGCGGCCTCCCAGATAAGAGGGTCGTCATCTTGCGGCTCGGCAACGCCCGTGCGAACAACGCCGCCACCAGCCATGGACATGGAAGCGGGCGCCACGGCAGACAGGATCTCCTCGTGGTAGTCGGGCTCGCTTTGCGACTTAACGAACTCGACGATCTCGTTGATCTCGTCGTCCGAGACAAAACAGCCCTGGATACGGCGGGGCTTGCCCCAGTCGACTTTTGAGAACAGCATGTCGCCCAAACCAGTAAGCTTTTCGGCGCCCATCTGGTCGATAATGACGCGGGAATCGATGCCCGTAGCCACGTTAAAGGCGATACGGTTGGTGATGTTGGCCTTAATAAGGCCCGTCACCACGTTGGAGCTGGGGCGCTGCGTAGCCACGATAAGGTGAATACCGGCAGCACGGCCCAGCTGGGCGATACGGACGATCGAGGCCTCGACATCCTTGCCGGCTACCATCATCAGGTCCGAAAGCTCGTCGATGATGATGACCAGATAGGGCATCTTTTGCGGCGGGTTATCGTAATGCTCAAACTCGCCGGCGGCCTGCTTTTCGTTATAGGTCGAGATCTTGCGAACGTTGAGGCGCTCGAAGACCTTCAGGCGACGCTCCATCTCGGACACGGCCCATTGCAGCGCACTAGCAGCCTGCTTGGGCTCGGTCACCACGGGCACATAGAGATGCGGCAGACCGTTATAGCCTGCAAGCTCGACGCGCTTGGGGTCGACCATGATCAGGCGAACGTCCTCGGGAAGGGCGCGCATGAGCAAGGTCGTGATGATGGAGTTGATCATGACCGACTTACCGGAACCGGTGGTACCGGCGATAAGCAGGTGGGGCATCTTGGCGAGGTCGGCGACAACCGGCGTGCCCTCGGCATCGCGACCGATGGCAAGCTCGAGCGGACCGCCCTTCACATAGGGAAGCACGTCGCCTAGGTTGACGTTCTGACGCTTGCGATTGGGAATCTCGATACCAACGAGCGAGGTGCCGGGAATCGGCGCAAAGATGCGCACCGACTGGGCGGCAAGCGAAAGAGCGATATCGTCCTCGAGACTCGAGATCTTGCTCACGCGCTCGCCCTCACCGGGCTGCAGCTTAAAAGTCGTGACCGTGGGGCCGGCAATCCAGCCGACGACGCGGGCGCTACGGCCAAACTCAAGCAAGGTGGACTGCAACGACTCGGCAGTCTGTTCCAGCTCCTTGTCAGAAGACGCGGAGGACGCCGACTGCGGGTTGGCATGCAGGATTTCGAGCGGCGGAAGCTTGAGGCCGTCCTCTTGGTCGCCCTCGGCATCGGCATTGGTACCGTCCGCTCCCCCATCGCCGGCTGCAACAGGAGCAGCGGAAGCCGTAGGGGCGGAGGCATCGGAAACCTTGGGATGCTTTAGGAAGTCAGGGATCTGCGGAGCTGCCGAAACGGGATTCACGGCAAATGGCGGCTCTGACTCGTCAGCCTTGTCCGGGTCGTCTTCCATCGAAACCTGTCCGGTGACCTGTCCTGCGTTGGCGCGGCGACGCGGCAGCAAGGTGGTCTTGGCGGTCTCGAGCGGAGCCTCGTCGTAATCGTCATCGCCCTCAGTGAGTTCAATTTCGCTATCGGACCAAGACGGGTCAGGCTCGCTCGTGTTGAGCTTGGGCGCGGCCTTGCCCTTCTTGGCATGGCGACGCGGCAGCAGCGTGGTCTTGGCGCGCTCGGCCTCCACGGCCTCGGACACGTCGACAAACGGGTCATCGTCCTCGTCGTCATCCAAAACCGGGTCGGCATCGCCACCCATGAACGTGGTCACCGCGGCGTCAGCCCCCTTCTGGCGCAGAATGCTCAGGTGCGGACGGGCAACGCCGGGAACCGACAGGGCCTCTTCATCGCCCCACGGGCTCACATTGACATCGGCACGACGGCGCTCGGCAAAATCGGCGGCGCGATCGCGTGCGGAGCGCAAAACGCCGCCCACTGAAAAGCCGATAATGACCAGGCCAACGACGACAAGCCCCAGCAAGACAACCATGGCAATAGGTTTACCCAGGGCGTTTTGCAAGGTACTTGCGATAAAGGCGCCAATGTAGCCGCCCGACGCGGAAAGGTTCTGCGGCGTAAACATGAGGTCGCACGAGTCGGTCGTACCCGGCACCATCAGCGACAGGATGGAAACAATGGCCACAAAGACCACGGCACCGCCCGCAACCGAGCGAATGTTGAGCGGCGAGTCCTCACCCAAAAAGAGCGTGGCGGCAAACAGCAAGATGACGATCGGCAGCACGTAGGCGCCCAGGCCAAAGCCGAGGTGATAGAAACCGGCAACCGCAGCTGTCACGGGTGCCGTTGCCGGAGAAATCACGGCAATGAAGGACGCAATCGCCAAAACGGCAATGATAACGCCGGCAATATCGCGATTGGCCGAAGGCTCGACCAGGGGTTCGAACTCATCGAACTCGGACTCGTGGCCCTTATTGGCACGCAGATGGGAACCGGCACCCTTAGCAGATGCCGGTTGGTTGTTGGATTTGTTGCCTTTGGCGTTTTGTGCAGATCCGCGCGCCAAACTAAACCTCCATGACGACTGGGATGATCATCGGACGGGTGCGCGTGCGGCTCCAGATAAAGTTGGAGAGCGAATCGCGCACGGCCTTGCGAATGGCATCGGAGCCGCTACTGGTAAAGCTAAACTTGCCCTTCTCGATCGTCTTCATGATGGCTGCGGAGGCATCCTCGGAGAACTGGTCGTCGATGGCAAACGAAACGCCGCGGCCCGAGAACTCGATAGCCTCGATCTTCTTGTGCTTGAGCGAGACGATGGCAACAGCCGTGACCATACCGTCGTTGGCGAGCTTTTGGCGATCGCGAAGGACGATGGGGTCGGTGTCGCCGATGCGCAGACCGTCGACATAAACGACGCCGGACTCGACGGGCGCACCGCGTTTGACGATACCGCCCCGCATCTCGAGCGTGTCACCGTTATCGAGGATAAAGATGTGATCGTCCTTAAGGCCCATCTTGCGGGCTAGCTGGGCATGGGCGCGCAGGTGAACGGCCTCGCCGTGAACCGGCATAAAGTAGGTGGGCTTGGCCATGGCCATCAGGAGCTTGAGCTCCTCCTGGCTGCCGTGGCCCGAGACGTGGACGAGTGCGCGATTCTTATCCCACACGTCGCAGCCAAGCTTGGCCAGGCTGTTGACGACCTGCTGCACGGCCTTCTCGTTGCCGGGAACGGGAGTTGCCGAGAGGATGACGGTATCGCCCTCGTGGATGGAGAGCGTCTTGTGCTCGCCGTTGGCCATGCGGGACAGGGCCGACAGCGGCTCGCCCTGAGAACCGGTGCACATGACGACGATCTTATCGTCGGGCAGGTTATCAATGTCGAAGGCGTCGATGATATCGGCATCGTCGATGTTGAGATAGCCAAGCTCACGCGCCACGCGGGTGTTGGTGAGCATGGAACGTCCGGTCACGACGACCTTGCGGCCACACTTGCGGGCGGCATCGCAGATCTGCTGCAGGCGATGGATGTGGCTCGAGAACGACGCGACGAACACGCGGCCCGGCGCGTTCTTGATGGCGTGCAGCAGGTTGGGGCCGACCTCGGCCTCGGACTTGGTAAAGCCAGGAACCGTGGCGTTGGTGGAGTCGGAAAGCAGCAGGTCGATGCCCTGCTTGGCAAAGCGGCTGATGGCGGCATAGTCAGGCGTGACGCCGTCGATGGGCGTCTGGTCGAGCTTAAAGTCGCCCGTGTGCATAACGGTGCCCTGGTTGGTGCGAATGAATACGCCCAAAGCGCCCGGAATGGAGTGCGTCATGGAGAAGAAATCGAGCGAGATGCCACCGAGATTGACGTGGCTGCCGCCCTTGACCTCACGGAACTTGGGCGCGCGAATGCGGAACTCGGAGAGCTTACCCTCGATAAAACCGAGCGTCAGCTTGCTCGAGAAGATGGGCACCTTGTTGTTGAGGTCCTGCAGCAGGTACGGAAGCGAACCGGTGTGGTCCTCGTGGCCGTGGGTGACAACGATGCCGCGGAGCTTCTCCTCGTTCTCCAGGACATAGGTATAGTCGGGAAGTACCAAGTCGATACCGGGCTGGGAGTCGTCGGGGAACATGAGACCGGCGTCGACGAGCACCATGTCGTCGCCGGTCTCGAAGACCGTCATGTTCTTGCCGATGCCGTCAAGGCCGCCGAGCGGAATGATCTTCAAGGGAGATGATTTTTTAGCTGCCATAGGTTCGTGTGGTTTCCTTTCTTCGAAACGGGTCTGGAACAACCGACGGGGCGCTTCTGGCAAACCGACCGCCGGGAACGTACAAACATGCATCACAGAGTCGATGCAATAACTACAGCATCATACCCATTTGCCCACCAACAGACCACCCATGCATCAAAGCCCCATCTGAACCTGCGTATCCCACCGTTCTGGTCTCAGCGGCCCCGGCACGGGCTAAGTTTCCTGCTCTACAGTCCTGCTCACGACGGAGGCCACATTAAGTGGCCTCCTGT
>UQIY01000036.1 GCA_900541195.1 uncultured Collinsella sp. | reverse complement strand
ACAAATCCAAGTTAGACCATTTCAAATGGTTCGATGTCTGCCCGGATGCGACACTCGGAAGTGTCCATCCTCGCAGTATCCGGTTCTCAAGGTGCACGCCTTGCGGCTCATCCGGTTCCACCGGGCCGCGCGGCAAGGAGATATATTGCCAGACTGCGAAGCCCTGTGGGACGTCAATTCCACTCTTCACAAGTCCTACACAATATATGGCTTTCTATATAGGAAGTAGAAAGTCGAGTGCAGCAAGACCGCACGTATCAGATGATGACCCTTTGGTTCAGGAATATATAGAGATCGGTCACCTGTAAGTGTCCATCTACCCGCGCTTTTAGCAATGTAAACCGCGCTTCAGATAAAAAGAGGGAGCGCCGCGCATAACGCGACACTCCCCTATTGATTCAAATGAATCGATTAGGCCTCGAGGGCCTTCTTGGCGATGGCAGCCAGCTCGTTGAAGGACTCGATGTCCTCGTAAGCCATCTGGGCCAGGACCTTGCGGTCGAGCTCGATACCGGCAACCTTCAGGCCGTGCATGAACTGAGAGTAAGAGATGTCGTTCAGACGAGCAGCAGCGTTGATACGAGTGATCCAGAGAGAACGGATCTCGCGCTTCTTGTTGCGGCGATCACGATACTGATACTGCAGAGAGTGCTGGACCTGCTCTTTAGCATGCTTGTAAGTACGCGAAGCGGCACCGTAGTAACCCTTCGCACGGTGCATAACGGTACGGCGCTTCTTCTTGGCGGCAACAGCGCGCTTAATACGTGCCATGTTCTATCAACTCCTAGACGGTTAAACGAAAAACGGGAACGCGAACTTAGGCGAGACGCGACTTGATGACCTTGCGGTCGGCAGCGGCGATCTCGGTCTCCTGACGGAAGCCACGCTTACGCTTGGTGGACTTCTTGCTCAGGATGTGGCTCTTGAAAGCCTTGGCGCGCATAAGCTTGCCGGTACCAGTCTTGCGGAAACGCTTCTTGGTGCCGCTGTGGGACTTCATCTTAGGCATGAAATACTCCTTAATCGGTTACAGAACACTAGTTACTTGGTATCGCTTGCCGCTTTATCCTCATCAAAGGCGCCCTTAATCGGGGCGAGCAGCATAAGCATGTTACGGCCTTCCATCTTAGGCTTGGACTCGACCGTAGCGTAAGGCTTGAGATCCTCGGCGAGACGCTCGAGAACGTTAAGACCCTGCTCCGGGTGAGCCATCTCACGGCCGCGGAACATGATGGTGATCTTAACGCGTGCGCCCTTCTTGAGGAAACGCAGAACGTGGCCCTTCTTGGTCTCGTAGTCACCAACGTCGATCTTGGGTCGGAACTTCATTTCCTTGACCTCGACCTTGGACTGGTTCTTACGAGCGGCCTTGGCCTTCATGGCCTGCTGGTACTTGAACTTACCGTAGTCCATGACCTTGCAGACCGGCGGCTCCGCGTTGGGAGCGATCTCGACCAGGTCGAGACCCTGATCGTCGGCGACGCGCTGGGCATCGCGGATGGCGAACAGGCCGAGCTGAGAGCCATCGACGCCAATCAAACGGCACGAAGATGCAGTGATCTCGTCGTTGATGCGGGTGTCATCAGACTTAGCTATTTTCCCTACCTCCATTCATAAAAAAATAACCCGGCGCTTCTTTGCAGCCAGGTCGTACACATAGACATCCTCGATTTGAGGAAGTGAATCTAAGTTGTATGACCAGTCAGCTGCTCATTGGCGCCAAAAGGTGGGAACCCTCGGGTTCCTCTTTAGGGCATTGCGGGAACAACGCCTTGTGAATAATAACACGCGCAGCGCGTTATCACATTACGTACACGAAAAAGGGGTCGCAACCCCCTTGAATGCTCTCTTGCATGTATGGTGCCCGAGGCGAGACTCGAAGGGTCTTCGCTTCGCGAAGCCCCGGGCTTCGGGCGCATGGCGCCCTCGCCACGCTCCGCTACAAACAGGCCACAGGCCTGTTTGCTTAACGCTCCGCGCGCTCACGCGAGTTCGGCACGAAAAAGGGGGCTGCAACCCCCTTGAACGCTCACTTGCATGTATGGTGCCCGAGGCGAGACTCGAACTCGCACGTTGTTGCCAACGGTGGATTTTGAGTCCACTGCGTCTGCCAATTCCGCCACTCGGGCACGCAATGCGTGAGTTAGTTTATCACAGCTTTCTACCGATTAGTCCGAAAATGGAACTTCGAGCATTTCGATGAGTTCGACCGTGCGGAGCATCTCGCGCTGACGGCATCCGCGACCGTCGACCGAAGCCTCACCCATCTGGTTATCGTAGGGGTCCTCGCGCATGCCGTCAAAGACAGGTTCAAACCCCGCCTGGAACCGACAGTTTGCCACCATGCGCCACGGGTCGAGATTGCCAAAATAGTGGCGGCGGCGCCATTCCTCCCCCATCCTGCGAGCAGAAGATCCAAATGACACGTCGGCGTTGAGCCAACCGGTCTGCGGCGTATAGAACTCTGCCCAGTCGTGCGACCCCACCGAATCGGGCGCAACGTACAGGCCGCTCTGCCAACGGGCAGGCACGCCCGCGATACGGCACATGGTGATAAACGTGAGCGCCATAACGCCGCAATCGCCGCGGAGCGAATGCGCGCAGTCATCGGCAATAGATCCCAAAAGCAAGTACGGCGGCTGATAGCGATAGTCGATATGCTGCGTCAGATAATCATAGATAGCACGGGCGCGATCGAGCGGATCCTCGAGTCCGTCAACAACACCGGCCGTCAGCTGCTGCAGATACGGCGTGAATGCAATGTGCGGACGGTCCTCGGAAATATCTTCGGGCAACGGCGCGCCCATACAGGGATACGCCGGAAGTGCACCCCCATAGATATCGCGATAAGCGGCATCGATTTGATAGCGATAGGTCACCGAGAATGTGCGATCGGTCGAGGAGACCCACGAGGCAGTACGCGCCGAGGCGCTCGCAGGAGCAATGGCCCCCTCCGGCGTCATATCAAGTATCTCGACCTGGGACTGCTGGCGGCAGGCGGCGGCAACGGGAAGCCACGCGCGAACGGTCTCTCCCTCCAGAGCCCCGGGGACAGACACGCATGCCTTAAGCGTAATGGTGCGAGACAGCCCGCCCTGCGACTCCATCTCCTCGAGCATCTGGTTGCGCAGCGCAATTCCATCCGCAGAATCGGGACGCAGACCCGGAACCTCCTTGGGATACACGCGCAAAGAATCAAGGAAGTTGTCAAGAACGAACAGCTCGCCATCGATAAAGCGCCAATCGATACGCTTGCGGTCAATCAGGTCGTCAAACTGCTCTTCGGTAAACTCAGGCCACTCCTCGCGGATCATCTCGATAGCCCGATCACGCGACACCGAAAAATGAAGCGGCGTCTCGATCATGCGATACCGCTCGGCGCGAACGCAGGCAGCCAGCGAAGGCTCAGGGTTCTGCTCCAAAAGGCAATCGCAGGCGACAACAGCCTGCGTCAAATACCCGGCATCCTTAAGACGAAGAATCTCAGGCGGTAGCCCAATATCGAGATGGCGAAAGTCATCGCAGCAAACATCAACAGAGCAACCAACAGGACCCTCGTCAACAACCTTCCCATCCGAAGGCAGCACATTAATAACAGCCATACCAAAACTCCAAGTCACTAGAACCCTCGAAGCCCATTGTAGCGAGATAAAAAAAAGCCCCAACAAAGGAGCCATCAACACCGCTGAACGGTAGCAAAAATGAAATCAGCCCAGTAACCCTGCGGCGTTAAACGAAGGAAGCCCCGTCCCCCGGAACTGTTTCCTTGGCGCGACTTCTGGCGAAGCCAGGGCAAATTATTCAGCCCAGTAACCCTGTAGCGAGTTAACAAAGGAGGCCCCGTTTCCCCGGAGCTGATTCCGTCGCGCGACTTCTGGCGAAGCCAGGTGAGCGCGAGGGAAACAGCGTAGGGGAAACGGGGCCTCCGGCGGGAAAGTTAAACCGCTACTTACGCCTTGTTGACGGAGCCAAACTCCTCCATGAGCTCCTTGGTGCGAGCAACGATGTTGTCGCGACCAGGCTTGAGGAGCTTGCGGGGGTCAAAGCCCTTGCCCTGCTGATCCTTGCCGGCCTCGATGTACTCGCGGACGCCCTTGGCGAAGACGAGCTGCAGGTCGGTGTTGACGTTGATCTTGGAGATGCCCAGGGAGATGGCCTTCTTGATCTGATCCTCGGGGATGCCGGTGCCACCGTGCAGAACGAGGGGCAGGTCACCGGTCTGAGCCTTGATCTCGCCCAGGCGCTCGAAGGAAAGGCCAGCCCAGTCGGCAGGGTACACGCCGTGGATGTTGCCGATGCCGCAGGCGAGGAAGTCGACGCCCAGGTCAGCGATCTGCTTGCACTCAGCAGGATCAGCGAGCTCGCCGCTGGAGGTCACGCCGTCCTCGGTGCCGCCGATGCCGCCGACCTCGGCCTCGATGGACATGCCCTTGGAGTGGGCAAGCTCAACGAGCTCCTTGGTGCGGTCGAGGTTAAGCTGGAAGGTCTCCTCGTGAGAGCCGTCATACATGATGGACGTGAAGCCGGCCTCGATGCACTTGAAGCAGTCCTCGTAAGAACCGTGATCGAGGTGAAGGGCGACGGGAACGGTAACGCCCGTGGCCTCGACGGCAGCCTTGACCATGTCGGCGCAGACCTTGAAACCGCCCATCCACTTAGCGGCACCAGCGGTGCACTGAAGGATCAGCGGAGACTTGGCCTCCTCGGCGGCCTGGAGAATAGCCAGGGTCCACTCGAGGTTGTTGGTGTTGAAGGCACCGAGACCGTACTTGCCGGCCTCGGCCTTCTTGAGCATGTCTGCTGCGTTGACGAGCATAAAAGAAACCTCCTGTAAGGTTGCTCCGATAACGCCTGTGATTTTACCACGGCGTATCCGAGCATAAACGTTCGTTTGTTCACGAATATCGTCCAAACAGACTTTTTTTGACCGTTTGCCCTACGGAATCGACCCGTTGGGGAAAATATCTTGACGTTTGGACGCTTCTCGTGCTTCAGAAGCTGACTACAAAGCTACATCTGCATGAAAGGGTTCCGCATAAGCTCGCGTGCCACAGTGGTCGAATCGCCATGGCCGGTTAGGCAAACGGTATCGGGCGGGAGAAGCCGGGCGAGCTTGGAGAGCGAGCGCAGAATCGCCGCCTCGTCTCCTCCAGAAAGATCGGTGCGGCCGTGGCTGC
Source organism: uncultured Collinsella sp. (assembly GCA_900541195.1). Lineage (GTDB taxonomy): Bacteria > Actinomycetota > Coriobacteriia > Coriobacteriales > Coriobacteriaceae > Collinsella. The sequence goes on along the minus strand of UQIY01000036.1, from coordinate 17,327 downwards.
CCGGGAATAGTGTATCGCCCACAAAGGCAATGTTCCCCTGCTCGGTGGCAGCAAACAAGACAATGCCACCCGGCGTATGCCCGGGCGCCTCGATAACCTGCAAGCAAATGTCGCCTAGTTCAATGGTATCGCCCTCGGCAAGCAGCCGCGTCGGCTCGCCCGGATCGGGCGTCTCAATGCCCCACATCGCTCGCTGCTCCTCTATATTCGCATGCGGCACAGTCGCATCCTTAACACACAGCTCGTACAAGGCGTCAGCGCCAACGGCGGCCCGAACTCCGGCTACACCGCCAACATGGTCGGCATGACCGTGCGTGCAGACGGAACCGAGCACATGCACGCCAGGGTGTTCGGCTCGGATGTGCGCAACGAGGTTTTCGCCTTCCCAAGCGGGATCGATAATCAAGCATTCGCCACTCGAAATAACGGCGTAACTGTTGGTCTGGATGGGCCCGTTTACAAGCACCTCAATCGAAGCCGTACCCCGAGGGGTTAAGTCCAAAGCCGCAGCGTCCATGTGTGCGCCCTCCTTCTATAAACGTCGAGGCATCAAACGATGCCCCGAACGTAGCCAATATCATTACTGTCGCGCGCTCGTCACGCCTATACGCGACGCTTGAGCTGAGCCCCGCCCTCGCCAGGCATCAAACGGCGTGCATCGTAGACCGAGTCGACGCTGCTAATCGATGCCAGCAGCGGATCCAGACCACTCGCGTCCGAGATCTCGACCATAAAACGCAGGGTCGCAATACCCTCGCGGTTGGTCGAGGTGGCGGCAGAAAGGATATTGCCGCCTGCATCGCCAATGGCGATGGTGACGTCCTTGAGCAGGCCCATACGATCCAGGCACTCGACCACAATCTCGACCTGGAAAAGCGTATCGGCGGCGCCATCCCACTCTACGTCAATCATGCGCTCGGGATGCTCCATGAGGCCCTTGACGTTGGGGCAGTTGGCGCGATGCACCGAAACGCCACGACCGCGCGTGATGAAGCCGACGATGTCGTCGCCCGTCACGGGGTTACAGCAATGAGCCAGACGGACCAGCAGACCGCTGTTGCTCTCGCCCTTGACGATAATGCCGTTACTGGCGCTCTTACCGCGCTTTTGCGGTTTGCGGTTGGATCCGCGGGCAGGCTGCTTTACGACCTCGGCGATAGCCTCGGCCTTGGTGAGCTGTTCCTCGGGCTTGGGGTCCAAGATTTGCTCGACCTTATTGCCCACAGCGCGCGGGGCGACCTTGCCCGCGCCAACGGCTGCAAAAAGGTCCTCGAGCTGCTTGAAGTTAAACTGCTCCGCCACGGCGTTGAGCGCACGCGTGGATCGCGGCGTAGAGATGCCATACCCGCGCTTGCGCAGGTCCTTAGCCAGTATATCGCGGCCGGCAGCAGCGTCATCGTCTTTGGTCGCGGCGGCGAAGTAACGGCGAATCTTTGACTTAGCCGAAGGCGTCTTGACGATCTTGAGCCAATCACGCGACGGCTTGGAACTCTTGTTGGTCAGGATCTCGACACGGTCACCCGTCTTGATCTCGTGCGTGAGCGGGGCCACCGCACCGTTGATCTTAGCGCCGACACAGTGGTTGCCCACCTCGGTGTGAACGGCGTAGGCAAAGTCGAGCGGCGTGGAGCCGGCACGAAGCGCCATGACCTCGCCCTTGGGCGTGAAGACAAAAATCTCCTGGTCAAACAAGTCGACCTTCAGCGAGTGCAGGTATTCCTTGGCATCGGTGATCTCGTCAGACGCCGCCCAGTCGAGTGAGTGCTTGAGCCAGTTAATCTGGTCGTCCAGACGCTGCGCATCGTTGGTCTTGGAGGCAGACGATCCGCCCGACTTCTTGTACAGCCAGTGGGCGGCGATGCCGTACTCGGCCTGCTCGTGCATCTCATAGGTTCGAATCTGAATCTCGAGCGGGCGGGCCGTGGGGCCGATAACCGTCGTATGAAGCGACTGGTAGTTATTGACCTTGGGCATAGCGATATAGTCTTTAAAACGACCGGGCATGGGATGCCACAAGGTATGCACGGCACCAAGCGTGGAATAGCAATCGCGCACCGAATGAGTGATGACGCGCAGCGCCACCAGGTCGTAAATCTCGGAGAACTCCTTGCCCTTGCGCTTCATCTTTTGATAGATGGACCAATAGTGCTTGGAACGACCGTTGATCTGAAAGTCCTCAAGACCAATGCGATTGAGTTCATCGGTGAGCGTCTTGATGGTCTCGGCCAGATAACGCTCGCGAACCTCGCGCGACTCGGCTACCATGCGCGCGATGCGCTGGTAGGCATCGGGCTCCAAGTAGAAGAAGGACAGGTCCTCAAGCTCCCACTTGATAGAGCTCATGCCCAGGCGGTCGGCCAGAGGCGCGTATACGTCCATGGTCTCGCGCGCCTTAAACAGACGGCGGTCCTCGCGCAGGGCGGCAAGCGTGCGCATGTTATGCAGGCGGTCGGCGAGTTTGACGATGATGACGCGGATGTCCTTGGACATGGCAAGGAACATCTTGCGCAGCGTGAGGGCCTGCTTCTCGTCCATGCTGTCGACTTCAATGTTGGTGAGCTTGGTCACGCCGTCGACGAGCCCTGCCACGGTTTCGCCAAACAGACCCGAAACATCGGCAAGCGAGGTCTCGGTGTCCTCGACGGTATCGTGCAGCAACGCGGCGCACACCACATCGCAGTCCATCTTGAGGTCAGCCAGAATGATAGCTACCTCGACGGGATGGTTAATGTACATCTCACCCGAGCGCCGCTTTTGGTTGCAGTGCTTCTCGGCAGCAAAGCAGTAGGCCTGCTCCACATTGGAGAAGTCGTCCTCGTTCATATATTTGAGGCACAGACGCTCCAGCTTGTCGTAGCTGTCCGCCATAATCTCGGGCGGCAGCTCATCGGCATGTTTATAGTGCTCCATCTCCGAAAACGGCTGGAGGGTGGAATCATGGGCGGTACGGGCTGCGGCGTCCATCGAGGTCCCCTTCCCCTAGGCCCGCGGTACGATCGGGCGGTTAACTTTGGCTAGCATATCAGAAGCGCACGAATCGAGTGCCCAGCTCCGAAAAGCCGTGAACTCCATGCGCGAGCGCAAGCCCTCCAAATAGCGAATTGACCTGCTTAATTGCACGCGACCGGGGTTTTCCGCCATCGCGATGCGACGCGTATCGTCAAACCCCGAAACGCGGCAGAAACCGAGTTCTTCGAAGATTCCCAGGCCGCTTTCCACCGAGCGCTCGTCGACCGGCGTGCGGGCATCGATGGCAAGACACATCTGCGCAATGTCGATATCGCTCGCGCAGAATGAATCGTCCCCCGTCTTGCCACGGTTGGAGCGCCACATGGTCTGCAGCGCTCGATAGAGAGTGACAAGCTCATCGCGCTCGGGCGCGTAACAATCGAGCAGGCGCTCATTAATACGAGCGTCACGCGACGAATAGAGCAGGTGAATCACAGCGGGCTGTCCATCGCGGCCGGCACGGCCACTCATCTGGTTAAACTCAATCGCACCAAACGGCATGTGGTAGAGCACGACATGACGGATATCGGGCAGGTTGACGCCCTCACCGAAGGCAGAGGTCGAAACGATGCAACTGAGGCTTCCGTCGCGAAACGCTTCCTCGACACGGCGGCGATCGGAGCGCGCAAGCCCGGCGTTATAGAACGCAATATGGGTCGCGCAGTCGGGCACGCGTTTGCGCAACGTCTTGGCAAGCGCCACGGACTGGTCGCGCGAGTTGACGTAGATGACGGTCTTCTCCCCCGTCGCCACGATTGACACCAGGCGATTTTCGCGGCTCGCAAGGTCACGGTCGTCCTCGAGTTGCAGGTTCTCGCGAACGGTCTCGTCGACCACCGTCCTGGTAATCGGCAATACACGAGCAAGCTCCGCCACGACCGGGGCCGTCGCGGTAGCCGTTGCCGCCATGACAACGGGGTCGCCCAGGGCTTTGAGAATATCGGGCATGTCGAGGTAGGCGCTCCGGTCGCCGCCTTTGGCAAGACCGGCATGGTGTGCCTCATCGATAACGACAAAGCCAATACGTCCAGAACGTGCAAAGCGATCGCGATGGATAGACAGGAACTCCGGCGTCGTGAGAACGATGCCGGTGCGGCCCGAAGCCAGGCCGGCAAACACGTCATCGCGCGCTGCCTCCACGGTCTCGCCGGTCAACACGCCCACGCCAATGCCGAGCGCAGCCATCGTCGACGAGAGGTGATAAGCCTGGTCGGCAACGAGCGCGCGCAGCGGATAGACAAAGATGCTCGCCCGCCCACGAAGGACCGCCTCGCGCGCGGCGTGCACATGGAAGATGAGCGACTTGCCGCGCCCCGTCCCCATAACGGCCAAGACGCTCTGGTGGTCGGCGAGCGCGTCGAGTGCCTCGACCTGCGCGCGATGCGGCTGGTTCGAGCCGATAAAGCTATGGATAAGCGAGCGCGTGAGCTCGGTATAAGAAAGCTGGGCGAGCGTCTCACGTTTACGCGACTCCAGGCGCAGGCCAGAATCCGCTGGTTGCACGCCGCGGCGAAGCTCACATGCCGGATCGTCGATATTGGGCGCCGCGGTATCGCGCACCAAGACATCTTTAATCATGAGCTTGGGCTTCACACGTCCCTGCCAATGTTCGGCCACGGCCTCGAACACCAAGTCGACGGCACTGTCGCAATTGATGAGTTTATCGATCTGCGGCACGCGGAACATGATGGCCGGCACGCTCGCGGCGCCATCGGTCGCCACAAAGCGCATGTGCTCGCCGGTTTTGCCCACCACGGCGCGATCGCACATCGTCACGCCCTCGGCGGCCAGAAGCGGCACCTTATTGCCCTGGCCAAACGGCTCAAGACGGGAAATCTGCTCGATGGTCTCGATATTCAGCTCGGAGAGGTCAACGGTGGCGGCAACCTCGTCAGTGTCCTCAAAGTCATCGGCAGGAAGCTCCGATAGCACGGCCGAAAGGCGACGGCGGAACTCATCGAGCTTGGATGCCTCGATGGTCACGCCCACCGCACCGGCATGCCCGCCGCGACGAATCAGCAGGTCGGAGCAGCGTTCTACGGCGTCGAACAGGTTGACTTTGCCCACCGAGCGACCCGAACCGCGAGCGATACCGTCCTCGATCGAGAACAGCAGCGCCGGCACGTGATAACGGTTGGTCAGGCGGCTCGCCACGATGCCCTTGACGCCCTCGTGCCAACCTTCGCCGCCCACGACAATCGCGCGCCCGCCGTCATAAGTCTCCTCGACCTTCGCCATGGCATCGCGCGTAAGCTCGGCCTCGATCTCGCGGCGTTGGCGATTGATTTCCTCGAGCTCGGCGGCAAGCGCGCTCGCTTCGATGGGGTCGCGGGCAAGCAGCAGGTCGAGCGCCAGCTTGGGATCAGCCATGCGGCCGGCAGCATTCAGACGAGGGATGAGCGAAAACGACAGGCCGTCGGCCGTAATGGTAGAAAGGTCGGCCTTGGCAAGTGCGGCAAGCGCGATATAACCGGGGCGGGCCGTCACGCGCATCTGCTGGATGCCCTCGGCGACCAGTGCGCGATTCTCGGGCGTGAGCGGCATCATGTCGGACACGGTGCCCAGCGCCGCGACCTCTATCAGCGAACGCCAATACGACGGCTTGCCCAAACGCTCGCCCAGGACCTGTACCAGCTTAAGCGCCACACCGGCACCGGCAAGCTCGCGCGAGGGGCCCTCGTCCTCGAGCTTGGGGTCGGTCAGGGGCACGCCCTGCGGCACCTGGTCGGACGGCTCGTGATGGTCCGTGACCACCAAATCAATCCCCAGGCTCTCCAGGTAGGAGACCTCTTCCTTGGCAGCAATACCGTTATCGACGGTCACAATCAGGTTGGGTTGAGCAAGCTCGTTGACGCGGTCGAGCGCCGCACGCGACAGGCCGTAGCCCTCGTCAAAGCGGTGCGGAATAAACGGCGTGACGTTGGCGCCAAACGAACGTAGCGCCTCGGTCAACAGACAAGTCGACGTAATGCCGTCGACGTCAAAATCGCCAAAGACGGCGATACGCTCGTGGTTGCGAATAGCACGCTCAACGCGGTCGGCGACGACCGCCATGCCCGGAATAACAAGCGGGTCCGCCCAGTCGCGATCGAGCGAAGGCGTCAAAAACAGCTGGCCTTCCTCGATGGATGTAATGCCGTGCGCAACCATAATGCGCGCCACCAGCCCGGGTATGCCCAGACCAGCCGAAAGCTCCTTTTCGAGCTCGGGATTTTGCTGAGCGACCGCCCAGCGATGCGTCGTCTTAAGCGATGACATAGGCGCCCACCCCCGATAGGGGCAGGTCGCCGCGATACCTCTCACGGTTCATAGCGATGAGTCCTCTGTGCATGCCCGCTTCGGCAGGCAGATCTGTTGAACGGATTTATTATACCGTGCGGCACGGACGCAGAGCCTCGCGGCACGCCCTGGTTTCGGTAAACGAGGCCGGTAATAGCCTCGAAATAATCGAGCGTTTCTGACGCACGGACGCATGCGAGCGTCTAGCATATCCATTCAAACGAGTTCGCGGATAAAGGGAGTCACGGGGCATATGAAGCAATGGGTTGGACTGGGAAAGTTCCTCGCGGGGCATATGCAGGTCATCGTTCCGATTTGCGTAACGCTCGGCGTGCTCTTTCCCCAGCAGATCGGAGTACTTAAGCCCATCGTTCCCGCCCTCTTCGCCTTTATGACGTTCCAAGGTGCGCTCAGCAACACCTTCCACCAGGTCGCTGAGGTGTTCCGCCGTCCCCTGCACCTGATTTTGGCGCTGCTCGTCTCGGCGGTGCTTATTCCCATAGCAGCCTATGCCATGGGATCGCTGTTCTTTGGCTCCAATCCCAACCTTGTCTGCGGCATCGTGCTCGAGTACAGCGTACCCGTGGCGGTCACTGCCTTTATGTGGATTAGCATGTTCGGCGGCAACGGCCCGCTCGCGCTCACCATCATCCTGACGTCCTCGGTTATCTCGCCTGTGACGATTCCGCTCACGCTGAAGCTCTTGCTGGGTGCCACCGTCTCGATCGATGTGCCGAGCATGATGCAGGACATGGCCTTTATGATCGCCATCCCCGCCGTGCTCGGCATCGTGATCAACGAGCTCACACGTGGATGGGGACACGAGAAGCTCTCCCCCGCGCTCTCGCCCGCCTGCAAGTTCATGATGATGGGCATTATCGCCTCCAACTCCACCGCCATGAGCGAGTACGTCCTGCACATGAACGCGATGCGTCTGGAAGTCGCCCTCTTTATTTTGACCTTCGCCATCAGCGGCTTTGTCGTCGGTTTTCTGGTCGCCCGTGCGCTGCATCTGCCATATAGCGAGACGACTACCATGTGCTTTACCTGCGGCATGCGTAACATCTCTTCGGGCGCCGTCATCGCCACACAGTACTTTCCAGGCGAAGTCGTGTTTCCCGTCATGTGCGGAACGCTGTTTCAGCAGATACTCGCCTCGTTTATCGGGCATCTCTTTGAGCGTCTGACCGGCGAGGAGCGCGCCGCCCAGCGCAAGCGTGTCGAGGCCGGCCGCGACGCCATGGCGCGCTAGACTGTCCGCATTACACGGGTGTTAATCTTGCTATACGAGCGTTTCCAGATGCGCACGCAAGCGCTCAGCATCGATATCGAGCGTTGTCTCGGCATTGACCTGGGCCAAGCGATAGCCGACAAAGTAGGGCGAAACCACCCAACGCGGCAGCGCCTTGGCAATGGTCCGACCGCCCAGGTGATAGAAGAACAAGTTGTACGACTCTGCGCGACCACCGTGGTGCTCGTTCAGGATATAGCGCAGAGCCACCTGGATCGCATCGGCGAAGAGATCTGCCTCGGCTTGGTCTCTTGTGTCATCGCTGGCGGCGATTCCCTGCGGGGCTGAAACGTTGACCTCAAAGAACCCCATGATCGGTTCGGTTGAGATGTTGGCCGCGATTCTCCCCTGTTGCCAGACATTGATGCCTTCGAAATTGGCGGAAGTCAACGAAGCATAGCCGTCTTCCTGCTCCAAACCCACAATCTGCATGTGCGGATGAACGAGACTACCGCCCGAGAGAGGACCCTTGTTCTTGTACATGAGCACGCTTCGATACTGCCGTGAATCGATCATCTGCTGCCAGCAATCCAGGGCAAACCTCATCACATGGTGGAGTTCATCTGGCTCATAGGTCACCAGGTCGGCATCGTGATCGGCTGACTCGATCAGCACGGTTTGACGGGTGGCGCGCAGGGTTTTGAACTTATTCTCGAGCCAGATGCAGTCGCCGTCGCGCCGGATGATATTGGCGAGTCCCTCGGTATCGCAAAAGGGGCACGCGGTGCCAGGGCGCCGGTTATCGTCGGGCTTACCGTTCGCCTGCTGAACGTCAAATACCAGCGCCACGGGTTACGCCTCCAGCGGCACGATCTTGGTGCCATGGAGCTCGGAGACGCCCAATGCCGCCGCCACGGTATCGCGGTTGGCCGTGGAAATGCCGCCGCCGGGAAGGATGGTCAGGCGGTCGCCCGCATACTCGACAAGACGCGATAGGTGCTCCAGATTGTCCTCGATCGGCGTTCCGGCAGCACCACCATGCGTCAGGATACGCGTGATGCCGCAGTCGGCGAGTGTGTCGACGGCATCGAGCTGAGCCTCGGGCGAGAGCTGGTCAAACGCCATGTGGAAGGTGATGTCAAGGGACTCGCGCTTGCACTCCTCGGTCGCGCAGCCCGCGGCCATCACGAGGGCGCCCAACGTAAGCTCGTCGAGCGCCCAGCCGCCGGCACAAGGCTTGCAGCAGCCAAAGACCAAGCCATCGGCGCCGGCGCTCACGGCAAGACCCAAGTCCATCTCCATCATGCGCAGCTCGTCCTGGTTGTAGTGAAAGTCACCGCCACGCGGGCGAATCATGCACATCACTCGTGCGTCATGCTCGTGAGCATAGCTGACCGTAGCGCTGATAACACCAGCCGAGGGCGTAGTGCCACCGACGGCAAGGTTGTCGCACAGCTCGATGCGCTTTGCACCGGCATCGATAGCCGCCGGCACCCGCTCAAAGTTCTCGGCACAAAACTCGTACAGCATAGATAGACCCCCAGATGGCAAACGTTTTCCGATGGGCATTGTCGCACGCCCCCATGAAGTTGCGGTGGAATAGGGACTGTTTTGGCCTCTGAGGCTCCCATTTAGTCCCTATTTCACCGCAACTTAAAGGGGGTAGTCGTTGGCATCTGCCACAACGCCGATGTTTTGGCAACGACAGCGAAAGCCCGCCAGAGCGAGCAAGGTGCCTTGAAACAAGGCGGCATTGACCTTCTGGTCATGCCGCCGAAGTTGAAAGGCAGATTGCCGCTCTGGCGGGCTTGCAGCGTCGGCTGGTTACGGCGTTTGGCAAAACGCCGTAACTATCTAGCCGCCCAGGTAGGCTTTACGCACGTTATCGTCGTGCAGCAGTTCTTGGCCGGTGCCGGTCATGGTGATCTTGCCGGTCTCGAGCACGTAGCCGCGTGTGGCGATGGAAAGAGCCATCTGTGCGTTTTGCTCGACCAGGAGCACCGTGGTGCCGGCCTTGTGCAGGTCCTCGACAATTTGGAAGATCTGTTCGATCAGAATCGGCGCCAGACCCATGGAGGGTTCGTCGAGCATGAGCAGCTTAGGGTTACTCATAAGGGCGCGGCCCATAACGAGCATCTGCTGCTCGCCGCCCGAAAGGGTACCGGCGACCTGGCGACGACGCTCCTTCAGGCGCGGGAACTGCTCGTAGACGCGCTCGAGGCCCGGAGCCACCGTTGACTTGGGCTGCGTATAGGCACCCATTTCCAGGTTCTCCTCGACCGTCATCTGCAAAAAGGCACGACGACCCTCGGGCACCTGAGCCAGGCCCTTACCAACCAGCTTGTCGGCGGGCGTATGGGTAATGTCCTCGCCCATAAACTTGATGGAGCCGGTCTTAGAGCGCAGCAGGCCCGAGACGGTCTTGAGCGTCGTGGACTTGCCGGCACCGTTGGCGCCAATCAGGGCCACGATCTCACCCTCGTTGACGTTAAAGGAGATGTCCTTAATGGCGTGGATGGCGCCGTACCAGACGTTGATGTTGTAGACGGAAAGCATCGGCTCTGCCATTTAGTTCTCCCCCTTATCCTGCTTGCCCAGATATGCCTCGATAACAGCGTCGTTGTTCTGGATCTCCTCGGCCGTGCCCTTGGCGATGACCTTACCAAAGTTGAGCACGCAGATGCCCTCGCAGATGTTCATAACGAGCGACATATCATGCTCGATAAGCATGATGGCGATGCCAAAGGTGTCGCGAATCTTAACGATATTCTCCATGAGCTCCGCGGTCTCGGACGGGTTCATGCCGGCGGCAGGCTCGTCGAGCAGCAGTAGTTTGGGGTTGGTGGCAAGCGCGCGAACGATCTCCAGACGACGCTGAGCGCCGTAAGGAAGCGAGCCGGCCTGTTCATTTGCCAGGTGCTCCATGTCAAAAATGGACAGCAGCTCCATGGCGCGCTCGTGGGCGGCCTTCTCGTGCTTCCAATACGTCGGCAGGCGCAGCACGCCCTCAAAACCGGAGTAGCGCTCCTGGTTGTGCAGGCCGACCTTGACGTTATCCTCCACCGTCATGGTGTTGAACAGACGAATGTTCTGGAAGGTACGGGCAATACCCATGCGGTTGACCTGATAGACCGACTTGCCCGAGGTGTCCTCACCGTCGAGCAGGATGGTGCCGTGCGTGGGCTGATACACCTTGGTGAGCAGGTTGAAGACCGTGGTCTTACCGGCACCGTTGGGGCCGATCAGACCGGCGATCTCGGTCTTGCCGATAGTCAGGCTAAAGTCGTCGACTGCCTTAAGGCCACCGAACTCAATGCCCAGGTGGATGCACTCGAGCGCCGGGCGCTGACCCAGGTCGCGGTCGGGAACGATGGCGCCAGAAGGATACGGGACCATCTTGCCCTTGTTGAACTCAAACTTACTGGGCATCGGCTGCCACCTCCTTCTTGGAAGCAAGGCGGTCCTTAATGCGTGCGAAGAACGCCTTGAGCTGCGGGTTGTTGGTAAAGATCATGACCAGGATCAGCACGATGGCGTAGATGAGCATGCGGTAGTCCGAGAACTGACGGAGCAGCTCGGGAAGCACCGTGAGCAACGCCGCGGCGATGACGGAGCCGCGCATATTGCCCAGACCACCCAGGACCACGAACACCAGGATGAGGATGGACGTGTTGAAGTCGAACTTGGTGGCGGAGAGCTGCGAGAAGTTACCGCCGAAGAGAGCTCCGGCAGCACCGGCGAGGGCAGCGGAAACCACGAAGGCGATCATGCGGTACTCGGTGACGGAGATGCCTACGGACTCGGCTGCAATCTTGTTATCGCGCACGGCCATAATGGCACGGCCGGTACGGCTGCGAACCAGGTTGAGTACAATCACGAGCGCGACCATAACCAGGATGGCACCGGCGAGGAAGGTCGAGTACGTCGACACGCCCGAGGCACCCTGGGCGCCCTTGATGATGGCGGTGCCGTCCTCGAGCAGGTGCAGGTCGTCGATCGTAGAGTTGCCCGTGATGTTAAAGATCACGTGCAGGCCGCGGGAGTCGACACCCACAATGAGGCAGGTGACGATCTCTTTGATGATCTCGCCAAAGGCCAGCGTCACGATAGCCAGGTAATCGCCGCTCAGGCGCAGGACCGGGATACCGATCAAGAAGCCCAAGATGGCAGCGGCGATAGCGCCGACCACAATGCTGATGATCAGACGCATCGGGTCGGACGGAATGGCGCCCTCCAGCGCGACGGCGGTGACGATGCCCGTATAGGCGCCGACGCTCATAAAGCCCGCGTGGCCCAGCGACAAGTCGCCCGCGATACCGACGACGAGGTTGAGGGAAATGGCCATGACGATATAGGCCGTAATGGGGACCAGCTGACCGGCGATCATGCGCGGAATCATGTGGTTAGACTGCATAAAGAACACGATGGCAAACGCCACAAGGCACATGGCGTACGTGACAAAGTCGTGACGCGTCTGCTTGTCTTTAAGAAACTTCATAACGCTCACCTACACCTTCTCGGGGACGTACTTGCCCAAGAGGCCGGCAGGCTTGACGAGCAGGACGATGATCAGAACACCAAAGACGATGGAGTTGGCAAGGCTCGTGGAAATGTAAGCCTGCGCCATCGCTTCGATGATGCCGATGAGAATGCCACCGACAAAAGCGCCGGGGATGGAGCCGATGCCACCGAAGACAGCGGCGTCGAAGGCCTTGATGCCAGGCATAGCACCCGTCGTGGGCTGCAGCACCGGCGAGTAGGAGCACAGCAGCACGCCGGCGATGGCGGCAAGGGCAGAGCCGATGGCAAACGTCATCGAAATGGTGCGGTTGACGTTGATGCCCATGAGCTGAGCGGCAGCCTTGTCCTCGGACACGGCGCGCATGGCCTTGCCCATCTTGGTCTTACCTGTAAAGAACATCAGGCCGGCCATGATAACCAGGCAGGCGACGATGGTGACGAGCGAGACGGCGCTTACGTTGAACTTGGCCAAGAACTCCGGCACCTGGAAGGTGACGAGCGAAGTGAAGTTCTTGGGCGTGGCGCCCCACAGAAGCTGCGCGGCGTTCTGCAGGAAGTAAGACACGCCGATAGCCGTGATCAGAACGGCCAGCGGGCCTGCTTGGCGCAGCGGCTTATAGGCCAGGCCCTCAATGAGAACACCGAGGACCGTGCAGGCCACGCAAGAGAGAACTACAGATGCCCAGCCCGGGAGGCCGAGATACGACGTGGCGCAGAACGAGACATAGGCACCGACCATGATGACATCGCCGTGAGCGAAGTTCAGCATCTTGGCGATACCGTAGACCATGGTGTAGCCCAACGCGATGATGGCGTAGACGCTGCCCATGGACAGGCCGTTGACCAGGTATTGGATAAAGACCGTCATGTTCCATATCCCCCTTTCGAATAGGTTTCCAGTTAATGTATGAAACAGGGACGTTACATCGTCCCTAGATACCAAGCAAGCAGGGAAGGCCAAAACCTCCCCTGCTTGGGATCAAAACCGCTCTATGTAAGGCGGCCAATTAGGCCTGTACGTACTTGCCGTCGGTAATGACGTACGCCGTCGGGTCCTTCTGGACCTGGCCCTTGTCGTTCCAGGAGAGCTTGCCAGTCAGACCGTCAACGGTAATGTTGCGCATAGCCTCGGGAAGCTTCTCGGCAACCTCGGTCGGGTCGGCGTCGGCACCCAGGCCGGCTTCCTTGAGGGCCTCGACCACCGCATGCACGCCGTCGTAGGCGTCGGCGGCAAACTGGTCCGGAGTCTCGCCATACTTATCTTTGTAAGCGTTGACGAAGTCGGCGTTCTTCTCGTCGTCGGCGGAGAACGGGGTCATGAGCAGCAGACCCTCGGCAAGAGAGGTATCGAAGCCCTCAACGCCCAGGATACCGTCCATGCCGTCGCAGCCCATCATCTTGACGTCGTAGCCCATGTCCTTGGCGTTCTTGAGCAGGACGGACGCCGGTGTGTAGTAGATCGGCGCAAAGATCATGGTGGCGCCAGCCTGCTTGGCCTTGGTCAGCTGGTTGGTAAAGCTCGTGGCGGAGTCGTCCTTAAAGGTCTCCTCGTCAACAATCTCGAGCTTGGACTCAGCGGCCTGGGCCTTAAAGGAATCTGCGATGCCCGAAGAATAGGCGTCGCCGGAGTTATAGAACAGCACGAACTTCTCGTCCGCATACTTCTGTGCCAGGAACTTGGCAGCGTTGACACCCTGGTTGGGGTCGGTGAAGCAAACCTGGAAGACGCAATCCTTGCCCTTGGTAACGTCCTCGGAGGACGCGGACGGGGTAATCATGAACGTCTCGGGGTCGTTACCGCACTCAGCAGCAACGGCGACCGACGCACCCGTGGTGGTCGGACCGACAAGGGCCTGCATGCCCCAGTCGAGCAGGGTGTTGAAGGCGTTGACGGCCTTCTCACCGTCAGCCTGGTCGTCCTCGGCCTTGCTGACAAGCGGCAGCTCCTTAGTCGAGAAATCCTTGCAGCCAAGCTCGACAGCCTGTGTAACGGACTTGCCGTAGGACGCGTTGGCGCCGGTCAGCGGGCCGATGGTGCCGATCTTAAACGAAGCGTCGCCCGACGCGGAACCGCTGTCGCCGCCGTTGGAGGAGCAGCCAGCTAGAATGGACATCGCCCCCAGACCTGCTGCGCTCGCGATAACGCTCCTGCGATTCATAACAGGGTTCAATGACTTACCGGTGAGGCTCGACATGCGGCTCTCCTCTCAAATCTCGTCGGGTTTCGGTTACCCGACAGGCCATCCTTCGCCGTGTTCGGCGTTCGCAAAATAGTAGACGCTTTAGTTGAGAAAAGTGGCGATTATTTCAACTTTTCTTTTGTTTTGCCCATTTATCCATAATTCTGCGTATTCCTGTCGGTTTATGCAGTAATGCCACTTTATTGTGTGAAAGTAATGTTTCCGTTCTGTTACAGGCGTCCCTGCCCTGAATAAAACGGCCTCACCGGTCTCGTTATATGCACTTAGGCGGCGATGTACTTGCCGTCCTGAATCACATAGGCCGTAGCGGGCTTCTCGACTTGGCCCTCGTCGTTCCACGTCAGCTCACCCGTCAGGCCCTCGATCTTGATCTTGCGTATGGCCTTGGTCGGCTGGTTGATAAAGCTCGTGGAGGAGTCGTCCTTAAAGGTCACGGTATCGACGATGTCGAGCTTGGATGCCTTGGCCTGCTCGGCAAAGGCATCGGCGATCTCGCACGAGACGGCGACGGCGGCACCGGTGGTGACGGGGCCGACGAGCGCCTGCATGCCCCAGTCGCACAGGGCAAACCTTATGGTGTAAACGTTGACAGTTTGTTACGGAGTTCCGTTTGTAGCGAGCATGTTTCCAATGTTTCCGCAGCGTTTCGGGGGTGCCGTTTTGTGCGGCTCCTGTTGCCTGGCGAGCACGCGCCCTCGGTTCACGCTAGAATGCACTCAACCTTTAAGCGGTTAATCCATCCATGAGATGCACGAAGGAGCTATCTATGAGCGAACCCCTGCGCACCGTGAACGTCGGTCTGATCGGTCTGGGAACCGTCGGCGGCGGCGTGGCCCGTCTGATCAAGAGCCACCACGATGAGTACCTGGCAGCCTACGGCATCGACCTTAAGCTGACCCGCGCCTGCGCGCTTGCCTGGGAGCAGGCCGAGGCGGCAGGCATTGAGCGCGAGGCCTTTACGAGCGACTGGCACGATGTCGTCACCGACCCCGCCGTCGACATCGTCGTCGAGCTGATCGGCGGCGAGCATCCCGCAACCGAGATCTTCACCACTGCCTTTGAGCACGGCAAGCACGTCGTCTCTGCCAACAAGGCTCTGCTGGGCCGTCACGTCGAGACGCTTGCCGAGAAGGCACGCGCGTGCGGCGTGCAGATTAAGTGCGAGGCCAGCTGCGGCGGCGGCATCCCCATCGTGAGCACACTTGAGCACGATCTGGTGGGCAACAAGATCCTGACCATCGCCGGCATCCTCAACGGCACCACCAACTACATCCTGTCGCGCATGGACGCCGAGGGCGCCGATTACGCCGACGTGCTCGCCGATGCACTAGCCAAGGGCTATGCCGAAGCCGACCCGTCCGCCGACGTCGACGGCTTCGATGCCGCCAGCAAGACGGCGATCCTCGCTTCTATCGGCTTTGGCACCCGCGTTACCACCGACGATGTGTACCAGCAGGGTATCCGTACCATCGGCGCCGAGGACATCGCCCAGGCTCGCGAGCTCGGCTACACCATTAAGCTGCTCGGCATCGCCCGCAACACCGACGCCGGCGTCGACGTCCGCGTGCATCCCACGCTCATCCCGGCAGACCATATGCTCGCCAAGGTCAACGGCGCCATGAACGCCGTCTACGTGGTGGGTGACGCCGTGGGCGAGACCATGTTCTACGGCGCGGGCGCAGGCTCCTTCCCCACCGCGAGCGCCGTCGTGGGCGATATCTTGTCGCTCTCCGAGCAGATCAGCCGCGGCGTGGCTCCGCTGCCCGAGATTGAGCCCTATGGTCACAACCTCGCCTTTAAGCCCATGGACGAGCTCCAGACCAAGTACTATGTGCGCCTGAAGGTCGCCGACCGCGTGGGCGCCCTGTCCGAGACGGTCGACATCTTTGCCAAGCACAACATCTCGATTTCGCTCATCAACCAGGTCGAGGACGGCAAGTCGGGCGTCAGCGATGCCTGCTCGGTCATCTTCCTGACGCACCGCGCGCTCGAGAAGGACGTCCAGGCTGCCGCCGCCGAGCTTGCCAGCGTCGACTGCGTGGCCGAGGTCGCCAACGTCCTGCGCATCGAGGACGTCGAGGCTTGGACCGAAGGTGTCATGGCCAACTAGCCCGATTCTCGGCAAATCAAATAACGCATGAGGGGCTCCCGTCCGATTGGATGGGAGCCCCTTTTAGTTACATCTTTTGCACGAAGTGATCGACTAACGTTTGAACAACTTGACCGTTCGTCAACAACCGTGGATACCGTTTGCCGATATGCGACGGCAGCTGTATTTTGCCGACGCTATGCTGTGCCGTGTATGTCCGCCCGCGATGAGAGGAAGCACCATGTTGCTCGAGGGCAAGAAAGCAATCATCACCGGAGGCACGCGCGGTATCGGCTATGCGATCGCCTGCCGTTTTATCGAGGAAGGCGCTGCCGTCACCGTCTTTGGCTCGCGCCAGGAGACTGCCGACGCGGCCGTTGAGAAGCTGGCGGCCGCCTATCCCGACGCCAAGGTCTGGGGCCGCTCCTGCGACCTCACCTCACTCGAGGCCGTGACCGAGGCTTTTACCCAGGCTGCAACCGACATGGGCGGCCTGGACACGGTCGTCAACAATGCCGGAATCTCCCAGCGCTCGCCCCTTTTGGACTACACGGCCGAGGAGTTCGCCAAAGTCATGGACCTCAACGTCGTCGCTGTCTTTAACGGTCACCAGGCGGCCGCCAAGATTATGACCGAGGCCGAACACGGCGGCACCATCACTACCACGAGCTCGATGGTCGCCAAGTACGGCCAGCCCTCCGGCGTCGGTTACCCCACGTCCAAGTTTGCCGTCAACGGCATGGTCCAGTCGCTCTCGCGCGAGCTCGCCCCCATGGGCATCCGCGTCAACGCCGTTGCCCCTGGCGTGACTAAGACCGACATGGTCGCTAACCTGCCCGAAGAGGTCATCAAGCCCATCATCGCCACTATTCCGCTCGGCCGCATGGGCGAGCCCGAGGACGTCGCCAACGCCTTTGTTTTCCTAGCGAGCGACATGTCATCCTATGCTGTCTCTTATACACATCTGACGCTGCCGACGAACTCTAGGGTGTAGATC
>UQIY01000035.1 GCA_900541195.1 uncultured Collinsella sp. | reverse complement strand
CGAGTTCCGCACGAGCCGGAGAGCACTTAATGTGCTCTCCGTGCGAGCAGGACTGCCCGAGCAGGCGACCTTATGCCCCGCCCCTCGGGACGACGAGCCACGTAAAGGAGCAGCCATGGCAGGCAAGCCGCAAACACTAGCTACGACCTCGGCATTCGAGATCTTGGGCCCCATCATGGTCGGCCCCAGCTCATCGCACACCGCCGGCGCCCTGCGCTGCGCCCAGGTTGCCGCCAGCCTGCTGGAAGGTCGTATCACCAAGGTCACCTTTGGCCTGTGGAACTCCTTTGCCCATACCTACCGCGGCCACGGCACCGATCGCGCGCTCGTCGCGGGTATCTTGGGCCTCGATACCGACGACGAGAATATCAAACAGGCCTTCGACCTCGCACGCGAGCAGGGCCTCGACTTTCACTTTGATATCAAGGGCGACGACGCCTCCATCCACCCCAACACTGTCGACATCGACATGGTCGATAACACGGGCGCAACGGCGCAGGTCCGCGGCGAGAGCCTTGGCGGCGGCAAGATGCGCATCAGCCGTATCAACGGCGTTGGCGTCGACATCTCGGGCATGTATTCCACACTGTTTGTGGCACACCAGGACGTTCCCGGCGTGCTCGCAGCGCTCACGAACCTGCTTGCCTACGCACACGTCAACATCGCCTTCTGCCGCACCTACCGCACCGAGGTGGGCGGCCAGGCCTATTCCGTCTTTGAGACCGACGGCGCTCCCGACGACACCGTCGTCCCCATGCTGCGCAAGCTCGACAATGTCGATTACGCCACGTTTATCGAGCTCCCGGGCTCGGCCTCGTCGCTCTCCCCCGGTGTCTCGGCCAAGGAGATCTTCGACGACGGCGAGCAGTTGCTCGATGCGTGCGCCGAGCTCGGCCTGAATATCGGCGCCGTCATGGCCGTGCGCGAGGCGCGTCTGACCGGCGAGGCCCATGCTATCGCAGCCATGCGCCGCGTGCTCGACGTCATGCGCGAGGAGACCACGGCCCCCATCGCCAATCCGCAGCGATCGCTCGGCGGGCTTATCGGCGGAGAGGCCAAGCTCGTCGATGCCACCTACCGCAACGATTTAAGCGCAAGCCTGATGGGCCTCGTTCAGACCGATGCCGTGGCCCGCGCGATGGCCGTGCTCGAGCGCTCCGCCACCATGGGCGTGATCGTTGCCGCCCCCACGGCCGGCTCCGCGGGCGTCGTCCCCGGCTGCGTGCTGGCGCTCGCCGATCACCTCCAGCTCGATGATGAACAGGTCATGGATGCCCTCTACTGCGCCGCCGCCATCGGCCTCAACCTCACCACGAGCGCCTGCGTCGCCGGCGCCGAGGGCGGATGTCAGGCCGAGGTTGGAAGCGCTGCCGCCATGGCCGCCGCCGCGCTGGTCCAGATGATGGGCGGCACGCCCGAGCAGGCGCTCGACGCCAGCTCCATCGCGCTGAGCAACCTGTTGGGACTCGTTTGCGACCCCGTCGGAGGCCTTGTCGAGGTGCCCTGCCAAAACCGCAACGCCATCGGCGTGGCCGCGGCCTTCAGCTCGGCGCAGCTCGCCCTCGCCGGCATCAAGAGCCTGGTGCCGTTTGACCAGATGGCGCACGTGATGCTCTCGGTGGGCCACGCCCTACCTGCCACGTTACGCGAGACGGCCAAGGGCGGCATCGCACAGGCTCCGGCAGCGCTTTCGGCGTGCGCGAAATGCGGAATATGCGGATAGTGAGCAAAAGCGAACGATAGGTGGGACATATGTCCCACCTATCGTTTATCGCCACTGTTTTCGTAACACAAGCAACTGCGTAATCGCTATAATTCAAGCCCAGTTAAAACACGATGAGCCGCAAGGCGAAACTCGAAGGAAATATACACGATGTCGCAAATCGACCGCAGCCAACTGATCCCAGATCCGCAACAGCCCAGCAGGCAGCCCGGAGGAATCCAATCGCCGCGTCCCGTCGCGCCAGCCCATGGTCAACAGCACGGCGCGGCAAATACCTCCCCGCGCCCCAATCGGGGCCAGCATCAGCAGCGTCAGCAGCGTTCCGCACATGGCGCCGGTCACAACCAGGGCCCTTCGCACACTCGAGTTTCCAACAACCGCGGCCCCGCCAACAACCGCTCCGCAAAGGGCAATAAGACGGGTGGCAAGACGGCGTTCTTCGTCGTCCTCGGCCTCGTCGCCATCGTCTATATCGTGGGCGTCGTGGCGTTTTCGCAGATTGCCTACCCCAACACTACCATCGCCGGCGTCGACATCTCGTTTTCCAACGCCTCTTCCGCCGCTACCAAGGTCAACTCAGCGTGGAAGCACTACAAGCTCACCGTTTCGGGAGATGACTTTAGCTGGACCTATCAGCCCGAATCCGACGAGCCCATCGTCGACGGCGAGGCAGTTGCCCACGAGATTATCGGCAGCAACGAGCCGCTGCTGTGGCCCTCGCGCCTGATTGCCTCGCTCGGCGGCAAGAACGTTAGCACGACCAAAAACGGTACCATTGACCTGGAACAGGACGTCGACCTGTCCATGCTCTCGGACGCCTTTGACCAAAAGCAGTTCGAAGGGGATCTGGGTGCCGCCATCGACGCATTCAACGAGGGCCGCTCGGGTACCTTTGAGGCATCGAGCTCCTACGACGAGAAGGCAGGCAAGTTCACGATCGAGAAGGCCCGCTCCAACGAAAAGCTCAACCGCGAGCATGTCATTAAGTATGCGGAGATCGAGCTCGCGTCGCTGGCCGAGACCGTCGATCTTACGAAGCTCGGCAACGATGCCTACGAGCCGCTCAACGGCACGCTCACCAACGACCAGATCCAGGCCGCATGCGATGCCGCCAACAACTTCCTGGGCGTTAACGTGACCCTTAAGCTCAACGGCAACGATGCCGGCAAGGTCGACGGCAGCTCGGTGCTGCAGTGGATCAGCTTTGCCGACCCCGCGAACCCCACACTCGACACCTCCCAGATCAGCAACTGGGCAGCAGACCTCGCCAATGGCTTTAACACCGTGGGCTCCACTCGCTGGTGGACGCGCGCCGATGGCAAGCAGTGCGCCGTCGAAGGCGGTGACTTTGGTTGGTCCATCGACAGCAGCTCGCTCGCCAAACAGGTCGAGGATGCTATTAACAACAAGCAGACCGGCGAGATTGAGATCAAGTACTCCCAGAAGGCCGACACCTTCACCGCCAAGGGCGAGCCCGATTGGAAAGCGTATATCGACGTCGACCTGTCCGAGCAGCACGCGCGCTACTATGACGAGAGCGGCAATATCGTTTGGGAGGCCAACTTTATTTCCGGCAAACCGGGCGAAGACGCCACCCCCGAGGGCGTGTGGCAGATCAACAGCAACGACGGCGCCACCAAGCTTATCGGCGCCAAGGACCCCAAGACCGGTAAGCCCAAATACGAGAGCCCGGTGAGCTACTGGATGCCGTTTGAGGGCAACATGGTTGGCTTCCACGACGCTACCTGGCAAAACGATTCGAGTTTCGATAGTGCCGAATCGTATAAATGGTGCGGTAGCCACGGCTGCATCAATCTGCGCCTGGCCGATGCCAAGGCGCTCCACGACTGCATCAGCGTCGGTCTGTGCGTGGTCGTCCACTCCTAGCACATCTCGCGTGTCACAACAAAGCTCAGCGTCACCTACCTTTCGATGTTGAAAGAATCGCGCCTGTGCGCCCGCCCCAACCGGTGGGCGCATATACTTATCGCGGTAAGTTCTATAAAGGAGACGCTATGTCGAATGTCCCCACCATCACCCCGGGTCCCGACGATACCGGGCGCGTGCCGGAAGGCGCAACTGAAACTCTACCGCTCATCACAAGCGCCCCCACGGCGCAGCAAAACGACGGCGAGCAAGGTAAAGCCGGAATACACGACGATGAGGCCTACGCAAAGCTCAAGTCCAAGCGCGCGGAGCGGCGCCGCAAAAAGCTCGTCCGCCGCGGCATCGCTGCCGGCATCGTGGGCGGCATTATCCTAATAGCCATTATTGTGAGCGTTGTCCTCAATTCGCAGCCGCAATCTGCAGGTGAACCTGTTACCGACATGGTCATGGAAGGCACCTTTACCACGACTGTCGAGGCAAAAGGACAGCTCAAGCCAATTTCTGCCTCAGTGGTCTCCCCTTCTGTTGACGGCACGGTAGCATCGATCAACGTGCAAGCCGGTCAGAGCGTCAACGAGGGCGACGTGCTCATGACCATAAAAAACGATGAGCTCGATAATGCCGTTGCCGAGGCGCAGCGCGCGGTCGCGGCCGCCCAGGAAGACCTGAAAAACGCACAGGCGACACTTGCTGCCGCACAGGCAGCACCGACGCTGGATGCCGACGGAGCGACCACCCCGACGGATGCAACCGCCAACGCCAGCGCCGTCTCGAGCGCTCAGCGCAATCTCGCCTCGGCCCAGGCAACCCTGGACCAGGCAAACGCCAAGGCGACCGAACGCACCGTAAAGGCCCCCAGCTCGGGTAGCATCGTCGAACTCAACGCCAAAGTGGGCGCCACGGTGACCGGAGGCATGGTCATGGGCGAAGGCGACACGAGCGGCGGCAAGCAGTGCATGCAAATCGCCGACCTCTCTAAGATGAAGGTGACGGTTCAGGTGGGCGAAAAGGACATCGCCAAGATCGCCGTGGGCCAGAGCGCCAACGTTACCTATCCCGCGTTTCCCGATATCGTGAGCCAGGGCACCGTCACGGCTATCGCATCGGTTGCAAACTCCGACGCAGCCAACGGTGGTGGCGGAAGCGTAACCTTTAACGTCGACATCCTCATCGAAGCACCCGACAGCCGCCTTAAGCCCGGTATGACTGCCGAGGTCTCGGTGGTGACCGAGCAGCTTGACGACGTAGTCATGGTGCCCACCATGGCGCTCATGACCGAGGATGGCGAGCACTATTACGTCAATCTGGCCACCGATGACGAAGGCAAGGAAACGCGCCGCGTGAAGGTAACTGTCGTGACGCAAAACGACAACGAAGCTGTGGTCGGCAAGACGCAGGTCAAGCGCGACGAGCAAGGCAACGAGATCAACCCCGACGTGCCGGTTACCAAGCTGCGCGATGGAGACACCATCGTGGTGGATACCGGCGCGGGCATGACGGCAGACGGCGGCGACAGTATGCCTGCCGATGAGGGCATGTAATGCGCCCCGTCATCGACATCCGCAACGTGCACCGCATCTTTGAGAGCGAGGCCGGTTGCGCTCACATCCTGCACAATGTGAGCCTGGCGGTGGACCCCGGTGAGTTCGTCGCCATCACCGGCCCCTCGGGCTCGGGCAAGTCGACGCTCATGAACATCCTGGGTTGCTTGGACAAACCGACGGCGGGCGACTATTACCTGCAGGGCCTCAATGTCGCCGAACTCGACGATGATGAGCTCACCGAGGTGCGTGCGCTGAGCATCGGCTTTGTCTTTCAGAGTTTCAACCTGCTGCCGCGTCTGTCGGTTATCGAAAACGTCATGCTGCCGCTGTCCTACACCAATGTGCCGCGCAACCAGCGCGAGATGCGCGCCGTGCACGCGCTGCAAGCCGTCACGCTACCGGTCGACCATTGGGACCACCGCATATCGGAACTCTCGGGTGGACAGATGCAGCGCGTCGCCATCGCGCGCGCCCTCGTCAACGATCCGCCCATCATCCTGGCCGACGAGCCCACGGGAAACCTGGACTCGGCAACCGGGGCGCTCGTCATGGAAACCTTCCACAAGCTCCAGGAGCGCGGCAAGACCATCGTGCTCATCACGCACGACCCGGGCATTGCCGCCGAGGCAGACCGAGCCGTAACCATTCGCGACGGGCGCATCCATGACGGCGCATATATCGCGCATGCGCCGAATACGCTACGCGGCGCCATCAGCAACCTACCCGTGATTTGCGCACCTTCTACAACGCCGAAAGGAGCGAAGGCATGAGCACCCGCGATCTTATCCAAGAAGCCCTGCACTCGCTCGAGGCCAACAAGGGTCGTAGCCTGCTCACCATCCTGGGCATCGTCATTGGCATCGCCTCGGTCATAGCCATGACCTCACTCATCGGCGGCATCCAAAACAGCTTGGTCAACAGCTTGGGCCTCAACGCGGCCCGCATGGTGCAGATCTACTCATCCCAAGAGCTCACCGATTCGGACGTCGAGAAGCTACGAAAAATGGTGCCGCAAATTGAGCAGATCGGCATCGTCGACAGCGCCTATTCAGAGTACAAAGTTGGAGATAAAAGCTATACCGTTATGGCCCAGGGTGTCGATAGCGACATGCTCGACGCCGTGGGCGCCAGCAAGATCGTCGCCGGTCGCACCTATAGCGACATCGAGTCCAAATCCGGCGCGCGCGTGGCGCTCATTGGCCGCGGCGGCGCCGATCAACTGTACGGCAACGAACAGGACGCGATTGGCAAGACCATCAAGGTTTCGAGCGGAGACGTGCAGATCATTGGCGTCATCGACGGCGGAAACGACTCCATGGGCTCGCTGAGCCTGTACATGCCACGAGAAACGATCGCCGAGCTTTTCGGCGATGACAATCCATCGTTTCCCAGTGTGACGGCACTCGCCGCCGAGGGCACCGATATGGACGAGCTCTGCAAGACGATCGAGTCCAAGGTGCGCAGCATGAAGGGCATATCGGAGGACGACGAGTACGACAGCGTGTCGGCAAGCTCCATGAAGAGCGCTATCGATGCCCTCAACTCCTTTATGGGCGCCTTCTCGCTCATCATGGGCGCCGTTGCTGGCATCTCACTTTTAGTCGGCGGTATCGGCATTATGAACATGATGCTCACCAACGTGACCGAGCGCATTCGCGAGATCGGTATTCGCCGCGCTCTGGGCGCAAGCCGACGCGATATCACGGCCCAGTTTTTGGCCGAATCCTCGGCGCTGTGCATCACCGGCGGCATTTTGGGTGTCGTGATTGGCTATCTGCTGGCCTGGGGGCTCACGTTCTTTGCCGCCAACTCGGGCATTATGAGCGAGTTCGGAGCCACCGGGACGATTACGCCGAGCTTCTCCATTACAACTGTGCTGCTCGCGTTTGCCGTATCGGTCGGCATCGGCGTGATCTTTGGCTTCTACCCCGCCCGCCGGGCAGCAAAACTCGACCCCGTGGAGTGCCTGCGCTACCAGTAGAACCTCAACCCTAAGTTGCGGTGAAATAGGGACTGTTTAGGCCGCTAGAAGACCAATTCAGTCCTTATTTCACCGCAACTCAGGGAGGATAAGGCGCTAGTGCTATTCGAAACGAGATTCCAGACTCGATAGTCCATTCAACGTCAGGTCGTTGGCGACCGCCGAGACGCGCTCGATGGGAACCGAGCCATCGGACAACGCCCACGTGCGATAGATGCCGATAATGCCGGACAGCAAAAACGCCAGGTAGTAATCGAACATCTCGTCCTTTAGACCCTCGGGCAGCAGATCACGCTCAGCGATCTCGTGCTCGAGCGGCAAACGCAGACGAGCCATAAAGTCGTCGAGCGGAATGTTTTCGATCAACTGGCGATTAAGCACCAGGTTGTTGCACAGCGCCTCGTTAACGGTCTTGAAAAAGGACGCCGCAGCGCCAAGTGCGCGCTCGTTGGTGTCGCCGCCCATGGAGGAAAGCGTCTTCTCGACTGAATCGACGATCATCTCGACCACATCGACGGCAATGGCGTCGAGCAAGCCGTCGACCGTGCCAAAGTGCACGTAGAAGGTCTTACGGTCGACATTTGCCTCGCGCGCGATAGCGCTCACCGTAATATCGGCCAGGGGCTTTTCCATAAGCAGTCGCTCAAACGCCGAAAGAATCGCATTGCGACTGCGGACGATACGACGGTCAAGGCGCGGTTTGGTGGTAGCCATAGACGTGTCCCCTTCATGTCAACAGCCCACCTGTAAGTCCTCTACATGTGGGAGATAATCAACGTAAGAGGATTATCCTACATCTCACATCGCAATGACGAGCGTCATCAAGAACGCACGACTCGCCGACCGGGCCCTAAGATCGCTTCTTTTTATTGAGCGCCGCCGGGGAAACGCGAATGCCGTCGCCAGTCTGGCGAACGTAGGTCTGGCGTGCCGGCTTAGGGGCCACAGCAGGCTTTTGAGCACGTTGATTGGGATCAACGGTAACCTGGCACGCAGGATGTGCCTTAACGGGCGTAGAGGGCGTTTGAGGCGTGCGGCCGAGCTTGCGCATCACACGATCCCAGCGCGCATGGATGCTCTCGTTGTGGGCGCTCTTAAGGCCCAGCAGGGGCGCAGCCAAAATGGTCGGCGCAATAAACGTAATGAGGCGCCACAGCAGATAGCCAGCGGTCGAAGCCGACCCAAAGAAATGACCCAAGAACAATGCAAAGCCGCCCTCAGCGCCACCAGTTCCACCGGGCAGGGGGACCGCAGAGCTCAGCAGCTGGACAAAGGCGCTCGCGGCCATGACCGAGAAAAAGTCGACCTCGTGGTGGCCAAAGGCAAGCATCAGGAAATACGGCACGAGGTAGAAAAACGCGAGTTGCAGCATGGTGATGACCACCGTGAGCAGCATGGAAGAAAAATGTCCGGCTGAAAGCTTGAACTTCTCGGAGAAGGAGTAGATCTCGCCATCGACAAACGTGCGCCATCCCTCGATCTTAGTGGCCGAGACACCAATGCGCTCGAGCCAATTGATGATGCAATGGGCGACGCGCGTGACGGTCTTAGGCATGAGAGCGACGGCGAAGATGCCCAGCAAGATGCAGCAGTGCCCACCAAAGCTAAAGACGCACAGCAGCGTCATGTCGCCATAGCGCTCGGCAAAAAACGGCATGCGAGCAAGCAGTAGGATAGCGCCCCAGGCAACGAGGCCAAACTGGTACACGATAAAACGCGTGAATTGCGTGGCGCCGGCCTCGCCCACGTTTTGGCCGGCCTTGGTCAGGCGATAGATTTGAGCCGGGGTGGAGCCCATCATCATGGGCGTCAGGTTACCAAAGAAGATGCCACTCGCCTCGACCGAGATCAGGTCGCGGATGCCGACGGGCGAATTGGGATCGAGCCAGACGGCGATCGCATAGGCCACAATGCCAAAGAAAAGATACATGAACATGCAGAGACACGCGACAACGAGCCATGACGCCTGGACGCTCGACATAGCGGCCCAGAACTGCCCCATCTGCCCGGTTACCACCAGATAGACGATATAACCCACCAGCACGACGCCGATAAAGATGGCGCCGCGGCGTGCGCTCTTATTGTCATCTCCGCCCGAGGCCTCAACTTCGACCTGGGGCTTAGACGTATGCTGAGAGGACTCCGTCATGAGACTCCTTCTAACAGTCAAAATATCTTGGATATTGTACCCGCAAGGACCATAGACAGAACGCAAAGCTCTGGTTCAAACGGGAATTGCAGACGGTTGTTTGAAAATAAAAAAACCCGGCCTTCCATGGGAAGCCCGGGTATCAAATGCGTGGTAGCCCGTACCAGATTCGAACTGGTGATCTCCGCCTTGAGAGGGCGGCGTCCTAAACCGCTAGACGAACGGGCCACATGACATCTGCACTGCCGTGCTGCGAGGAAATATATTACGGGACAAAAAACGTCAGCGCAAGAAGAAATTCCAAATTGCCGAAAAAATGTCGGCAGGTTATGGAACACGCAGGTCAAATAGGTAGCTAATTCAGGTTGAGATGGACCAAAAGAGCTTCGCGCTCGTTGGGAATGTTGTCTTCGATCACGGCGTCGAGGGCGGAGTTGAGAAGCTGGCCCAGTTCCGGCCCGGGCTTGACTCCAGCACGGATCAGGTCGCCGCCGTTGATGGCGAGCATCTTGAGCGTATAGGGCTCCCCCGCCCTCAGCAGCTCGTGCGCCATCGCGCGCATCTCCTCAATCGTCTCAACGTAATAGAAGCACGACGGGGCCTTGCCAAGTGTGTCGGCGCGCTTAAGGTCCATGAGCTCGTCAATCAGGCGGGCCGTGTCGACGCCCTCACCCGAAAGCGCGCGCATCATATTGAGCAGACAGGAGCGCTCGGGGCGCAGCGGCTTGTCATGGTATTTGATGAGCAGGCACACGTCGCGCACCAAGTCGTGCGAGAGCGCCAGGCGATCCATAATGACGCGCGCCTTCTTGGCGCCGAGCTCGGGATGACCGTAGAAGTGTCCGCTACCGGCATGGTCGACCGTAAAGCACTCGGGCTTGGACACATCGTGCAAAAACGCCGCCCACATAAGGCTCGACGAGGGCGCGACGCCGTCACACAGCGCGAGCTCCCCCGCCACCGTCAGCACACGGGCGATATGCACGTAGACGTTAAACGCATGATAGACACTGCGCTGATCAAACCCGCGACCCGCTGCCAACTCGGGCACGGCGGCGCAGATGAGCTCGGGATAGCGGAGCATCGCGTCTCCCCCATGACCGGTCGAAAGAATGCCCTCGAGCTCAATACCCACACGCTCACGCGCCACGGCATCGAGCAGCGGCGCGCACTCGGCAAGCGCACGCTTGGTCTCGGGCTCAATCATAAAGTCCAGGCGGCAGGCAAAGCGTACCGCACGCAGCATGCGCAGGGCGTCCTCGTTAAAGCGACGCTTGGGATCGCCGACAGCGCGAATCAGCTTGCGCTCCAAGTCACCCTGGCCGTCGTAGCGGTCGACAAGCCCGCGCTCGGGATGCCAGGCCATGGCGTTGACGGTAAAGTCGCGGCGCGCCAGATCGTCCTCAAGCGAGGCGGCACGTTCCACACTCTGAGGATGGCGCCCGTCGGTATAGAAGCCATCCAGACGGTACGTGGTGACCTCGATACGCTCGCCATCGGAAATAGCCGTGATTCCGCCAAATTTAATGCCCGACTCCACGACCGCGATACCAGCGGCCTCGAGCGCCGTTTTGGAATCCTGCCACAGGCCGCTACAGCACATATCAACATCGTGGCTGGGGCACCCCATCAGGGCGTCACGCACCCAACCGCCCACGTACCAAGCCTCAAGACCAGCCGCCTCAAGCGTGCGCAGGACGCGCAGGGAGGCATCAGACGGTTGCGTACCGTTGAGAGAAACATTGCACATGCCTATGGCCTCCTGCACTTGTGAGCGTTAATCGATGGTTCTCAAGAAGTCTAACAAGAAACGAGAAAGCGCGCACACGCAATCGCGTCGTCGATTCGATAAAACGAGACAGCAGACGCCACATACGTTCAGCGAGCAAAAAACACCCGCCTCGGAGATCCAAAGCGGGTGTTCGGCAACGATTTTTCGATGCGGTTAGCAGACCTGGCGAACCTCGATGTGCTTCTTATATTCGTCCACCTTGGCAAAATCGCCCAGACCGGGGCACTCGACCACGTTGGCGCCGGTGGCCATCGAAAGACGCAAGGCATCCTCGACTCGCTCGGGGGCGTCGTGCCACACGGACAGGAAGGCGGCCAGAGAGGAATCGCCGGCGCAGACGGTCGACAGCAGCTTGACGTCGAAGGTGCGGTTGGCAAACCAGATATGCTCGCCGTTGGAGAAGTACGCACCGGCGCCACCGAGGGTCAGCAGCACGTTCTTGGCGCCCTTGGCGTGCAGCTCGGCCATCGCGCCCTTGACGGACTCGTCGTCGCCATCGCTCACCTTAATGCCAAAGATGTCGAGCAGCTCATCGTCATTGGGCTTGATCAGCAGCGGCTCCATGGCAATGAGGTCTGCCAGCTGATGGCTCGAGATGTCGAGGACGAACTCGGCCCCCTTGGCGTTGACGCGGCGCAGGACCTCGGCCAAGAAGCCCTCGGAAGTGTTGGGGGGCAGCGAGCCGCTGATGACCAGGCAGGTCATGTCATCGAGCGAATCGATGAGCTCAAACATCTCCTGCTCGTTGGCCTCGTTGATGGCGGCACCGGCGTTGACCATGTTGTACTCGGTGTCGGGGCCGGCGTTGAGGAACACATTGACGCGCGTAATGCCGTCGGTCCACACGGGCTTGACGGGCACGCCCAGGGCCTCGGCGCCCTTAACGATAAACTCGCCCGAGAAGCCGGCGAAGAAACCCAGGATCGTGGTGTCGACACCATAGTGGTCAAGCGTAAACGAGACGTTGAGGCCTTTGCCGTTGGGCGTGTAGACGGCATTGCGGGTACGCGTGACGGTATTGGCAGTAAGGCCGTCGCAGGCGATGTTGTAATCAATGGCGGGATTAGCAGTGAGCGTGTAAATCATGAATGTTCCTTTCACGAAGCAACGTGTTAATGAAAGTATATTCCACGCATCGGTAAAAGGCTAGGACAACTCGGTGAACGGTGTGGAAGCGATGAAGTACGGCAGGACACCTCTCCCCCATGGCGGAACAAAAAAGGCGCCCCGGCCGAAACCGGGGCGCCGCATGCGCACGAATATGTCGCGTTTCGATTACTGACGATCGAGCTTGCGGACAGCAACGCGCTTGCTGTACTCGTCGACGTGACCGAAGTCACCAATGCCGACGGACTCGGCAACGTTGGCGCCGGTGGCCATAGCGAGCTTCATGGCCTCCTCGACGTTGTCGCGATCCCTGTACCACTTGTGCAGGAACGCAGCGAGGGTGCAGTCGCCGGCGCAGACGGAAGAGACCAGCTTGATGTTGAACTCACGCTTGGCGTACCAGATGTCCTCGCCGTTGGAGAAGTAAGCGTCGCCGCGGCTACCACGGGTGAGCAGCACGTTCTGAACGCCAGCGTCGTGAGCCATCTTCATGGCGACACGAACCTCGTCGTCGGTGTCGACCGGCACGCCGAAGATGGCCTTCATCTCGTGATGGTTCGGCTTGATGAGCAGCGGCTTCTTGTGAGCGAGCTCCTTGAGCTTGTCGGAGGACAGGTCCAGGACGACGTCAGCGCCACGAGCCTGAGCGTGCTCCATGACCTGAGCCAGGAAGTCGGGCGTAGCTTTGGGAGGCACGGAGCCGGAGACGATCAGGCACTCGAGATCGCCCGCGGTGTCCAGGATGTTGTAGAGCTCCTCCTGGTGCTGCGGCGTGATCGGGGCGCCGGGGTTCAGGATGCCGTACTCGTGCTGGCCATCGTTGACGTAGGTGTTGATACGCGTGATGCCGTCAGTCCAGACCGGGCGGCACAGGCAGCCCAGATTCATGACCTCCTCGACGATGAACTTGCCCGTGAAGCCAGCGAAGAAGCCGAGCGCGACGGTGTCGACGCCCATCTTCTTAAAGGCGAAGGACACGTCGAGGCCCTTGCCGTTAGCCGTGTAGCTGGCCGAGCCGGTGCGGACGTTCTCGTCGGGCTCGAGCGGAGAGCTCGAAACCGTCATGTCGACAGCCGGGTTAGCGGTTAGCGTGTAGAACATTTACAGTACCCCCTGTATATGTGAGGGCCGCGTGGCCGGCCCATTCCAACCACGCGGTTACCTCTGATACCAAATTAGCGAGCTGCGGACTCGAGCAGCGCCTTGACCTCGGCGGCAGTGTTGCAGGCGAGTGCCTTCTCGGCGAGCTCGTCGCACTCGGCCTTGGTCCACTGGCTGATGGTCTTGCGGGCGCGCAGGATCGACGGAGCACTCATCGAGAACTCCTCCAGGCCCCAGCTGATCAGCAGCGGCTCGAGCAGCGGATCGGCAGCGGCCTCGCCGCACATACCGACCATGATGCCGGCCTTCACGCCGCTCTCGATGATGTTCTTGAGCGAGCGGAGCACGGCGGGATAGTAAACCTGGTACAGGTTGGAGATGGTGTCGTTGCCACGGTCGGCGCACATGGTGTAGCCGATCAGGTCGTTGGTGCCGATGGAGAAGAAGTCGGCGACCTCGGCAAGACGGTCTGCGAGCAGCGAAGCGGCGGGCGTCTCGACCATGATGCCGACCTCGATGTTCTCGTTGAACTTGCGCCCCTCTTCGGTCAGCTCGGCCTTGCACTGCTCGACGAGCTCCTTGACAGCCAAGACCTCCTCGACGCAGGTGACGAGCGGGATCATGATCTTGACGTCACCGAAGGCGCTAGCGCGCAGCAGAGCGCGGAGCTGGACCTTGTACTGATCGGGATTGGCCAAGCAGTAACGCACGGCGCGGAAGCCCATGAAGGGGTTATCTTCCTTGACCATGTGCAGGTACGGGATCTCCTTGTCGCCGCCCACATCAAGCGTACGAATGATGACAGGAGCGCCCTTGAGCGCGCTGGCGACCTTGCGGTAGGCGTTGAACTGCTCCTCCTCGGAAGGAAGCTCAGCAGAGTCCATGAACAGGAACTCGGAGCGGAACAGACCGATAGCCTCGGCGTCGTGATCGAGCGCGTTGGGCACGTCATCGGGGTTACCGATGTTGCAGGCAATGATCTTCTTGATGCCATCGGCAGTCACGGACGGCTTGCCACGGAAGGCCTCGAGGGCTGCCTTCTCGGCAGCAAAGGCCTCAGCCTTGGCGGTATAGGCGGCGAGCGTCTCCTCGTCGGGATCGGCCTCGACAACACCCTTGCCACCGTCGACGACAACGGTCATACCGTTGCGAAGCGCGGTGCAGCTGTTAGAGACCGAAAGGACGGCCGGGATCTCGAGGGCACGCGCGATGATCGCGGAGTGCGACGTGCGGCCACCGGTCTCGGTGACGATACCGGCAACGTGGGCCTTATCGATCGTGGCGGTCATGGACGGCGTAAGGTCGTGCACGACAACGACGGTGTTCTCGGGCAGGACGGAAAGGTCGACGACCTCCTTGCCCAGCAGCTCGGCCAGAATACCGGTGCGGATGTCGGCGATGTCGGCCGCGCGCAGACGGAACATCTCGTCGTCCATGGACAGAAACATGTTCTCGAACATGGTCGAGGTGTCCATGAGCGCCTGCTCGGCGCAGGTGCCGCCGTCAATAGCGGCGTTAATGGCGTCGGTCATGCCCGGATCCTGAGCCAGGACAATGTGTCCGCTCATGATCTCGGCCTCGGCCTCGCCCACCGTCTCCTTCATGTGGTCGGCCTGAGCCTGAGTCTTCTCGCAGAAGACCGAAAGAGCAGCCTGATAGCGCTCTTTCTCTGCTGCCGAATCAGCGACCTCGTGCGGTTCAAACGTCAAGTCGGGATCGACGGCGACCATGACGGTGCCGATACCGATGCCCTCGGATGCGTTGACTCCCTGATACATTCCCATTCCTCTCTCCGTGTCATGTGATAAAGCGTTTTGCCATATCCATGACAAAAGAGCGCAGCTACCTTGAACAGGTCACTGCGCCCCCAAGTATGAACTTAATTGTTCAACATGCGACCCGTTTGAGTTCTACTCGCCAAGACCGCTCTTGATGAGCTCGATGGCAGCAGCCAGAGCCTCGGCCTCGTCGGCGCCGTCGCACTTGACCTCGACCTCGGTACCGCAAGGGATACCAGCAGCCATGAGGGCCATCGGGGACTTGCCGTTGACCTCCTTCTCGGGGGTGACGACCGTCACGTCACAGGCGTACTTGCCCATGGTGGAGGCGAACAGACCAGCCGGACGCATGTGCAGACCCTGAGGATTAACGAGGGTAGCCTTCTCAGAAACCATAATTGACTCCTTTTTGTGTTTAACCCCTGTCATGCATGTGGCAGGAGTCAGATTCACGACGTTGTTTATATTAACTCACATCAAACGGTTTTTCATTATGTTTCAGACGAATTATTGGACAGATGTGTTTGTCGTCCGCTTGCTCGCCCACAGAGGGCCGGGCGTGGCCTGTGAGATTTCCTGCTCTACAGTCCTGCTCGCACGAAGAGCACATTAAGTGCTCTTCGGCTCGTGCGGAACTCGCGATAAATCTCACAGGCCGCGCCCGGCCCTCTGTGGGCGAGCAAGCTGCGGAAACTCGGTCGATCCAGAGTAATATCGGCTGAAAAGAATTCTGGCTGATGAACTGTTCGCGACAAAGACTCGATAGGCAGCCCCCTCTATGCCCTTTTATAAGTTGCGGTGAAATAGGGACTGAATTTGGGGTTGAATCGTTTAAACAGTCCCTATTTCACCGCAACTTATGAGAGGGATAGAAAAAGGCGGGGACTCCTGGTGGAGTCTCCGCCTTATATACAGGGGCGATGTTATTCGCGCGTTGCGGGATTAGACCAGGCGGGCGTTAATCGTCTTGGCGATCTCGGCGGCGTCGGTGGAACCCTTGACGGTGGCACGGAAGCCCTCGTCCATAAGCGCCTCGGCGACCTTGGACAGGATCTTGAGGTGCGTGGTGCCGGCCTGGGCACCGGGAATGAGCAGGGCGATAGCCACGTTGACGGGAGCGCCATCCATGGTGTCCCAACCGGTCACGCCAGAGTCGTCCTTGACGACGATGACGGCGGCATCGGTAATGGCATCGGACTTGGCATGCGGAATGGCGAAGCCCTCCATCATGCCCGTGGAGCCCTCGGCCTCGCGGGCCAGGAAGGCATTCATCACGGCATCGGCGTCGTCAGCGACACCGGCCTTGACAGCCTGGTTGGAGACAAAGCTCAGGGCCTCGTCACGAGAAGCGAAGTTCTCGGCGACAAAAACGTTCTCGACCTTCACGAAATCGGCAGCCTCGGCCTTGGGAGCCTCGACGGCAGCGGCCTTGGGGGCCTCGACCGGCTTAGCGGGAGCGGCAGGAGCGGCCTTCTGGCTCTTCTCGAAGTCATACTTCTTGAAAGCGACGAACAGGATGCCACCGACCACAGCGCCGATGAGGATCGCGAGGACCCACAGCGGACCGTTCTCGACAACGGGCAGGACCAGGAAGCCACCGTGGGGCGCCGGATCGTGAACGTTGAACATAATGGTCAGGATCGAGGCGATGGAGGAACCGAGCATCATGATGGGCATGACGGGCCAGATGTTCTTGGTCATGAACGGAATGGCGCCCTCGGTGATGTGGGTGCAACCAAGGATGAGGTTGACGACACCGGCGTCATGATCCTCCTGGCTGAAGTACTTCTTGCCGACGATGACGGCAAAGGTGGTGATCAGCGGCGGAACGATGCAGGCGGCAGAGACGGCAGCCATGAAGTTGGTGCCGAAGTTGTAGGTGTCGGTGCCGACACCAGCAGCCAGGGCCTCGGTGAGCATGGCGGTACCGGTGACGTAAGCAGCCTTGTTGACCGGGCCGCCCATGTCAAAGGCGCACATGCAACCAATAGCAAGACCCAGGACAACAGCGCCAGAGGCAGACAGACCCTTGAGGAAGTCCATCATGGCGGTGTTGATGGCAGCCATGGGGCCGGAGATGCCGAGCATGACCAGACCGACGATAGCAGTCGAGAACAGCGGGTACAGGAAGATGGCTTTGAGGCCGTCCAGGTTCTTGGGCAGCTTGGCAAAAACCTTCTCGAGCAGAAGGATGACATAGCCGGCGAGGAAGCCGCCGACAATGCCGCCCAGGAAGCCGAAGCCCACACCGGTGCCGCCAGCATCGATCATGTGTGTATCGGCGTTAACGGGCAGGCCCTGGATGGCGATCATACCGGCAACAAAGCCGGGGACGAGCGCCGGACGCTTGCCGATGGACTCGGCGATATAGGCGGAAAGCACGGGAACCATCAGGTTCATGGCAATGCCGCCGATGATCTTGAGCATCGCGGCGAAACTGTTGTAGTCGGCAGCCGTCGAATCGAAGGACGTGATGCCCCACAGGAACGAAACGGCGGTCAGGACGCCACCGGCAACGACGAAGACCAGCATGTGGCTGACGCCGTTCATGAGGTGCTTATAGATGATGTGGCCGATGGACTCCTTCTCCTCAACCTCATCCTCAACATCGGCAGCAGCCGCAACCGTGTCGTCGCCCTTGGCGGCGAGGGCGCGATCGATCAGCTTGCCAGCAGCCTCGACGGACAGAGCCTTGGAAACGCCAACGGAAACCATGGGCTTACCGGCGAAACGCTCTGCCTGGACATCCTTATCGGCTGCGACGACGACGGCCTTGGCACCAGCGATCTCACTCTTGGTAAGCTCGTTCTCGACACCGACCTGGCCATGGGTCTCGACCTTAATGGTCAGACCGCGCTCGGCAGCAGCCTTCTCCAGCGCCTCCTTCGCCATGAAGGTGTGCGCAATGCCGGTCGGGCAACCGGTGGCGGCGATGATGTCAAACTTAGCCATGTGTCCCTCCTTCTTGAGTACTGCGCCCGCAGGCGCTCCCCTACACGCGCTTCCATGCGCGTTTTTCCACACCTGAAAGATACCAAGCCACCGCTTTTATGAGAAGCAATAAGGCTCATTACTCCGGTGAAAGGTTCTTTCATAACCGTAAACGGTCGATGAAAGTTTACCATCAACTATTGAAACGGCAAGGTGTATCTTGTAACTGAAAATGCCCGTATACTATGGCATTGCGAATCAAATTAGATTTTCATGCCAACCAGGAGCCATCCATGACCGATAGTAGCAAGAGCGCACTTTCCCTCATTAGCACCCATCAGGGATACAGCGAATCCGAGCAGCGCATTGTCGACTATATATTGGAGCACCAGTCCGAGGCTCCACGCCTCACGGCGGCTCAGCTCTCACGCGCCGCCACCACGTCCGAAGCGACCGTTTCGCGCTTCTGCCGCAAGCTGGGCTTTGGTAGCTTCCGCAGCTTTCAGTTTTCGTTGGCGAGGGATTTGGAAAGCCAGCGCAACGAGGGCCTGACCGACGAGGTCTCGCTCGACAATATGGAGCAGAGCCTCAAGAACATCCTGGCTGCCAAGGTGAGCGAGCTTAATGCGACCATCGACGGTATCGACCACGATACGCTGGCGGCTGTTGTGCATGCCCTTAAGCATGCAGGGGTTATTGAGTTTGCAGCTGTGGGCAATACGAACGCGGTCGCACTCGATGCGACGTTTAAGTTTTCGCAGCTGGGCCTGCGCTGCATGGCGAGCACCATTAGCGAGACATCAATCGGCTTTGCGCTCACGTTGCGCCCGGGTGACGTCATCGTGCTAATCTCAAACTCCGGCAAATCGCGCCGACTGAATCGCATGGCAAAAGCGGCTCGCGACTGCGGCGCAACCGTAGTCGTCATCAGCAGCGACAGCAAATCCCCGCTCGCGCGCCTGGCAGACTACACTTTTAATACCGTCAACCACGAAGCGCTGCTGACAACGGGCGACTTTGCGTTCTCCAAGATCAGTGCCACGATGATCATCGAAGTCATCTACAACTTCCTGCTGCCCGAGATTGAAGACGCTCGCGAACATATCAGCTACTACGAGGAGCTCATCCAGCCGGATAAGGTCGTGGAGTAGGTTTTATCAGGGGTCGTTATGTACCGTTCCCACAAAACTACGCCGGTTTACTACGATGAAATCGGAATATTCGACCACA
The DNA here is from genome assembly GCA_900541195.1 of uncultured Collinsella sp. GTDB lineage: Bacteria > Actinomycetota > Coriobacteriia > Coriobacteriales > Coriobacteriaceae > Collinsella. The sequence goes on along the minus strand of UQIY01000035.1, from coordinate 3,345 downwards.
TCGTGTTGTAAAAGAAAACCGCAGGCGTTCTACCTGCGGTTTTCTTTTTACAATTGGCTCTGTCACAACAAATGGTTGATTTTTGACGAGAAATAGCGTATAATAATAGTAAGAAACAGTACCACCGAAGTCTGCAAATAAAAAGTCAATAGGGAAATAAAGCAAAATTGAGGAGAGAAAAAGGCCATGCCAAAAGCGGCCAGCAGGTAAAGGACGCTGGCCGGATGGTCAGGTATGTAACAGTGCACATTACTTCTGAGGCAGAATAATCGTTGCTTTAGAGAAGTTGTTCCAGTCAAGGCACTGCCCACAGCGGTCACAATAGGACTGGTATTCCCGTTCCATAGTCCTTCTACATTGCGGGCAAACAGGAAAACCCGTCACGCCAGAGAGGTATCGAAAGCAGCGGATGTGTGTAACTGGCATCGGTTCGCGGAAGGCCATCTCTCTCCAGAACTCTGAGGGGATCAACAGGTCATTTGGCGTCAGTTCAAAGCCAACGCAGAGTTTTTCCAGCGTCAGGATCGTGGGCGCAGTCTTGCCTCTGGCAATGTCGCCAAAGTACCTGGAACTGAGGTCACATCGTTCCGAGGCAGCTTCATAGCTGAGCTTTTGAGTATCACATAATTTGAGGACGGAGGTGGATAAATTGTCTAAAAACATCTTAATCGCTCTCTTTCTGTCATAAGATGCTTTTAGCGTATGGGCAATATGGTTCTGCTACAAGGAAGGATACTTCCTTAATTTTCCTCCAGAGATGCCAGATATTCTTTTACTCTGCCATAATAGATGCGCAGGAACTTGTTGGCGCCGGCTGTCATGTAAACCAGATAGGGTTTGCCCTCGGCTCGTTTCTTGTCCATGAAACGGTATACCGGGTCATCCTGGGGCTGTGTTTTCAGTAGGCAGTCCATAACCAGGAATAAGGCGCGGCGCAGCTCCGGCGGCCCGCTTTTGGAAACCCTTGTGCTCTTAGCCTCGTGAGTGCCGGACTGGTCAGCGCCAGGGTCAACGCCCGCAAAAGCGGTAATGGCGTTTCGGTGGGTAAACCGGGCCACATCCCCAAGCTCCGCCATAAGCTGAGGGCCGAGAGAATCGCCTACACCGTGCATGGCCATGACCACAGGGTATTCCGGGAGCTGGGCTGCCAGGGCCTGCATTTCAGCCTTGAGCCGTTCCAGAGAGGCAGAGACGGCGTTCAGCGCATCAATGGCCTGCCGGACCATGGTTTTGGTCAGAGCGTCCTTGGGGAGCATGGCAATCAGGTCCTGTGCTCCGGTGTGGACCTCAACGGCTTTGCTCTGGCTGAAGTTGTAGCCATGCCGTTTACACCACTTGCGGTAACGCTCGGCAAAGGCAGTGAGGCTCATGTTCCGCACACAGTCCACATGCCAAAAGGTCGTGGCAAAGTCCACCCACTTCTGGCTGCCGTCCTCACGGACAGGGCTGTCAAATAGGGCGTTGACGCCGGGATAGGTCTGGTCAAGAAGGGCGATGAGGTTGTTTTTCATCATCGTCTTAGTCTTAGCGTATAGACTCTGCTGCCGGTTCAGCGTTTTCAGTTGCATTCGAATCGTATCCATGGGTGTATGTTGGCGCAATTCTGCCCAGTTGTCAAGCCCATAGCGGGCAATCTTCCGGGCATCTGCCTTGTCTGTTTTCACTTTTCGCAGGGTGTTGTTCCCGTAGTCTTTGATAAGCTTCGGATTGACTGCGCTGACAAAGACGCCCTCCTCATGAAGAAAACGGGCTACCGGCTCATAGTACCGTCCGGTATGCTCCATGACTACTCGTGTCTCACCGTCCAGGCTTTTCAAGTAGTCTGCCAGCTCCTTGAGTTCACTGCCGGTGTGACCAATAGAAAATGGTTTTGCTACCACTTCTCCAAAAGGGCGGAGAACGGATACCATGCTCTTTCCTTTGGAAACATCGATCCCTGCCACATTGTTCATATTGATCGCTCCTCATCATGGATTTGTTTTGGCGACCAGCCATTCCACCATTGCCGATCCAATCTATTTGATGACACGGGCGCACCAAGGAGGTGGCTCAACCTGCATAAATCGAACGCTGCGAATGAGAGGCCGGCTGACGGACTTCGTCACGGACGCGCTGGTCCTTGGAGGTATACATCAGGCCAAGACTCTCTCATTCTAACAGCTTAGGCAACGATGCGGAAAAAGACACGGCTGGCTGCCGTGCCTTCAACCGTAAATACATTGTAATAGGAGGTAATTGGATATGCCTACTATCAAAGACGCATTAGATATTATCGGTAAGTTGACTGTCGCAGAGCAGGAAAGCCTTAAAACAATGCTTTTAAGTCCTGCCTTTGTAAAGTCTTTGAATATTGAAGATTTCGTAGCAAAGGAACGCTTTGCAAATGGTCGTGTATGCCCTCTTTGTGGCTGTATCCATGTGGTTCGCAATGGTCATCGTAAAGATGGCACACAGCGATATGTATGTAAGGATTGTGGCAAGTCCTTCGTGATTGCTACGAACTCCATTGTGTCTGGTACAAGAAAAGACTTGTCCGTGTGGGAGCAGTACATTGATTGTATGATGAATGGCTTATCCATTCGTAAGACTGCTGTTGCTTGTGGGATTCACAGAAACACCGCATTCCTTTGGAGACACAAGATTTTGGATGCACTTCAGAATATGGCAGACGATGTTACCCTTGACGGCATTATTGAGGCTGACGAAACTTTTTTCGCCATCTCGTACAAGGGCAATCATAGCAAGAGTAAGACATTTGCTATGCCACGCAAGGCTCATAAGCGTGGTCATTCTACACATATCAGAGGCTTGTCCCAAGAAAAGGTATGTGTTCCTTGTGCGGTTAATAGGAATGGCTTGTCTATCTCCAAGATTACGAATACTGGTAGAGTTTCTACAAGAGATTTACATCATATTTATGATGGTAGGATTAAGACCAATTCCACTCTTGTTACGGACAAGATGAACTCCTATGTGAGATTTACAAATGCCAATGGCATTGACCTTGTGCAGTTAAAGACTGGCAAAGCCAAGAAAGGCATTTATAATATCCAACATATCAATAGCTACCATAGCCAGCTAAAGAGGTTTATGCGTGGCTTTAACGGTGTTTCTACCAAGTATCTGAACAACTATCTTGTGTGGAATAACCTTGTAAATTACGCCAAAGAAAGCGACATGGAGAAAAGGAACATCTTCTTAACTTTCGTTTTGGCAACATTGAAAACTGCTAAATGCAGAGATTTATCAAACAGACCAGCAGTTCCTCTGGTCGCCTAATTAGAATTTGTGGAGATGATAAGATGGTCAATATAACAGATGTAAAACAGATTCTTCAATTTGCAA
>UQIY01000034.1 GCA_900541195.1 uncultured Collinsella sp. | reverse complement strand
ACGAGATAGGCTCCGGTCTCGTGGGCTCGGAGATGTGTATAAGAGACAGCTTCTGCACCGATCCTGCCGCCGAGCTGCTTGGCGAGGGCAGCTACGACTACGTGGCTAGCTGCGGTCCCGCCGTCATGATGAAGAAGGTCGCCGCCGCTGCCGCCGAGGCCGGTGCGTACTGCGAGGTGTCGCTCGAGCGCATGATGAGCTGTGGCTTTGGCGCCTGCAACACCTGTAATGTCGAGACGGTCGACGGTATGAAGGGCGCCTGCATGTGCGGCCCCGTGTTCGATGCTTCAAAGGTGGTGGTCTTCTAGTGGGTACCGTGAACATGGCCGTCGATTTCGGCGGCGTCAAGATGCAGAACCCCATCAACACCGCAGCCGGTACCTTTGGCTACGGCTGGCAGTTCCAGAACTTCTTTGATGTCTCCCAGCTGGGCGCCATCACCACCAAGGGTTGTGCTGCCGAGCCCTGGCCCGGCAACCCCGCGCCTCGTATGGCCGAGATCCCGGGCGGCATGATCAACTCCGTGGGCCTTCAGAACCCCGGCGTGGCCGCCTTTGCCCGTGAGTCCGGTCCGTGGCTCGAGCAGCTTTCCAAGGACGGTTGCCAGGTCATCTGCCAGGTTGCCGGTCATTCCGTCGAGGAGTTTGTCCGCGCGCTCGAGATGTATGTCGAGCTGTGCCCCTGGGCTGCCGGCTACGAGATCAACGTGAGCTGCCCCAATATTGCCGCCGGCGGTGCCGCCATGGGCTCCTCCCCCGAGGGCGCCTCTGCCGTTATGGCTGCCTGCCGCAAGGTGACCGATAAGCCGCTGTTCGTAAAGATGGCTCCGGTTAACGTCGCCGAGATTGCCAAGGCTCTCGAGGCCGCGGGAGCCGACGGCCTTTCGGTCATCAACTCCATCCAGGGCATGGCCATTGACGTTCATACCCGCAAGTCCCGTGTGGCCAAGCCCAAGGGCGGCCTTTCGGGCCCGCTGTGCCACCACATCGCCGTTCGCATGGTCTGGGAGGTCGCTCAGGCCGTCGATATCCCCATCAACGGTGTCGGCGGCGTCATGACGGGCGAAGATGCGGCCGAGTTTATCCTGGCCGGCGCCACCTGCGTGTCGGTCGGCATGGCCAATTTCGTCGATCCGTGCGCCTCGATTAAGATCGCGCACGAGCTCGAGGCCTGGGCGGAGTCCCAGGGCGTGAAGGACATCAACGAGCTGGTAGGTGCTTTCGAATGCTAGAGACCGACGCCCGCGACCGCGTTATCGTCGCCCTCGACTGCGACCGTGAGCGTGCGCTCGAGCTCGCCCACGAGCTTTCTGGTCATGCCGCTTGGCTCAAGGTGGGCATGACGCTCTATTACGCTGAGGGACCCGAGATCGTCAAGACGTTCAAGGACCTGGGCTTTAAGGTCTTCCTCGACCTCAAGTTCCATGACATTCCGCATCAGGTGCGCGGCGCCGCCCGTTCTGCCTCGCTTGCTGGTGCCGACCTGCTCTCGGTCCATGGCCTGGGTTCTGGCGCCATGCTCGCTGCGTGCCGTGAGGGTGCCGAGGAAGCGCGCGAGGACCGCGCCAAGCTCGTTGCCATCACCGTGCTCACGAGCATGAACCAGGAGTCGCTGGCCGAGATTGGCGTCGAGTCGCCCGTGGCCGAGGAGGCCGCCCGCCTGGCAAAGCTTGCCCAGGCCTACGGTATCGATGGCATCGTGTGCTCTCCGATGGAGGCCCATGACATGCGCGAGCTGCTCGGCCCCGACGCGCTGATCGTGACTCCGGGCGTGCGTCCGGTGGGTGCCGCCCTGGGCGATCAATCCCGCGTGGCGACGCCCTCCCAGGCTATCGAGCGCGGTGCGAGCCACATCGTGGTGGGCCGACCCATCACCGGTGCCGACGACCCGGTTGCCGCATTTGATGCCATCGTTGCCGAGCTGGTCGAAAACGTCGCCTAAAAGATTCCCTCAAGTCACCACTTTTGGGTCTCATTAGCACAAATTAGCCCCTGTGCCTGCGAAAACTTTCCCATCCTTTGTGTGGAATCGCAGGTCAGGGGCTCAACTTTGACCTCCGTATATTGCACTTTTCGCAGGTATCGTCTAACCTATGGTGCCGTCGATTGGGCATTTAGTGCGTTTGACGTGCTAAAATGCCAATTATTGCATCAGATAAAACCCAACTATTTGGAGGTTCGAATGGCACTCCCTCAGCTTACCGACGAGCAGCGCAAGCAGGCTCTTGAGAAGGCTGCCGCCGCACGTCACGCCCGCGCTGAGCTTCGCGAGCAGATCAAGAAGGGCGAGAAGTCCCTCGAGTCCGTGCTCAACTCCGATGACCCCATCGCTTCCCGCATGAAGGTTTCCACCCTCATCGAGTCTCTCCCCGGTTATGGCAAGGCCAAGGCCGCCAAGATCATGGAGGAGCTCGGCATCTCCGCTACCCGTCGCGTCCAGGGCCTCGGCGTCCGTCAGCGCGAGCAGCTCCTCGAGCAGCTGACCAAATAAGTGAGCGCTCAGGATTCAAAGCTCTTTGTGATTTCTGGACCGTCAGGTGCAGGCAAGGGCACGCTCGTCACTCGTGTGCGCGAGCGCCGCTCGAACCTGGGCCTGACGGTTTCGGCTACCACGCGAGCACCACGCAAAGGTGAGGTCGACGGCGTCAACTACTTTTTTCTGACGCGCGAGGAGTTCGACCGCCGCGTGGCAAACGGTGAGTTTGTTGAGTGGGCTGAGGTCCACGGCAACTGCTACGGCACGTTGGTGAGTGAGGTCACATCCAAGCTCGCCTCTGGCTCCTCTCTGATCTTGGAGATCGATGTTCAGGGTGCCCTGCAGGTCAAGGAGCGTTTCCCCGAGGCCGTGTTGATCTTTATCAAGCCGCCTTCGCTCGAGGTGCTTCGCGATCGCCTGGTCGGTCGCGGTACCGAGACGCCCGAGACGATCGAGCTGCGTATGGCAAACGCCGCCGATGAACTTGCCCTTGCCGACCGCTACGACGACGTCGTGGTGAATGACGATCTCGACCGCGCGACCGATGAGCTCGTTCGCGTTCTCGATATGCATGAAAGGATCTGAGGTCCGTGTCCGTTGTAAAGCCTTGCATTGACGATCTTCTGGAGAAGACCGATCACAACCGCTTCCTGCTCGCCTCGCTTGCCTCCAAGCGCGCCTGCGACATTAACAGCATGCTGCGTGGCCAGCACAACCGCGTGCTTGCCGTCCAGGATGTCGACGACATCACCATTGCGCTTTCCGGCGCCGATACCATCTCGATGGCTATGGACGAGATTGTCGACGGCGACATCTCCTACGATGAGGCCCGTTACGAGAAGGCGCTCGGCCACAAGGTTGCTGAAGCCTAAATGGCTGCTCGCGTCTGCCTGGTCCACTATCACGAGGTTGGACTGAAGGGCAAGAACCGCGCACATTTTGAGCATATCCTCATGGATAACATCAAGGCGGCCTTGGCCGCCTTTTCCGTGAATGCCGTGTCTCGAATTTCCGGTTATATCCTCGTGACCTTTAACGAGCACCATGCCGACGAGGCGGCGCGTGTCATTCGCACCGTCCCCGGCGTTGCCCGCGTGTCCCTGGCATATCACACGAACCGCGACCCGCAGGAGTACTGCGCCGCCGCAGTGAAGGCGCTGCGCGAATTTGGTCCCTTCGAGTCGTTTAAGGTGCATGCCAAGCGCTCCAACACCGACTACGAGCTCACCTCGATTGATATCAATCGTCAGGTGGGCGAGGTGCTGTGCGAGGCGTTTCCCGACAAAAAGGTCCAGATGCACGACCCCGACGCGATGGTGCACGTGCTGGTGGTCCAGGGTAGCGTTTACGTGTATGCGCGCTCCGAGCGCGGCGTGGGCGGCTTGCCGGTGGGATCTGCAGGCAAGGTCGTGACGCTGCTTTCCTCGGGTATCGACTCGCCGGTGGCGACCTGGATGCTCGCGCGTCGCGGCGCGGTGTGCGTGCCGGTACATTTTTCCGGTCGTCCGCAGACGCCCGATACCAGTGAGTATCTGGTGCAGGACATTATTCGCGCCCTTGAGCCGGGTGTCCAGATCGGTCGCCTGTACGTAGTCCCGTTTGGCGACTGCCAGCGCGAGATTTCGGTCACCTGCCCCAGCAATCTGCGCGTGATTATGTACCGTCGCATCATGTATTCGGTTGCCGAGCGCATTGCGCACATCGAGGGCGCCAAGGCTATCGTGACTGGTGAATCGCTCGGTCAGGTTGCCTCCCAGACGCTCGAGAACATCATGGCCGTCAACGAGGCTGTCAAGATCCCCGTGTTCCGTCCGTTGATCGGTTCGGACAAGCAGGAGATCATCGCACGCGCTGAGGAAATCGGTACGTTTGATATCTCGACTGAGGCCGCTCCCGACTGCTGCACGCTGTTTATGCCGCGCCGTCCCGAGACGCACGCTAAACTCGATGCCGTGCATGAGGCGTGGGAGCTGTTCGATCACGAGGAGATGATTGAGCGTTTGCTCAAACAGACTGAGTACATCGACTTCGAGAGCAACACGTATAAGGCCCCTAAGACCTTAAAACGCAAGCATTCCGAGCTCGCTCCACGTGAGATTTACCAAGATCACGAATAATGTTGTGTATAGACCGGCGGTGATTTTGCATCGTCGGTCTTTTTCTATCTGGGCATTAGGCGATAAACGGTTCATTTGTCGACGTGTGCCTGAATAAATGGACACTTTTCCGCAAGGTTTTGGTCAGCTTTTGGTTTGACCGCGAAAACCGGTGTGGACGTGCGGAGGCTGCGGCGTTCGTTTCCTGACACGATGGTGTTGGGAGGTGTTTGCTATGGCGCAGCGCGAGCAACACGAACGGGTTAAACGGATGGACCGCTGGGCAGAAAAGCTGCTCGGCCATAAGGCGGTGGTCGTGGCGATTCTGGTTGTCATTGCCGTCGCGAGCGGCTTGGCGATGGCAAGTTTTAATAGCCGCTCCAGCGGCGTGTCGTTTGAGCGTAGTGATGAGGCGAGCGCCTCGGATGTGCGCGGGGCCGGGGATGCCTCTCCTGACGATGCCGATGAGCCGTCTGCCAAGAGCTCCTCTGCTGCCGAGGTGTACGTCGATGTTGATGGCGCCGTTGTGAAGCCTGGCGTGTACCGGCTTAAAGATGGAGCACGGGTGTCCCAGGCGATTGATGCCGCCGGAGGGCTTACGGCCGAGGCGGATGTGACGGTTCTTAACCGTGCGTCCAAGATCACCGATGGCCAAAAGATCTATGTGCCGACGGTAGGGGAGCAACAAACGGCTGCGGCCGTCGGCGCCGCCGAAAGCAGTGCTTCCACGACCCCTGGTACAGGGTCTTCGTCGGGACTTGTGAATATCAATACGGCAAGTGCGGCGGAGCTGCAGACGCTTTCGGGCATCGGGCCTTCTATGGCCCAGTCAATTATCGACGAACGGACGCAAAACGGGGCCTTTGCCTCGGTCGATGACCTTATGCGCGTATCGGGGATCGGTGAGAAGAAACTCGCCAAAATTAAAGATTGCATCTGCGTATGAGTGCGACCGAGCGCGAGCATGTGATGCCACCGCGCCCATTGATGCCGTGGACGATAGCCCTTTGTGCCGGCTTGTGTGCGAGCTGTGGGTTAGTGCTTAACATGGCGGCCGATGCGCTGCTGGGAGAGCGGGCGGCGCCCGTCACATTGCTTATGGCCATTCCCGTTGCGGCAGCAGGGTGCATCGTATTGGCTCGGTCCTGCATGCGCCTTGTGCGGTGGAGGCGATGGCTGTATGCCGCGGCCCTCGGCCTCGTGGCGGGAGCGGTAGTGTCCGCGGGTTGGGCGATAGGGGCGCTGCGCGCTTCGAGGGCGTTGGATAATCGGGCTGCGAGCAGTCTCGAGTTTGTTGTGTGTGGCGACCCGTCCATCAATGACGGTGCGTACTCCTATACCTGTGATGCGTATGCGGGCGAAAAGCGTTTGGGTCAGGTACGGCTGTCGTGTGATCGTGAGCTTGGCGCCGGTTCGCATGTACGTGCTATCGGTCGAATTTCGCGCTTTGAGAATGATGCGTATGGGCGCTCACGCGTGCTTCGGGGCGAGCTTCGAAAGGTTAAAGTCGTCCGGTTGGTATCGATCGACGAGGGCCCTCCAGGCCCGTTGTCTTGGCTTCGAAACGAGCTCCTTGCCGTTATCGCGCCCGCGACCGATCCAGCGCGCTCGCTCATTGCCGGCGTTGTCTGTGGACGCTCGTCCGAGCTGCGCGCCCAGCCGGCGGGCGATTGGTTTTCGGTAACGGGCACCGCACATCTCATCGCCGTCTCGGGCAGCCATCTTGCCATCGTGGGGTTTGTGATTGAGAGCGCCCTGCAAAAGACACGCCTCTCTCGTGGGCTGCAGCGGGGACTGTTGATGCTGGCTCTTATTGCCTATGCCGTCTTTACGGGCGCCTCGCCCTCGGCCGTGCGCGCGTGCTGCATGGTGGCGGCGACGCTTGTCGCCAACGGCGCCGGACGTCGTCGGCATGGCCTCTCGGCCCTATTTTTGACCATGGCAATCTTTGTGTTGCTGCGACCGACGGTATTGTTCGAGATGGGTTTTCAGCTTTCGTGCGTCAGCGTTTTTGCCATCCTTTGTTTTTGCCCCTACGCCACCTACGCCTTGGGCGAGCTGGGCATGCCATCGGGTGTCGCCAGCGTTTTGTCTGTCACGTTGTGCTCACAACTCGCGACACTTCCCGTAACCATTCCCGCATTTGGGACGTTATCGCTCATTGCCCCGCTTGCAAATGCCGTGATCGGTCCGGTGATAAGCGTGCTGCTCGCATCGTCAGTTGTGCTGGCACCCTGCTCGCTTGTGCCGCTGTTGAGCCGCGGGACGATCGTGGTGCCCATGATTGTCGCCCGCTGTGCCCTGTTCTTTGAGCAGCTCTTTGCTGCCGTTCCGGGCGCATCCGTAAGCGTGCCGCCCGATACGCCCTTGGTATACGTGGTGCCGTTTGCACTGGCAGTCCTCTTGGTCTGGTGGCCACGCCCCCGCGCACGGAGCATGGCAGCGGGGCTGGTGTGCCTGATGCTTGCAGCGGGTGTTCCGTATATCTATTGGGATCGATGCGCGCCGCCTTCGGTGACGGTCCTCGATGTTGGCCAGGCCGATGCGATTCTGGTTCGTCAGGGTGGCACTGTGGCGCTCGTCGACTGCGGGCTCGATGAGCGCGTGGTGTCGGCGTTGGTTCGCAATAATGTCCACCATATCGATGCCGTCTTCGTGACGCATTGGGACGAAGACCATTGGGGCGGTCTTCCCGACGTACTCGATCGGTTTTCTGTTGGAACCATTGCGGTTGCAGCCGATGCGCTGGACGGTGCGCCTGCTGAGGTCCTGAATCGCCCCGGCGTAACGTATCGGCAGGTGGCTCGCGGAGACACGGTCGATATCGGCGCATTTCGGGCTCGTGTGATGTGGCCGTTTGACACGGTAGATGGCGAGGGCAATGAGGACTCGCTTGTCTTGCTGCTCTCCTATGCTCAGGAAGGCAAGAGCCTGTGCGTACTTCTCACCGGTGATGCCGAGCTCGACCAAGAGCGAGAATTCGTGCAGGAGGTGGGGGATATCGATGTGCTCAAGCTGGGGCATCACGGCTCAAAAGTTTCTGTCGATACAGACCTGCTGGAAACGCTTAAGCCCGAGCTCTCTATCGCGAGTGCGGGCGAGGGCAACCGCTACGGCCATCCAACCGATGCCTGCATCGATGCCGTTCGCGATGCGGGCGGCGCGTTCGCATGCACCATCGAACAAGGAGACATCACCGTCTCGCCGACCGTAACCGGATTTGCCATGCGATGCCAGCGACCGTGATGCTGCCGTTGGCGCGGGATAAGCCCCTGGGCTAGAATGGCACGGTACGAACACGAGAGCCTGCGGGAGGGGAGCGCGATGTCCGAAACCGGTCTGTTGCCGGCATATCTGATCGTCGGTACCGATGGGGTCAAGCGCGACCACGCCGTCTCGCGTATGAAAGCTCGCTTGGAAAAGTCGGGTATGGTTGAGTTCAACCTCGATGAACGTGACATGACGAAAGATCCCGATATCGAGTCGATCATCGGCTCGCTCAATACCTTTCCCATGGGCAGCGAGTTTCGCCTGGTGATCCTCGACGGCTGCTCCAAGCTTGCCAAGGCGGTCTCGGAACCGCTTGTCGAGTACCTCGCAAGTCCCAGTCCCACGACGGTCTGTCTCATTATTGCCGATTCGCTTGCCAAGAACACGCGCCTGTACAAGGCGATCGCCAAGATCGACAAGAAGGCTATCGTCGATTGTTCGGGCACCAAGCGCTGGGAGCTCCCACGCCGCGTGCAACAGATGGCGACGCAGCACGGAAAGTCTATCTCGATGGCGGCCGCCGAGGAGCTCGTTTCGCGCTCGGGCGAGAACACCCGCATGCTCGATAACGACTTGGCCAAGCTTGCCCAGATGGTCGAGGCGCCGCAAATTGAGCTTGCCGATGTGGAGCGCTGGATCGTGCGCACGGCCGAAGTTCAGCCCTGGGACTTTCTCAATGCGGTCTCGGCCCGTGACATGCGCCGCTCGCTTGAGCTCTTTGGGCTGCTGCCCGCCAAGAGCTATGTGTGGACCTACACGCTGCTATGCGGTCGCATCCGCGAGTTGATCGTCGCCAAGGCGCTCGACTCTCGTGGGCAGGGGCGTGAGCTCGCCGCGACACTCAAGCTTCAGGCCTGGCAAGTCAAAAATCACCTGACCTGGGCACGCCGCTTTTCGATGGCGGAGCTTGTCGCTGCGCTCGAGGCCGCGGTCGATGTGGAGCTCGCACTGAAGGGTTCTGCCGATTCGGAGACCGCGCTTTTGCTCTGGATTACGAACATCTTGAGAAAATCGTGATGATACCTGCCTATTTGACAAATTCGTTCTATCCCTTTGAGGGGGAGCGTGCTATAGTAGGCGCTTGCATGACCTCACCGTGTCTCAGAGGTGTCATACATTTTTTGCAAGGAACTCGAAAGGAACTCCAGAAGTGGCAAACATCAAGTCTCAGAAGAAGCGTATCCGCACCAATGAGGCAGCTCGCATGCGTAACAAGGCTGTCAAGTCCGAGCTCAAGACGCTGACCAAGCACGTCCAGTCCGCCGTCGCCGAGGGCGACGCCGAGAAGGCCCAGGCTGCCCTCAAGACCGTCACCAAGCGTCTCGACATGGCTGCTGCCAAGCATGTCATCCACAAGAACCAGGCTTCCAACCGCAAGTCCGGTCTTGCCAAGCTCGTGAACAGCATCAACGCCTAAGTTGTAAATTTCACACCACACAGATTACGCGCATAAATGGAGCCTGTTTTATGGAACAGGCTCCATTTTTTGTACCGCTCGGGTAAGATAGTCCGCATGAATACTTCAATTGACATTTCCCACATCCGCAACTTCTCGATCGTTGCGCACATCGACCATGGCAAGTCCACGATCAGTGATCGTATCCTCGAGCTCACCCATACCGTCGACGAGCGCGACATGGAGTCGCAGCTGCTCGACACCATGGATATCGAGCGCGAGCGCGGCATCACGATCAAGTCCAATGCCGTTCGCGTGTCCTATGACGCTGACGATGGCGAGACGTATCAGTTCAACCTGATCGATACGCCGGGCCACGTGGACTTTACCTACGAGGTCTCGCGCTCGCTGGCTGCCTGCGAGGGCGCGGTGCTCGTCGTCGACGCCACGCAGGGCGTCGAGGCGCAGACCGTCTCCAACGCGACGCTCGCCATGAACGCCAACCTGGATATCGTGCCCGCCATCAACAAGATTGACCTTCCCTCTGCACACCCCGACGAGGTCAAGACCGAGATCGAGGATGACCTGGCCATTCCCGCTGACGATGCCGTATGCGTATCGGGCAAGACCGGCGAGGGTATTCACGATTTGCTGGAGTCTATCGTCTTCTTGATCTCACCGCCCAAGGGCGATGCGAACGCGCCGCTCAAGGCGCTCATCCTTGACTCGTATTTTGATGAGTACCGCGGCGTCGTTGCCACGGTCCGTGTTTTTGACGGCTCCATTAAAAAGGGCGATACCCTGCTTATGATGCAGGCCGAGGGCGACTTCTTGGTCGACGGCGTGGGCGTCAAGCGTCCCGCCGAGACACCGGTCGACGCACTGACGGTCGGCGAGGTGGGCTACGTGGTCACGGGCCTGAAGGACCCCGAGGCCGTGCACGTGGGCGATACCCTCACGTGGGCGTCGAATCCCTGCCCCGAGCCGCTTCCCGGCTATCGCGAGGCCAAGCCCATGGTCTATACGGGCCTGTTCCCGATCGACAACAAGGATTACGAGAACCTGCGCGACGCTCTCGATAAGCTGCATGTCAACGACCCGTCGTTGGTGTGGGAGCCCGAGACCTCGGTGGCGCTCGGCTTTGGTTTCCGCGTTGGCTTCTTGGGCCTGCTGCATATGGAGGTCGTCAAGGAGCGCTTGGAGCGCGAGTTCAACCTGGACCTGATTGCCACGAGCCCTTCGGTGGACTATCACGTCTACAAGACTGACGGCGAGATGATTGATGTTCGCAGCCCGCAGGATCTGCCCGAGGCCACGCGCATCGAGCGCATTGAGGAGCCTTACCTCAAGGCCAAGATTATCTGCCCGCCCGAGTATACGGGTGCCGTCATGCAGCTCGCTATCGAGCACCGCGGAATTACAACCGACATGATCCATCTCACGAGCAAATCGGTCGAGATGCGCTTTGATATGCCCCTCGCCGAGCTCATCTTGGACTTCTTTGACCAGCTCAAGAGCCGCACCAAGGGCTATGCCTCGCTCGACTATGAGTTCAACGAGTATCGTCCCTCCGAGCTCGTCAAGCTCGATATCCTGCTTTCGGGTGATGAAGTGGACGCGCTTTCGTTTATCGTGCACAAGGACAAGGCCTATGGCCTGGCCCGCGGGCTGTGCGACAAACTCAAGGAAATCATTCCGCGCCAGCTGTTCGAGGTGCCCATCCAGGGCGCTATCGGCAACAAGATTATCGCCCGCTCTACCGTTAAGGCGCGCCGCAAGGACGTTTTGGCCAAGTGCTATGGCGGCGATATCTCGCGTAAGCGCAAGCTGCTCGAGAAACAGAAAGAGGGCAAGAAGCGCATGAAGGCCATCGGTTCGGTCGAGGTCCCGCAGGAGGCCTTTATGGCGATCCTCAAGGTGGACGAGTAGGTCCCATGGCGCTTTCTGAATACAGTACGCGGCTGCTGGGTGCCTATGCCGAGCAGCCGTTCCTTATGGCTCCCATGGCTGGCGTGACCGACCCCGCCTACCGCATCATGTGCCGCCGCCGCGGTGCCCATCTTGCCTACAGCGAGATGGTGAGCGTGGCGGGTCTTGCCTATGCCAGCAATAAGACGTGGCGCCTGGTGCTACCGGCCGACGAGGAGCAGCAGATCTGCGTACAGCTCTTTGGTTCCAAGCCCGATCAGTTTGCGAGCGCCGTCGCCGCCGTTGAGGAGCGTGTTGGCGATCGCCTGTCGCTGATCGACATCAACATGGCCTGCCCGGCTCGCAAGGTCGTTACCAAGGGCGAGGGCTCGGCACTTATGCGCACGCCTGAGCTGGCCGAGCAGATTGTCGAGGCGGCGGTAGGCGCGGCGCACGTGCCCGTGACCGTAAAAATCCGCAAGGGCTTTTACGCCGAAGACCGCAATGCCGCGACGTTTGCCCAGATGCTCGAGGGGGCAGGGGCCGCTGCGGTGGCGGTACATGGTCGCTGTGCCACGCAGCTCTATACGGGCCAGGCCGATTGGTCAGTCGTCGATGAGGTGGCCGACGCCGTCGAGATTCCCGTTATCGGTTCGGGCGATGTGTTCTCGGCCGAGGACGCTGCTGAGCATCTGCAAAGCTCGGGTGCCAGCGCGGTGTTTATCGCGCGCGGCATCTACGGCAATCCGTGGGTGTTCGGTGATGCTCGAGCCCTTGCACTCGATGGCACGCCGGTACCGGTGCGTAGCTCTGTCGAGCGCCTGGATGCCCTGCGCGAGCACCTGACGCTCACGCATGAGCTTCTGCCGCTTATGTCACGCGCCCGCACGTACGCAAGCTGGTACTTAAAAGGCATGCCCCATGCCGCCGCTTGGCGTGCCCAGGTGGTGCGCTGCTCCACGTATGAGGAGTTCATGGCGTTGGTCGATGAGATCGAGCGTGATGTGGTGGCCTGCGAGGCTGCCCTTGCCGTCGGCGAATCGGTGCCCCCTCATCCGCTGGAGGCGTAAGGGTGGCCGTTACCGCGCTGTATGCGCACGTGCCGTTCTGTGCCCAAAAGTGCCGCTACTGCGACTTTGATTCGCGCAGTTTCGCTCCGTGCGAGCTGGGTGCTGCGCTCGATGCTTATTTTGAGCAGTTGTACGCTCGCCTCGATGCTTTTGGCAAGGCTGGGGCCCTTGACCAGATCTGCACCGTCTATGTTGGCGGCGGCACGCCGTCGCTGGCGGGGGAGCGCCTGGTGGAACTGGCGCGGCGTATTCGTGCGTGGTGCGCTCCCGTTGAGTTCACCTGCGAGGCCAATCCCGAGTCGCTGACCGCCGAGCTTGCCATCGCGCTTGCCAAGGTTGGTGTCACGCGTGTCTCTCTGGGCGTGCAAACGCTCGATAACGCCGAGCTTACCGCCATCGGCCGTATTCACGATGCCGATCGGGCGCTCGCTGCCATCACGACGGTTAAGGACGCCGGGCTCGATGTGTCCTGCGACATCATGTGTGGCCTTCCCGGGCAGACCGCCGTAAGTTGGCAGCGCACGCTCGATGGCGTGTTGGCGGCGGCGCCGCATCATGTGTCGGTGTACCCGCTCACGCTCGAGGAGGGCACGCCGCTCTACCGCATGGCGTGTCGCGACGAGTCGCTCGAGCCCGACGAGGATTTTCAGGCTGCGTGCATGGACACGGCGCGCGAGCGTCTGGGTGCTGCCGGCTATCACCCGTATGAGGTGGCAAGCTACGCGCTCGAGGGCCATGAGTGCGCCCACAACATTGCCTATTGGACCGGACAGGGCTATCTGGGCTTGGGTCGCTCTGCCGCCGGTATGCTCGACGCCGAGGATTTCGATTGCCTGGCCGGGCTGTTTCCCGACGTGCCTGCTCGCGGCGATGCTTATCGCGTGCGCTTGGTGCAACGCGACGACACCGCGACGACGTTTGATGCCGAGTATCTGTCGCGGCGCGAGGCTGCGGCCGAGGATTTGATGCTCGCCTGCCGCATGACGCGTGGCATTGGGCCCGATCTGTTGGTTCGCTCGGCAAGCGTGATCGCTGCAGACGAGCTGGTGGCGGCCTGTGACCGTGCGCTCGAGTTGGGTCTTGCCACTTGGGTGCCCGATTATGTCGAGGGGCATGCGGGGTGCGTCGCCTCGAAAGACGTTATCGCAGGTCGTGTCCGTGCTTGTTTAGCGCCCACCCACTTGGGCTGGCTCGATGGAAATGTGCTGTTCGAGCTGTTTTGGGGTCTAGCCTAGGTCGCTCGGGTAGAATTACCGCAATATATACGCTGCTGTGAGCAGGAGGTTGCCGCGCATGGCGACGATGAACGAAAAAGATTACTACGAGATTTTGGGCGTCTCCAAGGACGCCACCTCGCGTGATATACAGAAGGCCTTCCAGCAAAAGGCCCGCAAGCTTCATCCGGACGTCAACAAAGAGCCGGATGCCGAGGAAAAGTTTAAAGAGGTTTCCGAGGCCTACGCCGTGCTTTCGGACGAGCAGAAGCGTGCGCGCTACGACGCCATGCGTTCGGGCAACCCCTTCGCCGGCGCTCCTACGGCTTCGCCCTATGGCGGCGGTTACGCCGGCAGCGCGGGCTACGGCAATCCCTTTGATGGCGGCTTTCCCTTTGGTGGCGCCTGGGGTCAGCCGCGTCGCGGGCAGGCTGCCTATAATCCCGAGAACGGCGCCAACGTGGTCGTCGATATTAAGCTCGACGCCAAGGAGGCCAAGGGTGGTGCTCGCAAGACCGTCCGCTATACGCGCTTCGATACCTGTGGTCACTGCGGAGGATCGGGCTCCGTTTCGTCTGAGCATGCACATACCTGTCCGAGCTGCGGCGGTCGCGGCCACATCGATGTCGACCTGTCCTTTCTGTTTGGTGCCGGCACGTTCCAGTCGGTCTGCCCTGAGTGCGGTGGCTCCGGTAAGGTCGTCGCCGACCCCTGCCCCGATTGCGGCGGCAGCGGGCGAACCCGTGTGACCTCCGAGCAGACGATTGAGTTTCCCGCCGGCACGCACGATGGCGACGAGGTTCGTATTGGCGGCATGGGTCACGCCGGCACCAACGGCGCCTCTGGCGGTGATTTGGTCGGTCGCGCCCATGTTGAGGCCGAGCGCCTGGAAGGCAAGGCCCGTACCGGTTTTTATCTGATGGGCATCGTGGCGCCGTTTTTGGTGCTATCGGCCATATCGGGCGTGTTCTCGGCCTTTGCCGTGATGTGCTTTATTCCGTTTGCCATGGGCCTGTTCATGGTGCTCTCGGACGGCGTGCTGCACCGCAGCCTGCTGTGGTGGAAGCGCGGCGCGATGCAGTTTGCCAACGGTTTTGCCAACGGATTTATGTTTGCGCTCGTGTCGGTTTGGTTTGCGAGCTGCTCGCAACGTGCCATGCTTTCACCCTACGCAATGCAATAACATCAAACCCTCTGTTTGCGGCCGGCCCAGCTTGGGTATAGGACGCACTGTGACAATAATGAAAGTCGGAAGGATTCGGTCGTGTCGGAAAATAGGGATTACTACGAGGTGCTTGGCGTCGACAAGGATGCCGACGCGCGGACGATTAAGCGCGCGTTTCTAAAGAAGGCCCGTACCGTACACCCGGACGTTTCGGACGACCCCGAGGCCGAGGCCAAGTTCAAAGAACTCAACGAGGCATATTCCGTTCTTTCCGATGAGCAGAAGCGTGCTAACTACGACCGTTACGGCACTGCCGACGGCCCTGGTGGTTCGGGCTACGTCGACATTAACGATATCTTTGGCGGCATGGGCATGGACGACCTCTTCTCGTCGTTCTTTGGCGGCGGTGCCGGCGGTGGCGCCCGAAATCGCCGTGAGCGTCGTCGCGGCCGCGACATGGCCATCTCCCTTTCGGTGACGCTCGAGGAGGCGGCACTCGGGTGCAAAAAGACGATCAGCTATGACCGCCTTGCCCCCTGCGAGGATTGCAACGGCTCCGGTAGGGCCGAGGGTGCACAGGAAAAGCAGTGCAGCCGCTGCCACGGCACGGGCTATGTGACGACGGTCCAGCGTTCGTTCCTGGGCCAGGTTCAGTCCTCCTCGCCTTGTCCCGACTGCCACGGCGACGGCACGGTCATCGATCATCCCTGCGAGACCTGCGACGGTCAGGGCCGCACGCCTTCGCACGAAAAGATCGACATCGATATTCCCGCCGGCGTTTCGACCGGTCGCCAGCTGCGCGTGGGCGGCTTTGGCGAGGCTGGCCTTCGCGGCGAGCCCTCGGGCGACCTGATCGTCAACGTGCGCGTCGCCGACCACGAGCGTTTTAAGCGCAACGGTGACGACCTGTACCTCGTGAGCGATATCTCGATTGCGCAGGCTGCGCTCGGTTGCGAGATCGAGGTCGAGGGCATTATGCCCGACGAGGTCGTCAAGGTGTCGGTTCCTGCCGGCACACAGTACGGTGACACCGTGAGCGTCAACAATTACGGCATGCCGCGTATCGGCGGCGGCGGTTCGCGTGGCCGCCTGGTCGTGCAGCTGCGCGTGGTCGTTCCCACGAACCTTTCCAACAAGCAGCGCGAGCTGCTTCGCGCTTTTGCCGACGAGATGGGCGATGACGTCGCATCCGGTAAGAAATCCGTGACCGATCGCATTAAGAGCGCTCTCGACGATATCCTCGATTAAGGAGCCCGCTTGCTCGCACCCCATATTTCCGTCGTCAACCTTGGCTGCCGTGTGAACCGGGTTGAGTCCGACCGTATCACTGCCGATCTTATGCGCCTGGGCTTTGCGATGGTGGAGCCCCAGGATGCTGAGCTGATCGTCATTAACACCTGTGCCGTCACGGGCGAGGCCGAGGCCAAGACCCGTAAGGCGGTTCGCCATGCGCTGGCCTATCCAAACGAGCCCTATGTGGTCGTGACCGGATGCGTGGTCAATCTGCACCCCGAGGAGCTGCTGGAGCTTTCGGACCGCGTGATCGCCGAGCCGTCCAAGATTGATGTTGCCGAACGCGTCTGCGAGGTGCTGGGCGTTGAGTCCGATGACGTTCCCGCCTGCAGCGACGGTGAGGTGGTCGACGCACTCGGTCGCTCGCGTCTGGGCGTGAAGATCCAGGACGGCTGCAACCATCGTTGCACCTATTGTATTGTGTGGAAGGCCCGCGGCCCCGAGCGCTCCGTGCCGGTCGAGTCCGTGCTCGAGCAAGTTCGCGAGGCACAGGAGGCCGGCGTGCCCGAGGTGGTGCTGACGGGTGTGAACCTGGGCGCCTACGATGGCAAGAGCGCGACTGATGAACACGTCGAGATCGATGAGCTGCTCGAGGCGATCATGGAGCGCACGTCCATTCCGCATGTGCGCATTTCCTCGGTCGAGCCCATGGATATCTCCGAGTCCCTGCTTAAGGTCATGGCGCGCTATCCGAAGCGCATCGCCCCGTTTTTACACCTGCCCGTGCAGTCCGGCTGCACCAGGACACTGCATCGCATGGGCCGTCCCTATAGCGCCGAGGCCTTCGAGGAAACGGTGCGCATGATTCGCACCAACTTGCCTCAGGTGTCCCTTTCGTGCGATGTCATCGTCGGTTTTCCCGGTGAGACGGACGAGGAGTTTGAGGAGTCGCTGGCACTGTGCCGCCGTGTGGGCTTTTCGCGTATGCACGTGTTCCGCTACAGCAAGCGTCCCGGTACCCTTGCTGCCGATATGCCCGACCAGGTGCCGCCCGAGGTTATGGCCGAGCGTAGCCGCCGCATGAGGGCCGCGGCGCAGGAACTCGCCATTGCCGACGCTCGCCGTCGCGTGGGAACCGTCGAGCGTGCCGTGCTTGAGTATGGCGACAACCTGACGCTCGGTTCGTTCCATCATGCCCGTCTTGACGATACCTGTGGACTCACAGCCCCGTGCCTGCTCGATGTTGCTATCATCGGAGTCGATGATTCCGGCTTGGTCCATGCACGCAGGGAGGTTCATGGAAGCCTCGAAGATTAGACTTACCGTTCCCGAGGGTATTGACCCCTCGCGCGTTTTGGGCGCCGGCGACGGTGTCCTTCGTGCACTCGAGAGTTTGGTTCGTGCCCATGTGGTCGTCCGTGGCGACAGCATCGCCGTGAGCGGTGACCCGGACGAGGTCGAGCTCGTGGCGCGTTTTTTCGACCTTACTTTTCGCGAGGCGGCCGCCGGACGCACGCTGTCTGCCGACGATGTTTCTCGCTGCCTGGCCGTCTTGCGCGACGGTGATCACGAGGCTACGTCGCTTCGCGATGATGTGCTGCTTTCGTATCGCGGTCGTGCCATTCGCCCCAAGACGCTCGGCCAAAAGCGCTACGTGGATGCCATCCGCTCGCATACCATCACGTTTGGCCTTGGTCCCGCCGGTACCGGTAAGACCTATCTGGCCATGGCGCTCGCCGTTGCCGCGCTCAAGCGTCACGAGGTGGGCCGTCTGATCTTGACGCGTCCGGTTGTCGAGGCGGGGGAGAATCTGGGCTTTTTGCCCGGTACCCTCGAGGAAAAGATTGACCCCTACATGCGTCCGCTCTACGACGCCCTTTTTGACATGATGGATCGCGAGCGCACCGATGAGCTCATGGAGCGCGGCGTGATTGAGATCGCCCCGCTTGCCTACATGCGCGGCCGCACGCTGAGCGATGCCTTCGTGGTGCTCGACGAGGCGCAAAATACCACGCCCGAGCAGATGAAGATGTTCCTGACGCGCCTGGGTTTTAACTCCAAGTTTGTGATTACCGGCGACCTGAGTCAGCGCGACCTGGTGGGTCGTCGCGGCGGTCTTGCCGACGTTGAGCGGATTTTAGGCCGTGTCGACGATGTCGCATTTTCTCACCTCGAGCGTGCCGACGTGGTGCGCCATGCCTTGGTGGGGCGTATCGTCGAGGCATACGATGCTTATGATGATGTGCGCGATAAGCGCGTGCACGACCGAAAGGAGTCCCGTTGAGTGTATTGATCAGCAACGATGCCGAGCTCGATACGCTGCTCGACGCGCAGGAGGTAGAGCACATCTGCGAGGTCGTGCTTGCCGCCGAGGGCGTTGAGCGTGAAGTTGAGATTTCCCTTTCGTATGTCGATGAGGACGAGATGCACGAGCTCAACCACGAGTGGCGCGGTATCGACCGTACCACCGATGTCCTCTCGTTTGAGTGCGACTCGGCCTTTGACGAGGATATTCCCGCCGACGAGACGCTCGAGCTCGGCGATATTATCCTGGCCCCGGAGGTCATTGCCCGCCAGGCCCCCGGCTTTGGTAATAGCCCTACCGACGAGTGCCGCCTGATGCTCGTGCATGGCATGCTGCACCTGCTGGGGTATGACCATATCGAGGACGACGAGGCCGAGGTCATGGAGGCCCGCGAGGACGCCATCTTGCGCGATCTGGCGCTCGAGCGCGGCGAGGACCCCAAGCTGGTCCACGTCGGCCCCATCACCAACCACGCCCACGACTAGGAGCCGTCTATGATTCCCGGATCGAACAAGGACCATCCGTCCTTCTTAAAGTCGTTCTCCTACGCCATGGAGGGCTTCGTCACCGCCGTTAAGACCGAGCGCAACATTAAGGTCATGCTCGTGGCGGGCGTGTGCACCGTCATTGCCGGCTGCATCGTGGGGCTCGACATTGCCGAGTGGGCCACGGTTATCATCTGCTGTGGCTTGGTGATTCACGGCGAGCTGTGCAACACCGCCATGGAGGCGATCGTCGACCTGGCGACCCAGGAGCTCCATCCGCTGGCAAAGCGTGCGAAGGATATCGCCGCCGCCTCCGTATACGTACTTTCCATCACCGCCGCGATTGTGGGATTGCTGGTATTTGCCCACGCGCTCGACTTTATTTAGAAAGGGATTTTCATGTCCGACAATATGCAGCCTTTCGATGAAACTCTGGACGACGAGTCCCTGGATGCGGTGGATGCCGAAGCGACCGAGGATTGCGAGGATGTCGAGGAATTCGATCCGTTTGAGGGCATGAGCGACGAGGAGCTCGACGCCCTGTGCGACGAGGATGAGAGCCTCGCGGGTTTTGGCGACGTGGAACCCGGTTTTCGCAGCGGCTTCGTGGCCCTGGTCGGCCGTTCCAACGCCGGTAAGTCCACGCTGCTCAACGCCTGCTATGGCAAAAAGGTTGCCATCACCTCGCCGGTGGCCCAGACCACCCGCCGTCGCATGCGCGCCGTCGTCAATCACCCCGGCTACCAGCTGGTCTTTGTCGATACCCCGGGTATTCACAAGCCCAAGGACGGCCTGGGGTCCGAGCTCAACAAGAGCGCGCTGTTCGAGCTGAACGATGTCGATGTCGTCGCGTTTTTGATTGATGCCACCAAGCCGATCGGCAGGGGAGACGCCTGGGTTGCCGAGCGCGTCAAGAATGCCCGTTCCAAGAAGGTCCTGGTGCTCACCAAGGCCGATGAGGCCGACCCCGCACAGGTCATGGAGCAGCTTAAGGCCGCCCACGAGCTTATGGAATATGACGACGAGATCGTGACGTCGTCGGTCAAGAACTTCAACGTCGATGCCTTTATCGAGACCGTTGCGCACTTTTTGCCCGAGGGTCCGCGTTGGTTCCCCGAGGACATGGGTACCGACGCTTCCGATGAGACGCTCGTTGCCGAGTTTGTGCGCGAGAAGGTCTTGCGCCGCACCCGTGATGAGATCCCGCACTCCGTTGGCGTGATCTGCGATGCGCTCGAGCAGACCAAGAAGGTGCTGCGCGTGCACGCTACCATTTACGTCGAGCGCGAGGGCCAAAAGGGCATCATCATCGGCAAGGGCGGCGAGATGATCAAACATATCGGTATCGACGCTCGCCGCGATCTTGAGCGCATCTTTGGCACGCAGGTCTTTTTGGAGCTGGACGTGAAGGTCAAGGCCGGCTGGCGTGACGACGAGGCCCAGATTCGCCGCTTTGGCTACAACGCCGAGGACTAAGGACGCGCGGCGCGCATGGCAGGCTCCCGGACATATCGCACGAAGGCGCTCGTCCTCGACAAGACGAAGCTCAAAGAGACGGACCTGATCCTGACGATGCTTGACGAACGGGGTCGGCAGGTTCGCGCCGTGGCAAAGGGCGCCCGCAAACCCGGTGGGCGCCTGGCTGCGCGCTGCGAGCTGTTCTGTACCGTCGATATGCTGCTCGCGCATGGACGGTCGCTTGACGTGGTTTCGCAGGCCGAGCTTATGGAGGCGCCGCTCGGCGCAGCGCCCGATTACGAGACGACTTGCGCCGCAAGCGCAATCGCCGAGGTCGCGCGCGTGTGCTCGTTTGAGGACGCCGAGGACCCGTTTACCTTTGCCATCACGCAGCGAGCGCTTGCCCTGGTGGGCAGCGGGCTCGACACGGCGCACATGGATCTACTTGTGGCGGCATATGTGTTTAAGCTGCTGTCGCACGTTGGCTACCGACCCGATTTTTCGGCCTGCGTGCTGTGCGGAGACCCCATGCTGTCGTATTTTTCGCCCCAGGCGGGCGGTCTCATGTGCGGGTCGTGTGCGTCGAGCGTTCCGGGTGCCGAGCTGGTGTCGACCGGTGAGGTCGCGTGGCTGCGCGCCCTCATGTCCATGACCTTCGATGCGCTCATGGCCGAGAGGGTTGATCCCCATACTGCCGCTTTTTTGTTGGGGCTTTCGCATGTCTGGGCGGCAACTCATACCGATCAGCGCCTCCGTGCGATGGAATTCATGTTGGGTCGGTGATGATGCGCAGGCGTGGGCTGCTTGTGGTAACATACCGACCTGTTGGTACCTCGATCTTGGATGCTCGCTCCACCGGCGGCTTCCCAGTCCGAGGCGAATAGCGTCGCCCGAGGGCGACAAGAAACGAAAGGTGAAACAATGACTGTTTCCAAAGAGCGCAAGGCGGAGCTGACTGCCCAGTTCGGTAACACCCCGGTCGACACCGGCAACCCCAAGGTTCAGGTCGCCATCCTGTCCGAGCGCATCAAGGAGCTGACCGAGCACATGAAGTCCCACCAGAAGGACTTCCACACCCGTCGTGGCCTGCTCATGCTCGTCGGCCGTCGTCGTCGTCTTCTCTCCTACATTAAGAAGAACGACATCGTCGAGTACCGTGAGCTCATCAAGGCTCTGGGCATCCGCGACAACATCCAGTAAGGATTTGTACATGCTAAGAGCGTCCTGCGCAGCGGGGCGCTCTTTTTGTGTAAGGGCGCGAACAATCACGCTCTGAAGCGTGGCGGGGGCAGGGGGCCCGCGTCACATGAGAAGCCCGCAGGCAAGGGGCCTGTGGGGTAAAGGAGAACAATGACACTCGTATCCAAGACCTTTGAGCTGTACGGCAAGACCTACACCTTTGAGTCGGGCGAGCTTGCCAAGCAGGCCACCGGCGCCTGCCTGGTCAAGCAGGGCGACACCACGATGCTCGACACCGTGGTCGTCTCCAAGGAGCGCAAGAACTACGACTTCTTCCCGCTGACCGTCGACTTCAACGAGAAGATGTACGCCGCTGGCCGCATCCCGGGTGGTTACCTCAAGCGTGAGGGCCGTCCCAGCGAGAAGGCCACGCTCACCGCGCGCATGATCGACCGTCCGATCCGCCCGAGTTTCCCGGACGGCTTCCGCAACGAGGTGCACATCGTCGCCACCTCGCTCGTCGCCGACCAGGTCAACCCCTTCGACGTCATCAACGTCATGGGTGCTTCCCTGGCCATGACGCTCGGTGGCGTGCCCTTCGAGGGCCCGCTTGCCTGCGTGCGCATCGGCCGTAACGTGGAGACTGGCGAGTTTATCGTCAACCCCACCTACGAGGAGCGCGAGAACTCCGATCTGGACCTGGAGCTGGGCGGCTCTGCCGACTTCATCTCGATGGTCGAGGCCGGCGCCGAGGAGATCTCCGAGGACGACATGCTCGCCGCCATGAAGTTTGGCCAGGAGGCCCTTGCTGCCTTCTGCCAGGCCCAGGACGAGTTCGTCGCCGAGTGGGAGCAGGTCAACGGCCCCATCGTCAAGAAGGAGTACCCGCTCGACCAGCCCGTCGAGGAGGTCCAGGAGCGCATCTTTGCCCACTACGACGAGATGGCAGCTGCCCTTCGCGACGCCGACAAGCTCTCTCGTATCGGTAAGGTCGAGGCTCTGAAGGAGTCCATCCGCGCCGAGTTTACCGAGGAGGAGCAGGCCGCTTGGGAGCGCGAGATCCCCGTGGCGCTCAAGAAGCTCGAGAAGAAGGCCATGCGCACCATGGTCGTCGAGACTGGCGAGCGCGTCGATGGCCGTGCTGCAGACGAGATCCGTCCCATCATGGTGAAGGATAACTACCTGCCGCTCGTTCACGGCTCCGGTCTGTTCCAGCGTGGCCAGACCCAGGTGCTCTCCGTCCTGTCGCTCGGCATGCTCAACGAGGGCCAGCGTCTGGATACCATCGAGCCCACCGAGGGCAAGCGCTATATGCACCACTATAACTTCCCGCCGTTCTGCACCGGCGAGACCGGCCGCATGGGCAGCCCCAAGCGTCGCGAGATCGGTCACGGCAACCTTGCCGAGCGCGCTCTGCTCCCGGTGCTCCCCGACGAGAACGAGTTCCCCTACGCCATCCGCGTCGTCTCCGAGGTCATGGAGTCCAACGGCTCCTCTTCGATGGCTTCGACCTGCGGCTCCACGCTCGCCCTTATGGACGGCGGCGTGCCCATTAAGCGCCCGGTCTCCGGTATCGCCATGGGTCTGATCCAGGAGGAGGGAAAGACCGTGGTCCTGTCCGATATCCAGGGTCTCGAGGACTTCTTGGGCGACATGGACTTTAAGGTCACCGGCACCACCGAGGGCATCACCGCCCTGCAGATGGATAACAAGGCCACCGGCCTAACCTTCGACATCCTGGCCCGCGCCCTGCAGCAGGCCAAGGAGGGTCGCGCCTTCATCCTGCAGAAGATGCTCGATGTGATTCCCGAGCCGCGCCACACCACACGCAGCACCGCTCCGCGCATCGTCTCCATCCAGGTTCCTACCGATAAGATTCGCGACGTCATTGGCTCCGGCGGCAAGGTCATCCGCGGTATCCAGGACGAGACCGGCGCTTCGGTCGACATCCAGGAGGACGGCACCGTCTTTGTCGGCGGCACCGGCGAGTCCGTCGACCAGGCCGTCGAGCGCATCAAGCTCATCATCAAGGTTCCCGAGCCGGGCGAGGAGTACACCGGTCGCGTGGTCTCCATCCAGCCCTTCGGCGCCTTCGTCAACCTGCTGCCTGGCAAGGACGGCCTGCTGCACATCTCCCGCGTCGCCAAGGGCCGCGTGGAGAAGGTCGAGGACGTTCTCAACGTGGGCGACGAGGTCAAGGTCGTCGTCATCGAGGTCGACGATCGCGGCAAGATCTCGCTTGATCGTCTCGACAAGCCCGAGGCCCCGGCTCGCTCTGAGGGTTCCTCCGAGGGCGATGGCGAGCACTTCCAGCGCCGTGAGCGTCCGCGTCGCGAGCGCTCCGAGCGCAGCGACCGTCCGCGCCGTCCCGGCGACAACGGAGGCCGCAAGCCCCGCCGTCACCACGACGCCGAGTAACAGCTACACATAAGCAGCTCAACAAGGGCGACTCCGGACAGGGGTCGCCCTTTTGCTTGCGCCCGAGAGGGTCGCATATGAAGTTTCCTGCTCTACAGTCCTGCGCAAGACGGAAAGCACATTAAGTGCTTTCCT
>UQIY01000033.1 GCA_900541195.1 uncultured Collinsella sp. | reverse complement strand
CTTAATGTGCTTTCCGTCTTGCGCAGGACTGTAGAGCAGCAAACTTAACCCCCGCCCTCAGCCCCGGAAGCCCTCCCGGATGGCCCCAAAAAATTTTTCAAAAAAGTTGTTGCGCGCCGGACAGACTTCTGTGTATACTAATCCCCGCAGCGCACGCGAGCGGAAACAAACGCGAACGACTGCCTGGGGAGTTAGCTCAGTTTGGTTAGAGCGCCGGCCTGTCACGTCGGAGGTCGCGGGTTCGAGCCCCGTACTTCCCGCCAACGCAATTAAAGCCACGTCTTCGGACGTGGCTTTTTGCGTTTGATGCGCTTTGTTTCGATAGAACGATCGCCCTGGTGCATCTTCGCCCAGAATCCCCGCGCCTTCGGGAACGCAAGTAAAATCTAATAAGTATATCTGTCTGAACAACAGCTTTGTTGCGCAACACCTGTTCTACGAGACAGGGGGTTAGGTTATACTAAATTGCACTGTGCGCCGCATCTGATGCATTTCGCTCCAAGCGCGGCACTCAGTGGATATCCGATTTACCATTTGGATGTCCTGGCGGTCATTTAGCGTCTCGACACAAGCTCGGCCCCGGAGCTCGTTCGAGCTGTTCGTATTCCTTGAAAGGGGAAAAATGGACATATCGAGGAAGACTGATTACGCCCTTCGCATGCTGGCGATGCTTGCTGAGGATCCGG
The DNA here is from genome assembly GCA_900541195.1 of uncultured Collinsella sp. Lineage (GTDB taxonomy): Bacteria > Actinomycetota > Coriobacteriia > Coriobacteriales > Coriobacteriaceae > Collinsella. Next base: position 23,159 of record UQIY01000033.1, on the reverse strand, counting down.
AGCGTTTGCTTTCTGTTCGCACCGCTGCCGAAGAGGTCAATGTCTCGTATTCGTTTGCCCGTTCGATTCAGCATGGTTTGGTCCAAGCCGGTATTGTGGAGAGCCTGCGTGGCGTCCACGGTGGCATGCGTCTCAAGGTCAGTCCGGACGACGTCACTATCCGCCAGGTCGTCGAGGCCGTTCAGGGCCCTATGGTTATGAACGACTGCACCGCCCCCGATGGTGACTGTGCGCGCATGGGCGCGTGCTGCTATCATCCCCTGTGGGCCGGAGCCCAGGCGTTGATGCGCGACTACCTCGATTCCGTTTCGCTCGGCGATATCGTCGCCCATCGCCAGTTTCCGGCTGTCGATCCCAAGTTCGCCGATCGCGATGCGTTTCCCGAGTACGCTGCCTGCGCGTACGCTTGCCGGGAGGAATAGCGCCGCATAAGGAGTATAGCTATGATTCAGGACCCCTTTCGTTCGATGATTCGTTCGGAAGGGGTCTTGCGTTATCGCGACCTTCCGTGGCGCCGAACGCACGACCCGTATATCATCTGGCTCTCCGAGGTCATGCTGCAGCAGACGCAGGTGCCGCGCGTGGAGACGCGTATGCCGGCGTGGCTCGATCGCTTTCCGACTGTTCAGGCGCTCGCTCAGGCTGTCCCTTCCGATGTCTTGGATGCGTGGCAGGGGATGGGCTATAATCGCCGCGCCTTGGCGCTTCACAGGGCTGCACAGTGCGTTGTAGAGGACTGGGATGGGGAGTTTCCGCGCGAGACGCGTGACTTGGTCGCTCTGCCCGGCATTGGCCCGGCAACGGCGCAGGGCATCCGTTCGTTTGCATTCGATCTTCCGGGCGTGTATTTGGAGACCAATGTGCGCACGGTCTTTTTGCATCATTTCTTTCCCGATGTGCCGGCCGTTCCCGATCGCGAGCTGGTGCCGCTGATCCAAGCTGCCTGTCCGGCGGCCCCCGGTGCGGCGGCGGACGAGATCGCGCCCTTTGCCGCGCCTCAAGACGATGCCGACACGCCGCGCGCGTGGTATTACGCATTGCTGGATTACGGCGCGTATCTTAAAAAGACACTGCCCAATCCGTCCAGGCGGTCGGCGGGCTATAGTCGTCAGTCCAAGTTTGAGGGCTCGCGCCGCCAAAAGCGCGCGCATATCGTGCGTATGTTGTTGGCAGCGCGCGATGGGCAGCCGGCGGGGATTACGCTTGCTGATGCCGTGGTGGGCGTTAACGAGATGGAAGCGGCAGCCGGTCGCGGGCCGGTCGAGTGCGACTTGATCGCGGGCATTCTAGCTGACCTGGAGCGCGAGGGCTTTTGCCGAGCCGAGGGCGATTGCTGGTTGAGTGTGTAGCCCGCTCAAATCTGAAGAACGGGATTGTAAGGTTTAAATTCGCGGCTTGAGGGCATCCTAAAGACAAGGTCGCTCAAAGCCTATGGGCGGCACGTGTTGAAGGGAAGTACACCTATGGATTTTGAGAACTCTCAGACCAAGAAGAACCTCGAGACTGCTTTTGCCGGTGAGTCCCAGGCACACACCAAGTATCGCTACTATGCATCCAAGGCCAAGAAGGATGGCTACGTTCAGATCTCGAATATCTTTGCCGAGACGGCGGGCAACGAGTCCGAGCACGCCAAGCTGTGGTTTAAGTATCTGTACGACGGCGCCGTTCCGGGCACTCTGGACAACCTGCGTGACGCCGCCGCGGGCGAGAACTACGAGTGGACCACGATGTACGACGAGTTCGCCAAGACCGCCGAGGAGGAGGGCTTTGCCGAGATCGCCGAGAAGTTCCGTGGCGTCGCCGCCGTCGAGAAGGCCCACGAGGAGCGCTACAACAAACTCGTCGAGCGCATCGAGTCGGGCGAGGTGTTTGAGCGTGAGGGCGTGAAGGTGTGGAAGTGCCTGAACTGCGGGCACCTGCACGTTGGTGCCGAGGCGCCCGAGGTATGCCCGGTGTGCAACCACCCGAAGGCGTACTTTGAGGAACAGGTGGTGAACTACTAGCGCGTGGTGCTAGCGTGAGCTGGGCCGGGAGGGCCGGACTACCTTCCCTCCTCGCTCACGGCTTCGCAGGGTCGCGTTGAGGGAAGGTAGTCCGGCCCTCCCGGCCCGCTTCGGGTCGTCGCGTGCTCGTTACTGAAAAGCTGATTAGAAGTTTGTGTGCCGCCCCTTTTGGGGCGGCACGTTTTTGTGTGGGGTCCCTGTCTTCACAATTTTCGTCAAGCTTTTGGTTAGGTTTTGGTCGGTTGGCGTAAGGGCGGAAGGGCAAAAGATCATTCGATAAAAAAGCTCAGAGAAAGTGCTGGTAGGGGAGTTGTTGAGGTTTTCGACAGCTTTTGTCAACAAGAAACTTTGCAGCTATTGCTACGGATTGCGTTGCCGTGGCCTTGGCGGTGCGGGATGCTGGGCGTGAGCGTCGAATGCTCCGATTGAGGAGGCCAACATGGATCTGTTTCTTGAGACCCCGCAGCAACAAGCCGAGCGCATGTTGCGCCAGCAGCAACGGCTTATGGAGATGCAAATGCAGGGGGCGGCCGTCCAGCCTCCTGCGCAAAACGCTGCGTCCGCGGTATCGTCTGCGGGTGAGGTGGACCCAGGAGCCTATTCCGTACAGCAAGATTCATATGCGCAGGAGCTTGCGTTCGACAAGCGTCGTGCGCGTCGCCGTCGTTGGACCCAGCGCCTGCGTACGCTGGCGATGATCGTGCTGATTCCGTTGGGGCTCGCGGCAATCTTCTTGGCCTCATATGCCCTCACGTGCATTCTCAACGGCGCCTCGCCCAGTGAGGTGCTTCAGCACTTGGCAGCTCTCGGCCAGCGCCTAAGCGATGTCGTAACAACCATCCGCGCCGGCTGGGAGAGTTAGCGTTTTAGTACCTGTGGCCCAAAATCCATTTGTCCGATTGCCATGTGACGCCCGGTGCGTGTGGCGGGGTAAGATTGATCGCGGTTTTGATTGGTGCTCGATTGGGTTTGTTGGGCGGAGTTTATGTCTGCTATTGATATTGTGCTTGTTGTGATCGCCTTGGTGGCGGTGGGGGTTGCTGCGGCTTGCGCCCTCCAACTCAAGAGCCTGCGTGCCGAGTTGCGGGAGCGTGGCGACAGTAGCGCGGAAACGCTGGCAGCACTCGAGCAGGCCAACAACGCGCTCGATGCCCTGAACGTCGCGCTGGCCGAAACTCGCCGCACGGCCAACGCCATCGCGCAGCAGCAGACGACAGATGCGGCCGTGGAGCAGCAACGTTACCTGACCATCGCACGTGAGTTTTCGCAAGCTGGTGACCGGATGGATGACCTTCGCCGCGAGACGGCCCAACAGCTCGGTGCTAACCGCGAGGGCATCGAGCACCGCCTGGACAAGGTGCGCGAGACGGTCGATGCCCAGCTGGGTGCTATCCGCAAAGACAACAACGTGCAACTCGATCAGATGCGCGCGACGGTGGACGAGAAACTCTCCCGCACGCTCAACGATCGCCTGTCGGCATCGTTTAAGCAGGTGAGCGACCAGCTCGAGGTCGTGTACAAGGGCCTGGGCGACATGCAGTCCATCGCCACCGGCGTGGGCGACCTTAAGCGCGTGCTGGGCAACGTGAAGGCGCGTGGTATTTTGGGCGAGGTGCAGCTGGGTGCAATTCTGGCGGACATTCTTACACCCGACCAGTATCTGGAAAACGTCGCCACCAAGCCCGGCGCCTCGGAGCGCGTTGAGTTTGCCGTCAAGCTGCCGGTGGACGAGGGCGACCCCGTGCTGCTGCCGATTGACTCCAAGTTTCCGGGCGACGCGTACGAGCACTTGCTCGACGCGCAGGAGTCGGGTGATGCGGAGGCCGTGGCGGCTGCGCGAAAGACGCTCGACACCATGGTCAAGCGCGAGGCAAAGGACATCTGCGAGAAGTACCTGAGTGTGCCGGCAACGACCAACTTTGGCATCATGTTCGTGCCGTTTGAAGGACTGTACGCCGAGGTCGTCAGCCGCCCCGGGCTTATCGAGACCCTGGGCCGCGACTATCACGTCAACGTTGCCGGCCCCAGCACCATGGCGGCCATTCTCAACAGCCTGCAGATGAGTTACCAAACGTTTAAGCTGCAAAAACGCACCGACGATGTACTGCGCGTGCTCTCCGCTGTCAAGGCCGAGCTGCCGCGCTATCAAAAGGCGCTGCGCCGCGCCCAGCAGCAGATCGAGACCGCGGGCAAAACGGTCGAGGGCATCATTACCACGCGCACCAACGCCATGGAGCGCAAGCTCAAGGACATCGACGCCCTGGAAGATGCCGAGGAGGCCGACGAGATCTTGGGGCTTACGTCTGCGAGCCTGCTCGCAGACCAAAAAGACGAGGACTAGCTCCATCTGACGGCGGGGCGCCTGCGCAAGCGCGGGGCGCGGGCGCTTTTCGCGTCGCACTTGCCTGAAGTGCGCTTTAGTGTGCAACAATGGCGTTTCGCCCTATCAGACGCGAAAGGAAGCCCATGTCTCAGAGAAACACCAGTCCGCTCAAACGCTCCACCGTGCGTCGCACGCTGCAGCGTTTTTGGGACGTCACGCGCACGCAGCCGCTGATCGTCTTTCTCTCGGTGTTCTCGTCGGCGGGCTACATCTTTTTGCTCACGTTTGCCAACACCTATGTGATGGCCCTCATCGTCGACCGCGTCCAGGCCGGTCCCGTGGCAGGCGACCAGGTGTTTGAGGTCTTTGGTCCTTACATTCTGGCGCTCGTGCTCGTTAACCTAGTGGGCCAAATCCTCTCCAAGCTGCAGGACTACACCGTCTACAAGCTCGAGATTGCGGGCAACTATCACCTGGCGCGCCTGTGCTTCGACACGCTCTCCAATCAATCCATGACATTTCACACCAGCCGCTTTGGCGGATCGCTCGTGAGCCAGACGAGCCGTTTTATGGGCGGCTATACGGGGCTGGTCGACGTGACGGTGTATTCGCTCATCCCCACCATCACCTCGGTCATCTGCACGGTGGCGGCGCTCGCCCCGGTGGTGCCGACGTTTACCGTGATCCTGGTGTGCATCATGGCCGTCTACATCGCGTTTGTCTGGCTTATGTACAAGCGCATCATGCCGCTTTCGGCCGCGACGTCCGCCGCTCAGAACAAGCTGTCGGGCGTGCTGTCCGACGCGGTCACGAACATCCTGGCCGTCAAGACTTGCGGGCGCGAGGACTTTGAGCGCGACCTGTTCGATACCGCTGACCGCGCCGCGCGCGATGCCGAAACGGTTTCGATGCACGCCATGATGCAGCGCAACTTTACGACCTCGGGCCTTATCGTCATTACCATGGCCGTGGTGAGCGTGTTCGTCGCGGGCGGCAACGCGTGGTTTGGCATCTCTGCCGGCGCGCTCGTCATGATCTTTACCTATACGTACAACCTCACCATGCGTCTGAACTACGTAAGCTCCATGATGCAGCGCATCAACCGCGCGCTCGGTGATGCGGCCGAGATGACGCGCGTGCTGGACGAGCCGCGTCTGGTGGCAGACGACGAGAACGCTCCCGAGCTTAAAGTAAGCGAGGGCGCGATTGATTTTGAGCACCTGAGCTTTGCATACCGTGACGCCGCGGCAGGCGAGAGCGTGTTCGACGACCTGACGCTTCACGTTGCGGCGGGCCAGCGCGTGGGCCTGGTGGGCAAATCGGGTTCGGGCAAGACGACGCTCACCAAGCTGTTGCTGCGCCTGGACGACGTACAGGGCGGCCGCGTGCTCGTGGACGGCCAGGACGTCTCGCGCTGTACGCAGCAGAGTCTCCGCCGCCAGGTTGCCTACGTGCCGCAGGAGGCGCTGCTGTTCCATCGCTCCATTCGCGAGAATATCGCCTACGGCCGCCCCGACGCCACCGACGAGCAGATCCGCGAGGCGGCTCGCTTAGCTAATGCGACCGAGTTTATCGACCGCCTGCCCCGTGGCTTTGACACCATGGTGGGCGAGCGTGGCGTTAAGCTTTCGGGCGGCCAGCGCCAGCGCGTGGCCATTGCCCGCGCTATTCTGACCGACGCGCCGATCCTGGTGCTCGACGAGGCGACGTCTGCCTTGGACAGCGAGTCCGAGGCGCTGGTGCAGGAGGCGCTCGAGAACCTGATGCGCGGCCGCACCTCCATTGTGGTGGCACATCGCCTGTCCACCGTGGCGGCGCTCGACCGCATCGTGGTGCTGGCGGACGGCGAGATTGTCGAGGACGGTACGCATGCGCAGCTTGTCGAGGCGGGCGGCGAGTACGCAAGCCTGTGGGGCCGCCAGACCGGCGCATTTTTGGAGGCGTAAAGACCCCATACGTGGGACAATCGTGCCCAGAAGCTTGTTAATTCCGCTGAGCCGAGGAGTCGTTATGCCACGCGAGACCAATGCCGCCAAACGCGAGCGCGCCGTTGAGGTGTGCGAGCGCCTCAACCGTCGCTATGGCCCGGTCGAGTGCTTTTTGGACCACGAGAATCCCTTTAGGCTGCTCATCGCGGTGCTGCTCTCGGCACAGACGACCGACGCACAGGTCAACAAAGTGACGCCGAAGCTGTTTTCCCAGTGGCCCACGCCCGAGGCCATGGCGGGGGCAAGCGTGGCCGATGTGGCGGATACCATTAAGTCGCTCGGCTTTTATAAGAGCAAGGCCAAGCACGCCGTGGAGGCCGCGCAGATAATCGTCGCCGATTACGGCGGCGAGGTACCGGCCGACATGAAGGAGCTCGTCAAGCTGCCGGGCGTGGGGCGCAAAACGGCGAACATCGTGCTCAACGTGGGGTTTGGCATTGTCGAGGGCATCGCGGTCGATACACACGTCAACCGCATCGCACACCGCCTGATGTTGAGCCCCAAGACGCATGCCAAGGAGCCGCTCAAGACCGAGCAAGATCTGCTCAAGATTTTGCCGCACGAGTATTGGGAGTCGGTCAACCACCAGTGGATTACCTTTGGCCGCGAGATCTGCGACGCCCGCAAACCTAAGTGCGACGAGTGCCCGCTGGCGGATTTGTGCCCCAGCGTGCGCGTTTTGGGATAGCTGTTCGGCGCGCGCTGGCGTGCCCACCTCATGCGCTACCATGACAATCAAGACTTTTGACGTACGACCCGCCGAGCTTGCCTCGGCGGGCTTTTGGCGTTGCAATGCCGGAGGAACAGCATGCTCATTCACCGTATAGCCGCGCAGCTCTACACTGCCGAGGCCTTGCAGACCGTCGAGGCCGGGCTCGATGCCGGCGAGGACGTGACGCTGGCTGTGTCGCAGTCGGGCCGCACGCTTATGGCGGCCGCCCAGTTTGCGCGCCGCCCGCGCCCCACGGTCTACATTGTGAGTGGCGAGGACGCGGCCGATCGCGCTGCGCGCAGCCTTGCCGCCTATGTGGGCCTGGCGCACGTGTGCCGCTTTCCCGAGCGCAAGGACTACCCTTGGCGCGAACAGGCGCCCGACGACGCCGTGGTGGCCCAGCGCGGCGAGGCTCTGGGGCGCATCGTGCGCGGGGATAACTGCATTATGGTCGCCTCGGCCCGTGCGCTGCTGCGTTGCGTGCCGCCGGTCGAGAGTCGCTATTGGGAGTCCACCACTTTTGCGGTGGGCGAGGAGATTCCTTTTGACGAGGTGCCGCAGCGCCTGGTGGGCATGGGCTACACCAATGCCGGCGCAGCCGACGCGCCCGGTCTGTTCCGCGTGCACGGCGACACCGTCGAGGTGTTCCCCGCGCAGGAGAAGGCGCCCGTGCGCATCGAGTTCTTCGGCGACGAAATTGATCGCATTCGCCGCATGGTGAGCTCAACGGGGCAGACCATCGGCAACGAGGACAGTATCGAGATCTTCCCCTGCCGTGAGCTGGCGCTTACCGACGATGCGGTCCACAACATGCATGTGGCGCTCTATCGCGCCAGCCAGGACGATAGCAAGCTGGCGGCGTTGCTCGAGATGGTGGATGCACGCATCGTCACGCCCGAGCTTGACCGCTTTTTGCCGGTGATGTACGGCCAGACCGTGAGCCCGCTGGCACACGTGAGCGGCAAGGCGCTCGTGGTCCTGTCCGAGCCGCGCTCGCTGTTCGACGACTGCCTGCGCGCCTACGAGGATATCGAGGCGCGTGCCGGCGAGGCAGGGATTGACCGACTGGATGGCCTGTATGTACGTGCCCAGCAGCTCGATTTTGGTGCTCAGCAGCGCCTGAACTATGTGAGCCTGATTCGCGCCGGCGGCGCGGTTACGGCAGAGCTCAAGATTGAGCAGCCGGCCATTGCGGGCTCGGACAACCGCTTTATGACGCGTATTCAGGAGGTCGTGGGCAAGCGCTATGCCTGCGTGTTTGCCATTCCCGACCGCGGCGCGCGCGAGTCGATGGAGCTCACCTTTGGCGATGAGGGCATTACCTTTGAGGAATCGCTGACCGCGGCGCCCGAAAATGCAGGCGTCATTGGCGACCACGTGCGCGTGGCAGCGGCGGACTCTGCCGACCGTGCAGCCCGCCAGGATGCCCATGCTGCAATTCGCGAGCGTAAGGCCGACGCGCTTAACGCCCGCTCGCTCGAGGCGGGTGCCGCGCAGGCTGCCGCCGGCGCCGCCGTGCCCACCATCTCGCGCGGGCGCGTGACCTTTGTGGACGCTGCCCTGCCGCAGGGCGTGGTGGTGCCCGATGCCAACCTGGCCGTGTTCTCAATCGCCGACCTCAACGCCCGCATGGACGCCAACCGCGCGCGCAGCCGCCGCAAGGTGGACATCACGCAGATCACGTTCCCGTTTAAGCCGGGCGACTACGTGGTGCACGCCACTCACGGCATCGCGCTCTTTAGCGAGATCGCGCGCCAGGAAGTGGGCGGCAAGGAGCGCGACTACTTTTTGCTGGAATATGCCGATGGCGACAAGCTCTACGTGCCGCTCGAGCAGGTCGACCGCATCACGCGCTATGTTGGCCCCGACGGCGACAAGCCGCGCCTGACCAGGCTCAACACTGCCGACTGGACGCGTGCCACCAATAAGGCGCGCAAGAATGCCAAAAAGCTGGCGTTTGACCTGGTCGACCTGTATACGCGCCGCTCGTCGATTACCGGTATCGCCTGCCCGCCCGACACGCCCGAGCAGATCGAGATGGAGGAGAGTTTCCCTTACGACGAGACACGCGACCAGCTGGAGGCCATCGCCGACATTAAGGCCGACATGGAGGCGCCCAAGCCCATGGACCGCCTACTGTGCGGCGACGTGGGTTTCGGCAAGACCGAGGTCGCCCTGCGCGCGGCCTTTAAGTGCGTGGACTCCGGCCGCCAGGTCATGGTGCTCTGTCCCACGACCATTCTGGCCCAACAGCACTACGAGACCTTCTTTGAGCGCTTTGCCCCGTTTGGCCTGGAGGTCGAGGTGCTCAGCCGCTTCCGCACGCCGGCGCAGCAAAAGCGCGCGCTCAAGGCGTTTGCCGAGGGCACGATCGACGTGCTCATCGGCACGCACCGCCTGCTTTCGGCCGATGTGAACCCCAAGAACCTGGGCCTGGTGATCATCGACGAGGAACAGCGCTTTGGCGTGCAGCACAAGGAGCAGCTCAAGAACCTGCGCGAGCAGATTGACGTGCTCACGCTTTCGGCAACGCCGATTCCGCGAACCATGCAAATGGCCACGAGCGGTGTGCGCGACATGAGCCTAATCACCACACCGCCGACCGGGCGTCGTCCCGTGATCGTGCACGTGGGGGAGTACGACCCCGATGTGGTGAGCGCAGCGATTCGCCTGGAGGTGGGTCGCGGCGGCCAGGTGTACTACGTGTCCAACCGCGTCAAGACCATCGACGACGCCGTGGCACGCGTGCACGAGGCCGCGCCCGAGGCACGCGTGGGCGTGGCGCACGGCAAGATGAGCCCGCGCGAGGTCGAGGACGTGATGATCGAGTTCGCGACCAAAAAGATCGACGTGCTCATCGCCACGACCATCGTGGAGAGCGGCATCGATAACGCGACCGCCAACACGCTGATCATCGAGGACTCGCAGCGTCTGGGTCTGGCACAGCTCTACCAGCTCAAGGGCCGTGTGGGCCGCTCTGCCACGCAGGCCTACGCGTACTTTATGTTCCCGGGCGAGCTGCCGCTCACCGAGGAGGCAACGGCGCGCCTAACCGCACTTTCCGAGTTCCAGGACCTGGGCAGCGGCATGCGCATCGCCATGCGCGACCTGGAGATTCGCGGCGCCGGCTCGCTTATGGGCGCCGAGCAGCACGGCAACCTGTCGAGCGTGGGCTTTGACCTGTTTACGCAGATGCTGGGCCAGGCCGTGGCCGAGGCGCGCGGCGATGACGATGCCGGCGTGGAGGCGGCGAGCGTGGGTATTAACCTGCCGGCCGATTACTTCTTGTCCGAGGAGTACCTGCCGGCGGTGGATCAGCGCGTGCTCGTGTACCGCAAGCTCGCAGCGGCCGAGGACCTGGAGAGCATCGATGAGGTGCAGGAAGAGACCGAGGTCGCGCATGGCGAACTGCCGTTGGCAGGACTCAACCTGTTCAATCGCGCACGAATCCGCATTCGCGGCGAGCGCCTGGGGCTCGAGAGCGTCACGCTCAGCGGCGGTCGCATCACGTTTTTGGGAGTCGACGTGCCCAAGAAGGTGGCCTTTGAGCTAAAGACCCGCTATGGCGCGGTGAACTTCCCCAAGAGCCGCAAACTGTCGGTGCCCTACAAGGCGGGCGCCGGCGCGGGCAGCGGCCTGGGTCGCGGTCTCGACGCCAACGACGGTACCGGCCCCGTGGCCGCGGCACTCATGCTGTTGCAGCAATTAGGCGCGAGTGACGATGACTGACAAGTAAGGGGCGTAGCGGGGCGGAGTCAACTTTGCCCCGCCACGTTGCAGGTTGATTCCAGCCACATCGAAAGGAAAGCATGTTCGGATACATCTATAAGAAAGATGTCGCCATTATCGCGGTTGTCCTGTGCCTTTGCCTGGGCGTGGGCAGCTTCTTCGATTATCAGATCTCGTGCGCGCTGTTCAACATCGGCAGCATGTACGGCCGCTTTATCGAGGCTGCCGGCGAGCTGCCGTTTGAGCTGACGGCGAGCATCGCAGGCGTTATGCTCGTGCGAGCGGTGCGTCCCGACTCCAGGGGGAGCAAATGGCTCGCCGTGCTCGGCATCCTCGTTAACGTTGGCCTGGCTGGCTACGAGATCGTTTCGTCCCTGCGGGTTGGCGGTAAACTCATCGCAGCTCAGTTGGTGCTGACGTTTGTGCTGGTCATCGCTGCCAACCTTATCGTCTATCGCCTCACGCGCACGACCGAGTCCGACGAGCTCACGCGCTGGGCGTTGATGGTACTTGCCGTGTGGGTTGCTCAGGCCATTATCCTCAACGTGGTCGTCAAGCCGCTGTGGTCGCGCCCGCGCATGCGCGTGATCGAGGTGACGCAGGGGCTCGATTTTCAGCCGTGGTGGGTGATTGGCAACCCCGACAAGTGGGCCTTTATCGCCGCCGGCGTGATCAAGGACGGCTTCAAGTCGTTTGCGAGCGGACACACGGCGCATGCGGCGATCGGCCTTATGCTCGCCGGGCTTCCCGCGGCAGCCTTTACGGAAAAGCCTTCGCGTCGCCGTGTGATCTTTTGGGCGGCGGCTGTGGTCGCGGCGCTCGTCGCGTTTGGCCGCATCGTGATCGGAGCGCACTTTTTGAGTGACGTGAGTTGCGGTTTTGCTCTGGTACTGGCACTTGAGTGCCTTGCCGCGCGCATTGCCTATCCCAGCGGCGTACAATAGCTCCGTTTGAATCATCTGACCGATACCCGGTAAGAGAGGATTGCCATGCTCGCGTTTAACAACGATTATTCCCACGGCGCACATCCGGCAGTGCTGCAGGCACTCGTCGATACCAACATGGAGCCGCAGCCCGGCTACGGTACCGATGCGCACACCGAGCGTGCCAAGCAGCTTATCCGCGAGGCTTGTCAGGCCCCCGATGCTGACGTGTTTTTTCTGGTGGGCGGCACGCAGGCCAACGCGACGGTGATCGACATGCTGCTTGCGCCCTACGAGGGTGTCGTTGCTGCCGAGACTGGTCACGTCGCCTGTCACGAGGCGGGCGCCATCGAGTTTGGCGGCCACAAGGTGCTCACCATCCCCGGCTACGAGGGCAAGATGCACGCCGAAGATCTCGAGAACTATATCCAGGTGTTCTACGAAAACGAGAGCTACGAGCACACGGTGTTCCCGGGCGCCGTGTACGTGAGCCTGTCGACCGAGTACGGCACGCTGTACTCCAAGGCCGAGCTCGCGGCGATTCACGCGGTGTGCCAGAAGCATGAGATTCCGCTGTTTGTGGACGGTGCTCGCCTGGCCTATGCGCTGGCGGCCGATGAGTGCGACATTACCCTGCCCGAGCTGGCGCAGCTGTGTGACGTGTTCTACATCGGCGGCACCAAGTGCGGCGCGCTCTGCGGCGAAGCTGTGGTGTTCTGCGGCATGCACGCCCCGGCGCATCCCATTCCTCGCATTAAGCAACATGGCGCGCTGCTTGCCAAAGGCCGCCTGACGGGCGTGCAGTTTGAGGCGCTCTTTACCGATGGCCTGTATTTTGAGATTGGTCGACAGGCGATCGAAACCGCGCAGGCGCTTCGTCGCGTGCTGCACGAGCACGGCTACCGGTTCTTCTTGGAGACGCCGACTAACCAGCAGTTTGTGATTCTGCCCAACGAAGATATGGCCCGCATTCGCGAGCATGCCTCGATCGAGTACTGGGAAAAGTACGACGAGACCCACACGGTGGTGCGTTTTTGTACCAGCTGGGCCACGACGCAGGAGGATATCGACGCGCTGGCGGCTGTCCTGTAGTCTGATGTAATGACGAGGGGCCGCCTTGCGCTGGGTTTGGCGCAGGGCGGCCTTTGCTTTTGAGGGGGAGGGGCTGCATGCCCGAGATGTCCGAGCCGACGATTCGTCTGGCGACGCCCGAAGACGCGCCGGCGTTGCTTGCCATCTATGAGCCGTATGTGCGCCAGACGGCGATTACCTGCGAATACGAGGTGCCGAGCGTTGGGGAGTTCGCCGGGCGCATCGAGCGTACGCTCAAGCGCTATCCGTATCTGGTGATGGAGCTGGACGGGCATCCGGTAGGCTATGCCTATGTGAGTCCGCTTAACAGCCGCGAGGCATACGACTGGTCGGTCGAGACATCGATCTACCTTGCGCGCGACGTGCGCCACGGCGGGCTGGGCCGCAAGCTGCACGATGCGCTCAAGCAATGCCTGATCGCGATGGGCATCACCAATATGTGCGCGCTCATCGCCGTGCCGCACGACAAGGACGACGAGTACCTGACGCACAACAGCCAGGATTTCCATGCCCATATGGGATATCGCCTGGTGGGCGCCTTCGACCGCTGCGCCCAAAAGTTCGGCCGCTGGTACGACATGTGCTGGATGGAGCTGGTCCTAGCCGAGCGCACGCCCAACCAACCCAAACCAACCTGGTTCCCCGACCTCCTCGCCTAAAACCACCACAAAGGTGCCTGTCTCCATTGTGGTGGTTTTGGTGTTGGTTAGCCGATGGGTTCGGTGTATTTGGCGCGGTCGGTGCGTTGGATGCGCTTAGAGACGTGGAGCGGGCGGCCGTCGGTGTCGTAGACGTAGTCGGTGATTAGGATCAACGCCTGTCCGCGCTCAACGTTGAGCAAAAACGCCTCGTTTTGCGAGGCATAGCACACCTCAAAGGTCTTGTGCCCCTGTGCCGGCGCGCGATGGAATTCTTGGCGCAGCGTCGCGTAGAGCGAACCGTTGATATCGCGATCGATGAGCGTCTCGAAGCTTGGCGGCAGGTAGGTGGTCTCCAGGCACAGCGGCACGTCGTCCAGGTAGCGCAGGCGGACAAGTTTGACGAGCTTGCTGCCCGCGGCGGCGTCAAAGAACTTAGCTATGCTGCCGGCCGCCTTGGCAAAGCCCGAGTCCACGGTGCGCGTGGTGGGCTTCATGCCCTGACCTTCGACCTGCTTGGTATAGCTCGAAAACACTAGGTTGTTCTCGTGGAGCGCGGGCGTGTCGGCCACAAAGGCGCCACGCCCGCGCTCGGTGCGCACCAGGCCCTCATCAACGAGAACCTTAAGGGCGTGGCGCACGGTGCTGCGCGACAGCCCCGATTCGTCCATGAGCTCCATCTCGGACGGCAGCTTGTCTCCGCGTGCGTAGATGCCGGCGGCGATGCGGTCGCGAAGCGTACCCGCCAAGCGCTCGTATTGGCTCAGTTTCTTCTTAGACGAAGCATTCATGCGATCAACCTGTATCTAACTTGTATGTGAATCTAATTAAGCATGTATCCAATACAACAACAAAACCGCTGGTAGCTAGTTATCGAAAACCGCATCAGCAAATTATCTAAGACAAATATAGCATACAACTAGTCGACATAGCCAAAACATGTATGTAACTTGTATGCCTGTGATGAGCATCAAACGAGAAGAAAGGCTGATGCACGATGACTACTCAGGAACAGGTTAAGGATGTCGTCTCCCAGGTTTTGGCTGACAAGGTAGACAAGGGCGGCATCAAGCGCGTCGTGTGGATTGGCGCTGGCGGATCCAACGGCGGCAACTATCCTGCCCAGTACTTTATGGAGCACGAGGCCACGCAGGTCGTGAGCTCCAGCTACACCAGCAACGAGTTCGTGCACGCAACCCCTGCCTACGTTAACGAGAACACCCTGGCCGTCGTCGTGTCCATGCGCGGTACCAAGGAGACCATCGTCGCCGCCCAGGTCGCCAAGGACCACGGCGCCAGCACCATCGCAATCTATGTCGACGAGTCCGGCCTCACCGAGGTCTGCGACTACAAGATCCAGTATGACAGCCTGGCCGTCGACGAGTCCTGCATGGGCCGTACCAACTCCGCCGTCGTGACCATGATCGCCATGGAGCTCACGCAGCAGACCGAGGGCTATGCCGAGTACGAGACCGCTATGGCCGCCTTCGACCTGGTTGACCCCATCTATCGCAAGGCCGTCGAGTACACCCGTCCGCTTGCCGCCAAGTGGGCCGAGCAGAACGCCGACAAGCCCTGCATTAACGTCATGGCCCAGGGCCCGCTCTTTGGTGCTGCCTACGTCTTTAGCATCTGCAACGTGCAGGAGATGCTGCAGATCGACTCCTGCACCATCAACACCTGCGACTTCTTCCACGGCCCCTTCGAGATCCTGGACAAGCGCACCTCGCTGTTCCAGCTCATCAGCGTCGGCCGCAGCCGCTGCAACGACGAGCGCGGCATCCGCTTCGTCAACCAGTACGGTGGCGAGCGCGTCTATCAGCTCGACGCCAAGGAGCTCGGCCTCAACGACATCAAGGACAGCGTGAGCGAGTACTTCAACCACCTGATCTTCGCCCCGATCCTCAACAATGTGTACATGCGCGCGCTCTCTGCCGTCACGCACAAGGACTACATGACGCGCCGCTACATGTGGAAGCTTGAGTATTAGTTACGGCGTTTTACCAAACGCCGTAACGGCTCGACGCTGCAAACCCACCTGAGCGGCAATCTGCCTTTCAGCTTCAGCGGCATGACCAGAAGGTCAATGCCGCTTCGCTTCAAGGCACCTTGCTCGCTCAGGTGGGTTTTCGCTGGCGTTGCCAAAGCATCGGCGTCGCCTTGGCCCAGATGCGGCACTTGGAGACGTTCGGCACTTGGGGACAGTCCTAGTCATTGGGGACAGGTTACTTTACACCAAGTTGGCGCATATGAACCTGACCCCTTTGCACCAATGGGTTGTAGCGGTAGAGCAGATTTTTCCGCTCACCGATTTGTGTCTTGAAAAATGTATATAACGACTATAACGTAGTACGAAACATATTGGAAACAATACCGAGGAGGCTGCGTTGAAGAAGAGCAATCTGGGCTATGTGCTGGTGCTGATCGCCGCGCTTATGTGGGGCAGCATCGGAATCTTTGTAAACGGCATCTCGGCCATGGGCGTTTCGTCCCAGAGCATGGCTGCCTTTCGCTTGTTGGTCGGAGCGCTTATCTTGGCGCCGGTCCTGATGTTTATGGGCTGCCGTCCGGGTGAGGGGTCTACCGTGGCTCAGGGTCCGCTGGCCCTGTTCAAGGCAAGCCCTAAAGAGCTTGTTCCCTGTGCGCTTGTCGGCATCGTCGGTTTGGCCGCCGCCAACACCTGTTATTACGAGTGCATGGGCGAGGTGGGCATGTCCACGGCCTCGGTGCTGCTCTACACCTCGCCGGTGTTTGGCGTCATGCTCGGCCGCGTGCTTTATCGCGAGGACGTGACCCCCAACAAGCTCGTTGCCATTGTCTTTAACATCGTAGGCTGCGTGCTTGCAGTGACCAATGGCGACCTTTCCGGTTTTCATTTTTCGGTTTGGGGCGTCACGTCGGGCGTGATTGCAGGCCTTTGTGGTGCGTCGCTCGCGGTGTTTAGCCGAATAGCAACCAAGACGGTCCACCCGCTGGCTGTCACGTTTTGGGGCTTTGTTTTTGGCGGTGCGGTTATGGCAGCTATCGCGGCTCCGTGGCCGGATGTCGCCGCGGCAATGTCGCCACAGCTGCTGCTGCTGTTCCTTGGCTTTGGACTCATCCCCACAGCCGTTGCTTACATCTTATATATGCAGGGTCTGTCCATGGGGCTCGAGACATCGAAAGTTCCCGTCGTAATGTCTTTCGAGACGGTCGTCACCGTACTGGTGGGCGTTGGTGTCTACGCCGAGCCCGCCGGCGCGATTAAAGTCCTGGGCATCGTGTTGGTGCTCGCGTCCATCCTGATTATGAACACCGACTTCTCCAAGCTGCGCAACAGTGTGTTTGTCGGTCATGTCATTGAGAGCATGACCTTTAAGCCCAACGCGTGGTGGACCGAAAAATCTCAGGACATGGATCTGTTTAAGGAACGCACCGGCATTGCGCTGGAACCCACCGTACAGGAAAGCCCCTGGTACTTCGTGCGATAGGGGATTGCGCGCAGGGTCTGACCTGGGGTTATCCAGCTAGCGCCGGTCTACCCAGTCCAACGTTTCGAGTACGTTAAACCCGTCAACGGTCGATTTTCACCCGCGAACGGTCTTTATACTAATTAGCAATATAAGCAACATATAAGACGTTATAATGACCATAACGAAAAGGAGGAGGCAAGATGAATCAGATCATTCTCGCATCTCATGGCGGCCTGGCCGCAGGCGCCAAAGACACGCTCGAGATGGTTCTCGGCGACGTGTCGAACGTCCACGTCGTGTCGCTTGCTCGTGACGACAAGGAGCCCATCACCAATAAGGTTGAGGCTATGATCGCCACGTTCAACGCGGACGACACCGTCTATGTGCTGACCGATATGCTCGGCAGCTCGGTCAACAACAACATGGTCGAGCTTTCCAAGAACGGCACGAAGTTCACGGTTGTCAGCGGTTTCAACATCCCGCTGGCGCTCACGCTCGCTATGAGCCCCGTCCCCGTCAAGGGCGTCGAGCTCGCGGCCCTCATCAACGAGGCCCGCACCGGTCTGACCAACCCCAACGCACCGGTCGAGGCCGCCGCGGCTCCCGCCAAGAAGGCTAAGGCGCCCCGTCACAGCTCCGGTCCCGCCAAGATCGTCCTCGCACGTCTTGACTACCGTCTGCTGCACGGCCAGGTCGTTTTTACCTGGACCACCAAGGTTCAGGCCGAGCGCATCATCGTCGTCGACAACGCTGCCGCCAACGATGACATCAAGAAGGGCGCTCTTAAGCTGGCCAAGCCCCAGGGCGTGCGCCTGAACGTCTTCACCGTCGAGCGTGCCCTCGCCAAGATGGACAAGCTCAACACCCTCGGCGAGCGCGTCATGTTCGTCTTTGGTAACACTGCCGAGATGCTGCAGTTCTGCAAGGGCTACAAGCTCGACGCCATCAACCTGGGCGCCACCGCCAACCACGACGGTGCCGATCAGGTCGGCGGCAAGGACAGCTCCGTCTTCCTCGACGCCACCCAGAAGGCCGACGTCAATCAGCTGCTCGACATGGGCATCAAGCTCTATGTTCAGCAGACCCCTACGTATCAGAGCGTCGACATCGACGCCAAGCTGTAATCAACCAGGCTTTTGCCTGACTGAAAGGAGAAGGGTATGAATACGTTCATCAGTGCGGTGCTCGTCGGCCTCGTCGGCGTGTTCTGCATGTGGGACTCCCGCCTGCTCGGTCGTCTTAACTTCGAGCAGCCCCTCGTTGGCGCTACGCTCGTCGGTCTGCTGCTGGGCGATGTGCCCACCGGCCTTGCCGTCGGTGCCGCCGTCGAGCTCGTGTCCATGGGCCTGGTGCAGGTCGGCGCCGCCGTTCCGCCCGATATGGTCCTGGGTGGCATCGTGGCCGCTGCCTTTGCGTGCCTGACCGATGCTTCCGCCGA
This sequence comes from uncultured Collinsella sp., assembly GCA_900541195.1. Lineage (GTDB taxonomy): Bacteria > Actinomycetota > Coriobacteriia > Coriobacteriales > Coriobacteriaceae > Collinsella. The sequence goes on along the minus strand of UQIY01000033.1, from coordinate 4,861 downwards.
GACCGCCATGACGATCGCCATCCCGGTCGCCGTCCTGGGTCAGCTCCTCGGCATCGTGTTCCGCTCCATCATCGCCGCCCTCACCCATGTGGCAGATAGCGCGATCGATAACGGAAAGTTCAAGACCGCCTACCGTATGCACATCTGCGCCGGCTCCGGTCTGTACGCCATCATGTACTTCCTGCCGATCTTCCTCGCCGTCTTTGTTGGCACCGACCTGGTTCAGGCCATCGTCAACATGGTTCCCGAGTGGCTGTCCACTGGTCTTAACGTTTCGACCAAGATCATGACCGCCTACGGCTTGGCCCTGCTGCTCACCATGATGATCAAGAAGGGTATGACTCCGTTCCTGTTCATCGGTTTCCTGCTCGCCGCTTACCTCAACCTGTCCGTCATCGCGGTCGCTCTGATCGGTGTGTGCCTGGCTGTCGTCTTCATGGGCTTCAAGTTCAACGGTTCCCATGCAGCCGCCGGTGTCGATTCCGACTACGATCCGCTCGAAGACGACGAAGACTAAGGAGGAACACACTATGGCAACCGCAACCAAGGACGTGTCCCTGAACAAGAAGGTCAGCCAGTTCTTCTGGCGCTCCTGGGCCATCCAGGCCTCTTGGAACTACGAGCGTCAGATGAACATGGGCTTCCTCTACGGCATGGTTCCCACGCTCGACCGCCTCTATCCGGACGAGTCCGACCCCAAGCAGCTCGCTGCTAAGAAAGAGGCTTACCACCGTCACATGGCGTTCTACAACTGCACCCCGCAGACGAGCGCCTTTATCCTGGGCCTCACCGCCTCCATGGAGGAGGAGTACGCCAAGGATCCCGAGAACTTCGATCCCGATTCGATCAACGCGGTCAAGACCTCCCTCATGGGTCCGCTTTCCGGCATCGGTGACTCCTTCTTCCAGGGTACCATCCGCGTTATCGCTTTTGGCCTGGGCGTTCAGCTGGCTCAGCAGGGCTCCATCATGGGCCCGATCCTGGCCATGCTCATCTCCATCGTCCCCTCTGTGCTGATCACTTGGTTCGCAGCCAAGATGGGCTATCAGGGCGGCCACGAGTACCTGAGCAAGCTTCAGGGCGGCGACCTCATGGAGAAGCTCATGTATGTCTGCGGCATCGTGGGCCTTATGTCCGTGGGCGGCATGATCGCTACGCTGATTGGCGCCACCACCCCGCTGCAGTTCGCTGAGGGCACCGTCGTTATCCAGGACATCCTGGACGGCATGATGCCCCAGATGATTTCCCTTGGCCTCACCGGCCTTATGTACTGGCTCATCAAGAAGAACGTCAACACCGGTTGGCTTCTCGTGATCGCCATCGTGGGCGGCATCGCCCTCTCCGCGGCCGGCATCCTGGCCTAGTCGCGACCAAGCGTCTAACCGCTTTCCCCCGGGGGCCTGCCTGGCATCCCATACCCCAGGCAGGCTTCCATTCCCAAAATGCGACAATGGGACAGTCCCCTTGTCGCATCCTCAACGGGCCGGCGACTCGGTCCAAACCACGGTAACCCTGCGAGCGCCCGGCAATGTGGCGCCGCAAAAATCGAAAGGAATGTGTCAGATGTACGAGATCGACCTTAACCTCCCTAAGCAGATCGTCGCTGACGTCCTGTCCAACCACGAGATCCACAGCGTCGCCTTCGTCGGCTGCGGTGCTTCCATGTCCGACCTTTACCCCGCCAAGTACTTCCTGGCCAACAACACGGACAAGCTGAACGTTCAGATCTTCACCGCTAACGAGTTCAACTACGACACGCCTTCTTGGGTCAACGAGCACACCTTCGTGATCACCTGCTCCCTCGGTGGCTCCACGCCCGAGACCGTCGAGGCCAACAAGACCGCCAAGAAGCACAACTGCCCGGTCGTCTCCCTCACCAACAAGGCTGGCTCCGCTCTGACCGTCGACGCCGACCACGTCATCGTCCACGGCTTCCACGCCAACTATGCCGCCAAGGCCGAGAAGCCTGGCTACGCCATCGCTCTCGCTCTCGAGATCCTTCAGCAGACCGAGGGCTATGACAAGTACGACGACATGATCACCGGCCTCACCAACGTCTTCGATCTCTGCGAGAACGCTGCTCAGTCCTGCAAGAAGCTCGCCAAGAAGTTCGCTGAGGACTTCAAGGACGACAAGATGATTTACTTCATGGCCTCTGGTGCCTCCGAGAAGATGGCTTACTCTCACGCCGCCTTCCTGTTCACCGAGATGCAGTGGATCGACGCCGCCGCCTACAACACCGGCGAGTACTTCCACGGCCCGTTCGAGGTTTCCACCGAGGGTAAGCCCTACGTCTTCTTCATGTCCGATGGCGCTACCCGTCCGATGGACGCCCGCGCCCTCACCTTCCTTGAGCGCATGGGCGCCAAGGTCGCTCTGATCGACTCCAAGGACTACGGCCTGGCTGACGCCGTGCCCGCGAGCGTCGTCACCTACTTCAACCCGCTGCTGCACCTCGCCGTTATGCGCGAGTACGGCAACCAGATCGCCGAGGCCCGTCAGCACCCGCTGACCATGCGCCGCTACATGTGGAAGCTTTCCTACTAATCACAAGTAAGTAGACCTTACAGGTTGATTGAGAGGGGATGGGGTTTGCGCCCCGTCCCCTTTTTTGCTCTGGGGAGGGCGTGTCTGTCGCGTCGCAAATCCCAGATAAAACCTACCAAAATAAACCTGTCCCTTTTTGGCAGGTGGGAGGAGATGCGTATGATCAAGGCAGTGCTGTTTGACATGGACGGCGTGCTGGTCGATACCGAGTGGTTCTACAACCGTCGTCGCGTGGCGTTTATGGAAGAGAAGGGCTTTCACTTTGACGAGATCCCCGATCTTTCGGGGTCTAACGAGCCCGCCATTTGGAAGTCGCTGGTACCTGACGATGTTGAGCTGCGCGAGCGCCTGCGCGTGGAGTACAAGCAGGTCTATAGCCCGGACCATCCCGTTCCGTATGCCGAGCTGCTCAACGAGCAGACGGAGCCGGTGATGCGCGCACTGCACGAGCGCGGCGTGAAGTGTGCCATCGCGAGCTCGTCCTATCGCGAGTTGATCGACGAGCTGGTGGAGATTGCCGGTATCCCCGACGTGCTGGACTACACCATCAGCGGTCACGAGTGCAGTGCGTTTAAGCCCGACCCCGAGATCTACCTGCGTGCCATGGAGGCACTGGGGGTGGAGCCTGCCGAGTGCCTGGTTATCGAGGATTCGCCTTTGGGCATCGAGGCTGGTAAGCGCTCCGGCGCCCGCGTCCTGGCGCTGCGTCCGCACGAGGGTGTCAACCTCGATCAATCGCGAGCCGATGCCGTTATCGATAATCTGACCGACATTTTGGCCGCTTTGTAGCGTCAATCCGCCGCGAGAAGCACTGATTCACGTGTCTTTTGCTGCGGATTGGCTTAATTTGTCATCTATTTGGATCCGTTTGGCTTCGATTCGGACTAAGTGAGTAGACTTTTTGGCGCAGGCCGAGCACAATGCATATCTTCCTTTGTAAAACCGCAGGTCACAGGGGTGGCGGTTTTGGGTGCGCTCTGCAGGTCGCGTAAAGTCTACTCACTTGTAATTTGGGCCTTTGGTCGTGGGGTTGCTGGTCCCGCTTTGGTTGTCGGGAGAGGGTGAATTGAAGCGCCCCCGCACGCTCCATGCTACAATCGCGGACATATCCCACAACTACATCTGCCTTCGAAAGGAGCCTGCGTGGCGAACGCCATCGATCAGCTCACGGACCGCGTGCTCGTGCTCGGCCGCCTCACCATCGTCCGCCGTGCCATTACCGCTGTGGCGGTCACCATTTCCGCCGTTCTCCAGACATTTCTGATCCAGGCGTTCATTCAGCCCGCCGACCTGCTTCCGAGCGGTCTTACCGGCGTCGCGGTCCTACTCGATCGCGTTACCTCGCTGGGTGGCGTTCATATCGACATCTCGCTCGGTATGCTCGCGCTCAACATCCCCGTGGCGCTCCTATGTTGGAGCGGCATTAGCAAGCGCTTCGTCATCTTCTCGATGATGCAGGTCGTGCTCTCATCGCTGTTCCTCAACGTCTTTCACTTCGCGCCGTTTTTGGGCGACAAGATCATGCTCATCATTTTTGGCGGCGTGGTCTCGGGTCTGGGCGCCGCCATCGCGCTTAAGTCCGGCGCATCCACCGGCGGCACCGATTTTATCGCGTTGTGGGTTTCCAACCACACGGGCAAGACCATCTGGGGCGTCATCTTTGGTTTCAACTGCTTTATCCTGGCGATCTTTGGCTTTATGTTTGGCTGGGACAACGCGGCGTACTCCATCGTGTTCCAGTTTATTTCGACCAAGACCATCGACAGTTTCTATCGTCGCTACGACCGTGTGACGTTGCAGATCACGACGCGCAAGGCAGACGAAGTCATGACCGCCTATGTTGACCATTTTCAGCACGGTATTAGCTGCGCCGAGGTCATCGGCGGATACAGCCGCGAAAAGATGTACCTGCTGAACACCGTTGTTTCGACCTACGAGAGCCAGGACATTATCAAGTTGGTGTGCGACGTTGATCCCGGCGCCGTGATCAACGTGTTCCACACGCTCAACTTTGTGGGCGGCTGGTGGGGCGGTCATGTCGACGAGCCCATGCCCACGGCCGTTCCCGATCCCGACAAGCCCGCACGCATGGCCAGCAGGCAGGCGCGCCTCAGCGAACAGGACAGCCTGCAGCAGGATGACGGCAAGTAGGGTATTGGCATTTTGCCGGTCCTGCGCAACCCATCCGAACGAGCCCCCCGAAAGCCCCGTTGCTTTCGAGGGCTCTCGTTTGCCCAGATAAAACCTACCAAAATGAAGGGTTGATTTCCGATCTCAGCCGAACACGTTGAGCGGATAGACCGTTCCCGCAGCT